>CAVLAW010000019.1:0-22374 GCA_963661155.1 Tidjanibacter massiliensis | reverse complement strand
ATCGCGAAAGAGCGGTTTGAGGCTCCGGTGCAGGTGACGAACGAAGCCTACATCGCAGCCGGAAAGAAAACGTATCAGATTGCGGAGGAGTATCAGACCGTCATTGTTACGGTCACGGACAACAATTCCGTTGTCAGCCGGCTGAAAGCGTCGGACATCACCGTCACTGCCGATCTGACGCAGATTGTGACGATGGATACAAACCCGGTTTACGTGCCGATCAAGGCGACATGTTCGATGGTAAAACAGGAAAAACTGAGCACGGTAACAGCGACTATTCCTGTGGAAATCGAGGATGTGGACAGTGCCAAATTCCCGATCACGATTGATGCGGGAAATACGAAACCGGCAAAAGATTATGAAGTGGGAACGATGACCTCCGAGCCGGAGAGCATCACCATTTCCGGTCCGGCGTCCCTGGTCAAAAAGATCAGCAGCGTTGTGGCAAAAGTAGATGTAACGAACATGCGGAGCTCCGGAACCGTCACGGCGGATCTGGTGATCATCGATAAAAACCAGGACGAGATGCCGGAATCCCAGATGGAGTTCTTAAGCTTTGACGGCGGTTCCCCGCAGGTAGATGTGGACATTGAACTGTGGCGCCGTGTATCGGGCATTAAATTAAATGCGCAGTACAGCGGAACACCGGCGGACGGCTATCAGATCAAGAATGTCTATACCACACCGGAGGAAATTACGGTTGCAGGATCGGAGGAGGCGCTCAAAGAGTTGGCAGATCAGGGCAATACGATTGAGATTCCGGGAGATTATACTTCGGTCGCAGGACAGCGCTCCGATGTGGAGACGACCGTCGACTTAAGCGAGGTACTTGCGGATACGACCGATCTGAAGGTATCGTCCAGTTCGTCCGCATCCGTCAACGTTCACGTAACGGTAATGCCGAACGAGAGCAGGGAATTCCAGCTTGATGTCGAGCAGATTACGACGGACAATCTTCAGACCAGCTACACGGTTCTGTACGATCAGACGCAGATTGCGATCCGCATTAAGGCATCGGACAAAAACCTGGAGAAACTGGATGTCTCCCAGATCAACGCTTCGGTAGATCTCAGCAATATGGGGGTTGGGGATTACGAAGTACCGGTGAAAATCACACTGCCGGACGGCTATGAACTCGTAGACAGTGTGAAGACAACCATTCATATCAAAGAAAAAGCAGTAGCAAATAAAACGACAGGAAGCAATTAGGAGGGAAACCAATGGTAAGCGGAAAAGTAACCGTGAAAAACCCGACCGGCCTTCATCTTCGCCCGGCCGGAACCCTGTGCAAACAGGCAATGCAGTTTAAATCATCCATTACATTCCAATATGGAGGCGGAAATACAGCAAATGCAAAGAGCGTCTTAAGCGTCCTTGGCGCGTGCGTCAAATGCGGAGACGAAATTGAACTCTTCTGCGAGGGCGAGGACGAAGAAGAAGCCCTGCAGTTCCTCGTAAATTCCATCCAGACCGGACTTGGCGAAGCACTGTAAAGGAGAAAAACAGGAAATGAAAAAGTACGATTATGTGCTGGTCGGCGCCGGACTGTATTCCGGCGTGATCGCCTATCTGGCGGGGCAGGCGGGAAAAAGCTGCCTCGTTCTGGAGAGAAGAAACCATACCGGCGGAAATATTTACTGTGAGGAGATCGAGGGCATCCACGTACACAAATACGGTGCACATATTTTCCACACATCAAACAAAAAAGTATGGCAGTTTGTCAATTCACTGGCGGAGTTCAACCGTTATACGAACTCGCCGATTGCCAATTACAAGGGCGAGATTTACAATATGCCGTTCAACATGAATACGTTCAGCAAAATGTGGGGCATCCGCACACCGGAAGAGGCGAAAGCGATCATCGAGGAGCAGAGAAAAGCGGTCCCGGGGGAGCCGAAAAACCTGGAAGAGCAGGCAATCAAGCTGGTCGGAAGAGACATTTACGAAAAATTGGTCAAAGGCTACACAGAGAAGCAGTGGGGAAGAGACTGCAGGGAGCTGCCGAGCTTTATCATCAAACGGCTTCCGGTGCGTTTTACGTACGATAACAATTATTTCAATGATCTGTATCAGGGAATCCCGATCGGCGGTTATAACGTTCTGACAGACTGTCTCTTCGAAAAAGCGGATGTACAGACTGGTGTTGATTTTCTGGAAGACAGAGAAAAGTATCTGGCGATGGGTGAGACCGTGATCTACACCGGCGCGATCGATGCATTTTACGATTATGCACTCGGCAAACTGGAATACCGCACGGTGCGCTTTGAAACAGAAGTGCTGGATACCGACAATTACCAGGGAGTTGCTGTGGTAAATTATACAGACCGGGAGACACCGTATACCCGTGTGATTGAGCACAAGCATTTCGAGTTCGGAACGCAGGAGAAGACGGTCATTTCCAGAGAGTATTCCACCGACTGGAAAGAGGGCATGGAGCCGTATTATCCGGTCAACGACGCGAGAAACCAGGAACTTTACCAGAAATATGCCGCATTGGCGGAAAAAGAGGAAAAGGTCATCTTCGGCGGAAGACTGGGCGAATACAAGTATTACGATATGGACAAGGTAATCGAAGCTGCACTGAACCAGTGGGAGAAACTGCAGCAGTAAAAAACTGCAAACGGAAATCATTCAAAACGGACTGAACACTTGACAGCAGTCCGTTTTTTGACTATATTATAAACGATATCCGGCTGGAAAATACCGGAAAAATAAGAAAATGAAAGAGGTCGTTATGAGAAAAGAATATGATGACGAGGATGAAATCCCGGAAAGACGCCATTCCTCGGGAAAGAAAAAGAAGAAATTCGGCTGGGTCAATGTGCTGACCATTCTTCTCGTACTTGTCCTGATTGTGCTTGTCGGTGTCTACGCGGTGATCAATCACTATTACAACAAGAGTAACTACGTAAGCGACGATAAAATCACGATCAATAAATCCACAGAGGTTGAGACCGAGAGCACGGGTCTGACCGACGAGGAGACCGATGCCCTGCAGTCTGAGATCTTAAATGAGACACAGGACATTGAACTTCCAAACAACAGCAACGTGTACAACATCCTGTTGATCGGTGTTGACCGCCGTGACAAAACGTGGTACGGAAACTCCGATTCCATGATTCTGATTTCGGTCAACAAAGATACGAAGCAGATCCACATGACATCCTTCATGCGTGACCTGTATGCGAACATTCCGGATGTCGGCGTGAAGAAGCTGAATGCAGCCTGCGCATACGGCGGCGGCCCGCTGGTTGTCCGCACGATTGAGGACAACTACAAACTTCCGATCGACAATTATGCGAGCGTTGACTTCGATTCCATGATCGATATCATCGATGCGATCGGCGGAATTGAGCTTTCTCCGAGCGATGATGAAATCCGTGTGGCAAACAACTATGTCAACGAAATGTGCAAGCTCCGTAATGTGGATGCATCCGCACATCAGTATACTTCAAGCGGTGACCAGCACGTAGACGGTTATCAGGCCGTTGCCTATGCGCGAATCCGCTACGTCGGAAACTCAGATTACCAGAGAACCGAGCGTCAGAGAGAGGTTTTAAGCAAGATGATGCAGAAGATGAAATCTTCCAGCGTAACAGAACTGAGTTCTCTGGCAGACAAGATTCTCCCGAGCGTCACCCACAATATCGACCAGTCTACTCTGATGACCCTGATCGGCGAACTTCCGACCATCCTGTCCTATGAGATCGTACAGAGCCGTGTGCCGTACGATGATCTGTATTCCAGCAAGGGCGAGATGCTTGTTCCGGACTTCTCCGCAACTATCGCAAGACTGCAGACAGAGATCTACGGATCTACTACCGTAAACGAATAAAAGAAAAATAAAAAGCCTCCTGGATCCGGCTCCAAAACCGGAAACAGGAGGTTTTTTCTGCCCGAAAAACAGGGAAAAACCATAAGAAATTTGTAAGGTATTTTACCGTTGGATAACTTGAAATAGATGGAAAAATGTAGTAAGCTATAAATTGTATAAGAGTAAACAATGGGAGGATGAATAAGAATGAAAAGAAAGTTTCTGGCCGCAGCCGTACTTGGCGTCATGGTAAGTGTTACACCAGCCGGTGCATATGCAGCTTCTACAGAAACCAGTCCATTACCGGTAAACTCGGGAAGTAATGCCGCAGTACAGGCCGAAGAGGAAGAAACAACTCCAACACCTGCGCCGACTGAGACACCAGAAGTTACACCGAGCGAGACTCCGGCTCCAACCGAAGCACCGACCACAACACCAACTGAGACCCCTTCCGAGACTCCGACCCCGAGTGAAACACCGGATTCGGAGGTAAGCAATCTGAAAGAAGGCTGGAACAGTGTTGAGAAAGATGGAAAGAAACTGTTTCAGTATGGAGTTCTGGATGAGAATAATAAGGTAGTAGCTGCTACCGGAGCAATAGAAATCGACGGTGTCGGTTATGCGTTTGATGAAAACGGCTACATGCTGACCGGTGAAGTAGATCTGACCCGTGCAGATGGAACAATTGGAACCTACTACTTTGAGACAGAAGGGGAAGATCCTGCAAAAGATGAACTTGGTTCGATGCAGCAGGGTATCTGTGAAGGAAAAGTATTTGCACCGGAACTGAAAAAAAATGAACTTGTTACGCTCGAATTTAATGATGGAAGCGTAGACGATTACTATGCGGATGAAAACGGCTATGCCATCTGGAGCAAGACCCAGAAAGTAGGAGATAAAACATATCTGTTTGGTGAGGAAGGAACCCGCATTAAAGAGCCAGGCTTCCAGGTTGTTACCGATGGAAACGGTGAAGCACATACCTACTATCTGAATGAAGACGGCACGGTATCGCTTGGAAATCATACTGTATATCAGCAGGGAGACCGCAAGGTAGCATGGCTGACCGTTGATTCCATCTGGCATCTGGTAGATGCGGAGACCGGAGAACTTCTTTCCGGCTGGCAGAAGGTAGATGCAGCAATCTACTATCTGAAACCTGCATCTTTCGATGAAGAGGGATATCTGTTAGCTGGAAGTTACGAGATGGAGACCGGTGATCAGAAAAACAAAGCCGGCTGGGCCCAGATTGATGGAAAATGGTACAGTTTCCGAAGCTGGGGCGGTGTACGGACCGGCTGGTTCAACTATGGTGGAAATAAATACTATCTCCACGAAGACGGCCATATGGAAGACAATGCACTGAACCTGAATGGAAACCTGTATTTCTTCAAGAGCTGGGGCGGTATGCGCGTAAACGACATTGGAAGTTACGAAGGCAGCTATTATTACGTAGGTGCTGACGGAACCGTTTCAAAGACAGTCGGCTGGAAGAAAATTAAAACAAAAACCCAGACGATCTGGTACTGGACGAGTGCAGACAATGGAAAACTGCTGACAAATTCCTGGGTAGATTACAATGGAAACAGCTACTATCTGAAGGATAATGGAAGAATGGCTTCCAATGAATGGCTGGACAACACATATTATTTCCGGAGCTGGGGCGCAGCTTACAAAAATGCCTGGGCCAAAGTCAACAATGTGTGGTATTATTTTGACGGCAACGGAAAGAAATATACCAGCGGCTGGCTGACCTACAAAGGAAACCAGTATTATCTGAAAGCCGACGGAACCATGTATGCCAATGAATGGCTTGATGGAAAATACTACTTCAAGAGCTGGGGCGGTATGTACAAAAACGAGTGGGGCAAGGATGGTGACACATGGTACTGGTTTAATGCCGACGGAACCAAACGGACGCAGAAGGGGTGGTTTTTCTATGATAATAACTATTATTATCTGGATAAAGACGGTAAAATGCAGACAGGCTGGGTTTACCATGATGGCAACTATTATTACATGAAGAGCTGGGGCGGCATGGCACACAGCCAATGGATCTATTACAAAGACAATTGGTACTACTTCAAGAGCTGGGGCGGCATGTATCATGATCAGTGGCTGACCCTGAACGGTTCTCAGTACTATTTCCGAAGCTGGGGCGGCAGATATCAGAACTGCACCGCTACCATTAACGGGAAAAAATACAGATTCGATGCTTCAGGACGCAGAATCGTGGAAGGATGGGAGTACATCGGAAAATACCGTCGTTACCGCAATGCGGATGGTTCTCTGATGGAGGATGTGACAAGCATTTTCAACCCGTCTGCAAAATATATCACAGTAGACAGAACCCGTGGACGTGTAACGATTTACGGCTACAACAGCGAAACCGGTGCTTTTGATACTCCGATCAAGTCCATGATCTGCTCCGTAGGAAACCCGATCAGTTACACCGCAGCAGGAACGTATAAGATTGGATGGCAGATGAAAAAGAAGCAGATGACAGGTGCAGATTATGTGTGCTGGGCACCGTATGTATCGCAGATTTATGGTGAGGTTTACTTCCATGGTGTAGCGAGTAGTACAGCGGATCTGAATACAGTTTCCGCAGTTGACTTCAACTCTCTGGGATCTCCAATGTCACACGGCTGTGTCAGACTGGCAGCCACGGATGCAAAGTGGATCTATGATAATGTCAGTGGCGGCACCACAGTCCGCATCGGCGACAATCTGGATTATCCGCTGACAAATCCGACCCGCTATGCATGGACTGCAGGCGCTTACGGAAAAGATCCGACATTATAAGTTCTAGTAAAATAAAACAGGGTTACCTGTACGAAAATCCATCGGGGCAGCAGTGCCGCCGATGGATTTTCTGATGCCAGATATTGAAAAAAGACAGAAAAGGAAGATTGATATGACAGAAGGAATGGATATGGCAGGCAAGAAAAAAGCTCTGCTGGCCCGGATGGATGAGATTACGGAACACGATCTCTGTCTTGCGTTTTCCGGCGGCGTGGACAGCAGCCTGCTGCTGAAACTGGCCGTAGAAGCGGCAAAAGCGCATGGAACCAAAGTTTATGCAGTAACTTTTCAGACGAGACTGCATCCGCCATGTGATCTGGAGACCGCGACGCGGGTGGCAAAAGAAGTAGGTGCGATCCACGAGGTGATGTATGTAGATGAGCTGGAGCAGGAGGCGATCCGGCACAATCCGGAAAATCGCTGCTATCTCTGCAAACATCACCTCTTCGGAAAGCTTCTGGAATTTGCCCACGATCACGGTGTAACCCAGGTGCTCGACGGAACGAATGAGGATGACCTGCATGTATACCGCCCGGGTCTGAAAGCACTGAGAGAGTACGGCGTCATCAGCCCGCTCGCAGCCTGTCATGTGACAAAGGCGGAGGTAAAAGCGCTCGCCGCAGAGTACGGCGTTTCGGTTGCCCACCGCCCGTCCACTCCGTGCATGGCAACGCGTCTTCCGTACGGGGCAGAGATCAATTACGATGTGCTGGACCGCATCGCGGAGGGCGAAGAGTGGCTGCACGGCTTGTTCGGCGCAGAAGAAAATCTCCGCCTGCGCGTGCATGACGATATTGTACGTCTGGAAATTACGCCTGCACGGATGATGGAAGTGCTGGAAAAGAGAGAGGAGATCACAGCCTATCTGAAACAGCTCGGCTTTTCTTATCTCACACTGGATCTGGAAGGCTTCCGCTCCGGCGGCATGGATCAGAAGATTAAGCAGAAAGAGGAAAATAAATGAAAGCAATTTTAAGTGCAGACCGCAAATGGGGTCTGGGATATCAGGGACGCCTTCTTGTGAGCATCCCGTCGGATATGCGGTACTTCCGTGAAACCACGATGGGACACGTTGTGGTGATGGGCAGAAAAACACTGGCCACCCTCCCGGCAGGACAGCCGCTGAAGGGCAGAACAAACATTATCTTAAGCCGCGACCCGGAATGGACCGTCCGCGGCGCAACCGTTGTTCACAGCATCAAAGAGCTGATGGAAGTTTTAAAACCGTATGACGATGATGATATCTACGTCGCAGGCGGCGGAGAAATTTATGAGCAGCTTCTTCCATACTGCGATACCGCTTACGTCACAAGAATCGATATGACGTATCAGGCAGATACCTTCTTCGAGGATCTCGACGAGTCCCCGGACTGGGAACTGGTGGAAGAGGGCGACGAGCAGACCTGCTTCGATATCGAATTTTATTTCACGGAATACCGGAGAAAAAACGAAAAGGCAGAACGTCCGAGATAAAAAAAGGATAAGCAAAAAACGGAGAATCCCGCATAAAAGTGGATTCTCCGTTTTTTTACTTATTCTATAACAAAAACATTACCGCTGTCCGCCGGCAGAAAGTTCCAGCATCTTTTTCTTAATATCATTTTCGAGCTGAACCAGCTCAACCTCAGCGGCAGCCCGTTTCTGGCGGCCGTCCTCCTGAATCTTCATCACCTCATCGAGGGTGGAGATCAGGCTCTGGTTTGTCTGCTTCAGGGTTTCCATATCGACGATGCCGCGCTCGGATTCTTTAGCGGTCTCAATGGTTGCCATCTTCAGATTCTCCGCATTCTTCTTCAGCAGCTCATTCGTCATATCCGAAACCTGACGCTGTGCTTTCGCAGCTTCTGTGGAGTGATGAACACCGAGGGCGATCACCATCTGGTTTTTCCAGAGCGGAATCGTGTTGACCAGTGTGGACTGGATTTTTTCTGCCATCACAGAGTCACTGTTCTGGATCATACGGATCTGCGGTGCTGTCTGGATCGAAACCATACGGGTCAGTTCGAGGTCATACAGCTTTTTCTCGAAGCGGTTGCAGAGATCTTCCAGATCTTTGGCAGCCTGCGCATCTTCTGCAAGGCCGGTTCTCTGCGCTTTAGCCTGCAGATCGCGGAGTTCTGTGGAGCGTACCAGTTCCAGCTTTTTCTTTCCGGCGAGAATGTACATCGTCAGCTCTTTGAAGTAATTCAGATTCTGCGCATACATCTGGTCGAGAATGGCAATATCTTTTAATAACTGGCGCTGATGCCCGTCGAGAACATCGCAGATTTTATTGACATTGACTTCTGCCTTGTCGTACTTCGCTTTTATCGCGTTGATTTTGTTCGTACTTTTCTTGAAGAAAGAGAACGGTCCCTTTTCTTCCTCGGCGTCAAACGTTTTCAACTCTGTCACAACAGAAGTGAGCAGGTCGCCGATTTCGCCGAGATCCTTGCTTCTGACGTTTTCCAGTGTTTTCTCAGAAAAGTCTGCCATTTTCTTCTGCGCACCGGCACCGTACTGCAGGATGCCGTTCGTGTTGGCAAGGTCAATCTGGGAAACGAAAGCATCGACCATGGCTTTCTGCTCATCGGACAGAACAGAATCATCCATGACTTCTTTTTTCTCCTCCGGCTGCTGTACCGGAAGTTCCGGTTCCGGCTCCGGAACGCCGAAACTTAAACTTGGGATTTCGGTTGTATCCTTTACAAAATCATTCATGCGCTTGTTCTCCTTTTCTTCGGTACGGAATCGTAACCGGTGTTTTATATTGTGATGTTACATGTGAAGCGGTTCAATATCCTGGTTCGACGGACTCGCCTGATTCGTCAGTCCCTCCTGCGCGAGCATGGTCTGCAGGACGGAGATATCAGAAGAGATATCCCAGGCGGTCGTCTGGAACAGATCATCAAGCAGCTTTTCAAAGGCAGCGTTGATTGTGTCGAGCGTGTCCTCGATTTCTTTTTTCGTGCGGACAATGTTGTCGCTCTGGATCGGCTCCTGCTCAAACGAACGGTAGGCGTCGAGGAGTTTCCAGGTTGTCGGCATATAGTAATCCATAAATTTCCGCAGCGCAGCGGCTTCTTTCGGGCGCTTTTTCGCCTCATCGAGAATCCGGGTCACAACGGTTTCGAGACGGCTCAGCTTTGCAGTGATCACTTCACCCGGCAGATCGAGGTTGCACTGATGAATCTTCTGGATATAGGATTCACACTCCGCAAGCATCTGCTGGTATTCCGGTGTCAGGCCGGAAGCCTCAAGCTGTTCCCGTTCTTTCTGCTCGGCAAGCTGCTGTTCTTTCTGGGCAGTAAGCAGTGCGCGGTACTGGTCATAGCATTCATCCGTCACCATCAGGCAGGTGCCGTTCTCGTCGAGATGGCCCTGACGCAACATCGATTTGTCGATCATGGCGGTGATATCGGTGAGAAGCTCGCCTTTTTCACAGTGCATGTTGTCACAGAGCTCTTTGGTGGCAATATATTCCTTCATGCCCATCAGCGTACAGATTTGACGGAAATGGCGGACGAGCCGGCGGTTTTTGCTTCCTTTTTTCAGAAGGATGGCGCCGCCTGCAGTAAATGCTGCAAAAATCAGGGACGGAATCAGCGCGCTGCCGTTCGAACCGGCAAATAAAGCATAGAGGCTGAGTGCCGTGCAGCATCCGAACAGACCGGTTACGCCCCATCCGGCTGCTGTCTGAAAACCGCCGACCATCGCAAGATCGGTCACCGGCATAAAACGCTCACGCAGCACGCGGCGTTCCTGGATCCGGCTGTTCCATTCCGGATTCTGCGGTGCCTGCCAGGCGTGGGATGGCTTTGGAGCCGGCTTCACTGTCTTTCCCGGCATCGTGCCGCCTGATCCATAGGAATAGTGGCGCTGCAATCCAGCCTGCGTGGTCTCTTTATATGGGGAAGAATGCTGGCTGCTGTACGAGGTATCTGCGGAATAACCCCGGGAGGAATCCTGCGTCTCATTCGCACGGAACGGTCCCTTGCGGTTCGGATAGACAAACTGGTTGATCGTATCTGAAATCTTCCGGTTCAGCTCCTGAAAATCCTGAGAATTCACCGCATTATCCACGAGATTTCCAATACTGTCGCCGACATCTTTTAAATCATCTTCAAAACTCATGTCAGTTCCTTTCTAGTTCGGTACTTTTCTGTGTACCATCTTCCATTTATTATACAATGCGTTTCGAAATCTTACAAGCACACAGTACTTAATTTTCTATGAAGCCGGATAAGAAGGTTGTGCAGGGAGAAAAATTGTCTTATAATATAATAAGATTTTTATGCCATAACGGAATTTTATTTTGGAAAAGCATTTGGAGGAAAAACAATGAGCAGAACGAACACAAGAGTCGTAAAGATCGGCGACCGAGTTATCGGAGGCGGAAATCCGATTCTGATCCAGTCCATGACGAATACAAAAACAGAAGATGTGGAAGCAACCGTAAAGCAGATTCAGGCGCTGACCGCAGCCGGATGCGACATCATCCGCTGTGCTGTCCCGACGATGGAAGCTGCACAGGCACTCTCCGAGATCAAAAAACAGATCTCCATCCCGCTGGTCGCCGACATTCACTTTGATTACCGTCTGGCGATCGCGGCGATCGAAAACGGAGCCGACAAAATCCGCATCAACCCGGGCAACATCGGAAGCCGCGAGCGGATCCAGGCCGTTGTGGATGCGGCAAAAGAGCGCCAGATTCCGATCCGTGTCGGCGTCAACAGCGGTTCGCTGGAAAAAGAGCTGGTGGAAAAATACCACGGCGTGACGGCAGAAGGCCTCGTAGAGAGTGCACTCGACAAAGTGCGGATCATCGAGGAGATGGGATATGACAATCTCGTCATCAGCATCAAATCCTCCGATGTTCTGATGTGCGCGAAAGCCCACGAGCTGATCACAGACCAGACCGATCATCCGCTCCACGTCGGCATCACCGAGGCGGGAACGCTGTATTCCGGAAACATCAAATCGGCTATCGGCCTTGGCATCATTCTGTATCAGGGCATCGGCGATACGATCCGTGTTTCACTGACCGGCGATCCGATCGAGGAGATCAAATCGGCAAAACGGATCTTAAAGACACTGGGCCTTCGGAAGGGCGGCATCGAAGTCGTTTCCTGTCCGACCTGCGGACGGACGCAGATTGACCTGATCGGTCTTGCTAACCAGGTAGAGACCCTGGTGCAGGGCTACGATCTGGACATCAAAGTTGCCGTCATGGGCTGTGTCGTCAACGGACCGGGCGAGGCAAAAGAGGCAGACCTTGGCGTTGCGGGCGGAAGAGGCGTCGGCATGCTGATCAAAAAAGGAGAAATCGTGAAGAAAGTACCGGAGAGCGAGCTTTTATCCGTTTTAAAGGACGAGCTGGATCACTGGGGCAAGTAAGACAGGTAAGATAAGAAA
This sequence comes from Tidjanibacter massiliensis, assembly GCA_963661155.1. GTDB lineage: Bacteria > Bacillota > Clostridia > Lachnospirales > Lachnospiraceae > Fusicatenibacter > Fusicatenibacter massiliensis_A. Next base: position 10,361 of record CAVLAW010000019.1, on the reverse strand, counting down.
GGATAAGCATGGAGAAACAGTTTCAGGAAGTATTTCCGGATTTGAGAATCGAGGGAGGCATGGCGGAACTGCTCGACACCGTCGAGGTTTCGCGTGTATCGATCAACAAGAAAAAAGATCTGCTGCGGGTTTACGTCGTCAGCCATCAGTGGATTCACAAAAAATATATTTATCAGCTGGAATGCCAGATTGAGGAGCAGCTCTTTTCCAACGTGCCGCTGCGCGTGAAGATTATTGAGCGTTTCTATCTGTCGCGCCAGTATACGCCGGAAAACTTTCTGGAGGTGTACCGTCCGAGTATTCTGCTGGAGCTGAAAAACCACAGCGTTTTTCTGAACCACCTGTTTTCAACTGCGGAAATTACCTTTCCGGAGACAAATAAAATGCACCTCGTCCTGATCGACTCCGTTGTCGCAAAAGAGCGTGAGGAAGAGCTGATCCACATCATCGAGAAAATTTTCTGTGAGCGGTGCGGCTTCGACCTGATTGTGGAGACGGAAATGAGAAAGCCGGAGGGCGAGAGCCGTGCCATGCGAAATTCCGAGCTCCGCATCCAGGAGGAAGTGCGCCATGTGCTTGCACATACACACTACGGAGAAATGCTCGGCGAAAAGGGGCAGAACGAGACAGAAGATCAGGCACAGGCAGCAGAAGAACAGCCAAAGGCAGCCGCAGCAGCCAAAGGCGGTGCGGCGAAGAAAGAGAAAGCGGCGGACGGCGGAAAAACAAAAGGCTTTTCCAGCGGCGGACGCGGCTCCTTCAAAAAAGGCAAGGGCGGTTTTAGCAGGAATATGGACAATCAGCCGCGCAGATCCTCGAACCCGGATGTCGTTTACGGAAGAGATTTCGAGGATGAAAGCGTGGAAATTCTGAAAATCGGCGATGAGATCGGCGATGTTGTCATCCGCGGAAGAGTCCAGAGCGTGGACATGCGCGAGATCCGGAACGAGCGTACGATTTACATGTTTACGATCACCGACTTTACCGATACCATCGGCGTTAAAATCTTCGTCCAGAACGCCGAAGTGCCGGAATTAAAAGATGCGATCAAAAAGGGCGCCTTCCTCAAAGTAAAAGGAAAGACGACCGTCGATGCGTTCGACCACGACCTCACCGTCATGTCCGTCTGGGGCATCAAGAAAATCACAGATTTCCGCACCGGCCGCCAGGATACGAGTCCGGTGAAACGTGTGGAGCTGCATTGCCATACAAAGATGAGCGATATGGACGGTGTCACCGATGCCGCCCGTCTCGTACAGCGCGCCTACGAGTGGGGCCATCCGGCGATCGCGATTACCGATCACGGCGTCGTGCAGTCCTTCCCGGAGGCCAACCACGCGGTTGAGGCGATCGACGGTGCTTACCGGAAGAAATACCAGGCAGAGCACCCGGATGCGACAAAAGATGAACTGAAAAAAGTTTCCGCGCCGTTCAAGGTTATCTACGGCATGGAGGCTTATCTCGTTGACGATTTGAAAGATATCGTTGTCAACAGCAAAGGACAGGATATTCATGGCAGCTACGTCGTGTTCGATATCGAGACGACGGGATTCTCGCCGGTTGTCAACAAAATCATCGAGATCGGAGCCGTTCGTGTGGAAAACGGAAATATCGTAGACAAGTTTTCCACCTTCGTCAACCCGAAAGTCCCGATCCCGTTCCGCATCGAGAACCTGACTGGTATCAATGACAACATGGTCCTTGACGCGCCGGACATCGAGACGGTGCTTCCGAAGTTCCTCGAATTCTGTGAGGGCGCCGTCATGGTTGCACACAATGCGTCGTTCGATATGAGTTTCATCGAGCACAACTGCATTCTGCAGGGCATCGAGCGGGAATTTACGACGGCGGACACCGTGGCAATGGCGCGTTTCCTGCTGCCGGGACTCAACCGTTTCAAGCTGGACACCGTAGCGAAAGCCGTCGGTGTATCGCTGGAAAACCATCACCGTGCAGTGGATGATGCGGGCTGTACCGCGGAAATTTTCGTGAAATTCGTAAAAATGCTCGAAGAACGCAACATTCTGACCCTGGATGCACTGAACGAAGAGGGAAAAGTATCGGAGGAAGCCATTCGAAAACTGCCGTCCTACCACGCAATTATTCTGGCAAAGAACGAGACGGGACGAGTCAACCTATACCGCCTTGTGTCGGAATCCCACCTGAAATACTACAACCGCCGCCCGAAACTGCCGAAGAGCGTCTACCTGAAATATCAGGACGGACTGATGATCGGTTCTGCCTGCGAGGCAGGCGAGCTCTACCAGGCAATCCTGCGAGGGGAGCCGGATGCGGCGATCGCTCGTCTCGTGGATTTCTACGATTATCTGGAAATCCAGCCGCTCGGCAACAACGCGTTCATGATCAAAAAAGAGGATGTCTCCGCCGTCGAGAGCGAGGAGGATCTGATCGAGATCAACAAGCGCATCGTCAAACTCGGCGAGCAGTTCCACAAACCGGTCGTGGCGACGTGCGACGTCCACTTTATGGATCCGCAGGACGAAATCTACCGCCGGATCATCATGACCGGAAAAGGCTTCGACGATGCCGATGAGCAGGCACCGCTGTATCTGCGCACCACGGAGGAAATGATCGAGGAATTCTCGTATCTCGGCAGTGAAAAAGCGGAGGAGGTCGTCATCACCAACCCGCGCAAAATCTCCGATCTTATTGAAAAGATTTCCCCGATCCGTGCCGGAAAATTCCCGCCGGTCATCGAGGATTCTGACAAGACACTGCGAAGAATCTGTTACGACCGCGCGCATGAAATCTACGGCGAGGAGCTGCCGGAGATCGTTTCCGCGCGCCTTGAGAGAGAGCTGAACTCCATCATTTCCAACGGATATGCCGTTATGTATATCATTGCACAGAAACTGGTGTGGAAGTCCAACGAGGACGGCTACCTCGTAGGATCGCGTGGTTCCGTCGGTTCCTCGTTCGTTGCGACGATGGCGGGAATCACGGAGGTAAACCCGTTAAGCCCGCACTATTACTGCGAGTCATGCCATTACAGCGAGTTCGACTCTCAGCGTGTCAAAGAGTACGTCGGCCGTGCCGGATGCGATATGCCGGATGCCGTCTGTCCGAACTGCGGAAAGCCGCTGAAAAAAGCAGGATTTGATATCCCGTTTGAGACGTTCCTTGGATTTAAGGGAAACAAAGAGCCGGATATCGACCTGAACTTCTCCGGCGATTACCAGAGTAAGGCGCATAAATACACCGAGGTTATTTTCGGTGCCGGCCAGACCTTCCGTGCGGGAACGATCGGTACGCTGGCGGATAAAACGGCATTCGGTTACGTAAAGAACTATTACGAGGAGCGTGGCCAGCACAAACGGAACTGCGAGATCGACCGTATCGTGGAAGGCTGTACCGGTATCCGACGGACGACCGGCCAGCATCCGGGCGGTATCATCGTTCTGCCGTTCGGTGAGGACATCAACTCCTTCACCCCGGTGCAGCACCCGGCAAACGATATGACAACCGACATTATCACGACCCATTTCGATTACCATTCCATCGATGCCAACCTCTTAAAGCTCGATATTCTCGGACACGATGATCCGACCATGATCCGTATGCTCGAGGACATCACGCACCTGGACGCGCAGACGATTCCTCTCGACAATCCGGAGGTCATGTCGCTGTTCAAGAGCACCGAGGCGCTCGGCATCAAGCCGGAGGACATCGGCGGCTGCCCACTGGGATGCCTTGGCGTGCCGGAGTTCGGTACCGATTTCGTTATCCAGATGCTTCTGGACACGAAGCCGCAGTCATTCTCAGACCTGATCCGTATTTCCGGTCTGTCACACGGAACCGACGTATGGCTCGGCAATGCACAGACCCTGATCGAGGAAGGAAAGGCGACGATTTCCACCGCCATCTGTACCCGAGACGATATCATGATCTACCTGATCGACAAGGGCCTTGAGAGTGAGCTTTCCTTCACGATCATGGAGAGCGTGCGAAAAGGAAAAGGCTTAAAACCGGAATGGGAAGAGGAGATGAAGGCACACGACGTGCCGGACTGGTACATCTGGTCTTGTAAAAAGATCAAGTACATGTTCCCGAAGGCCCATGCAGCGGCGTACGTCATGATGGCGTACCGTATCGCCTACTACAAGATTTTCTATCCGCTTGCGTACTATGCGGCGTACTTTTCGATCCGTGCGTCTGCGTTCTCCTATGAGCTGATGTGTATGGGACGCGACCGGCTGGAATATTATATGAAGGATTACGAAAAACGGAAAGACACATTGACCCAGAAAGAGCAGGCAACCGTAAAAGATATGAAGATCGTACAGGAAATGTACGCCCGCGGTTTTGATTTCGTCCCGGTGGACCTCTACAAGGCACAGGCGCACCGCTTCCAGGTTTACGATGACAAGCATCTGATGCCGGCGCTCGACTCGATCGAGGGTCTGGGAGACAAGGCCGCTGACGCCGTTGTCCTCGCCGCCCGAAACGGAAAATTCCTCTCCAAAGATGATTTCCGCGACCGGACCAAGGTCAGCAAGACGATTATCGACTTCATGGACGACCTCGGCGTGTTCGGAGACCTGCCGGAGAGCAACCAGTTTTCGCTGTTCGACTATTAAAAGGACGCGGCCCTTTCCGTTGCAATCTCCGGCGTCTTGGGGTATAATCAGACGTTGTGGAAAAAGAACGAAAGTACGAAAAACGATTTAGATAAAGGTGAATACATTGAGAAGAAGATTGGAACAACTGCTGAACGGCAGATTTGAATATGAAGTTCCCCATCTGCTGCTGTCCGAGACGGAGGTGGCCCTGACGCTGAAGGAAGGGCAGAATTTCCGCGGAGAGCTTTCGATCGGAGCGGAAGACGGGAGAAGAATAAAAGGAATTGTGACCACAGATCATCAGAGAATCGTTCTGGCGAAAGATCAGTTCCAGGGAACGGCAAGTACGGTGGAGTACGGTGTGGATACCAGCGGACTGAAAGCAGGCGATGAAATCTGCGGAAACATCACCATCAGCAGTAATCTGGAGGAGCGCCGCGTGCGGGTTCACGTCTCGATTGCGGGAAATCCGATGGTCATTTCCGGGCAGGAAATCCGTACGCTGGATGCCTTCACGCATCTGGCAAGCCATAATTTCGGTGAGGCGTACCGCTTCTTTGTGAAAAAAGAGTTCGCACGCCTGCTGGAAAAAGAAGCGCCGGACCAGCTGCCGCTCTATCAGGGCTTATCACACAAGCCGGTGACGTTCCAGCATCTGGAGGAGTTTCTGGTCGCACTCGGCAGAAAAGAGCCGATTACCCTTTCGACGGAGCAGCCGGAGAAAACCGTGCTTTCCGTAGAGCAGCCGCGCAAGGAAACGCTGTATCTCTATAAAAATACATGGGGCTATGTCCGCATGGAGATCGAGGTACAGGGAGATTTTCTGGAAGTGGAAAAGAAGGTTGTCACCTCAGAAGATTTCATCGGAAGCGTCTACGGACTGGAATATATCATTCACCAGGAAAAAATCGGAAACGGAAAGCATTACGGAAAAATCACCGTGCGCCAGGGGAAACAGAAGCTTTGTTTTGAGCTGGAAGTGACGAACAGCGAAAAACACGTTTCAAGTCAGAAAAATACAGAGCGTGACCGCCAGACGGCAGCTATTCTGCGCGGATATCTCGATCTTGCGGTCCATAAACAGGACTACCGTACCTGGTATCAGGACACCTGGGAAGCGGTGGAACAGCTCGAAAAAGCAAACGGAGATACCGCATGGGTGGCGCTGGGAAAAACATGGCTGTACGAGAGCCACGAGGAAACCGGAAAGGCAAGAGAGACGCTTGCCGCATTAAAAGACCATCAGGAACTGCTGGACACCGCAGAAAAACAGGGAGCGTATCTGTATCTGGCATGGAAACTGCACATGGAAGTCAGCCATACGGAACTGATCTCGCGCCTTGGAACGCTGGCACGGCAGGAGAGCGCAAGCTATTTCCTGTTAAAGCTTCAGATCGATGCGGACGATTTCTGGCAGCAGTCGCTGACCCGCCAGCTCTATGCGATGGAGCTCTGCTATGAGTGCGGCTGCAAGAGTCCTCTTCTCTACCTCGATGCCGCGCAGCTCTATCTCCGCCAGGAGGGACAGCTCCGCCGGATTTCCCCGTTTACGATTCAGGTACTGAAATTCGCACAGAAAGAGGGAATCTTAAGCGCGGAACTGCTGAAAAGAGCCGCATATCTCACCGAGACGATGAAAACATTTGACCGGAACGTCTACCAGATCCTGACCTCCGGCTATGAACGCTTCCCGTCGGATGAAGTGCTCGAAGCCATCTGCAAACTGGTCATGAAAGGCCGTCCGGTGCGGAAAGAATACTTCCCATGGTATGCAAAAGCCGTGGAGCGGAACATCCGCATCACCCGTCTGTACGAATACTATATCGAGACGATGGACGCGTCATTCGACGAGGTGCTTCCGCAGGTGATCCGCATGTATTTCTCCTACAGCAACACGCTGGCAGGCCAGAAAAAAGCGCTGATCTACGCGAACGTGATCAAAAACCGTGAGAGAGACCGCCATACATTCCAGAGCTACCGCGCGGCGATGGAGGTCTTCACTTCGCGTCAGATCCAGAAAGGCCGCATGAACCGCGAATACGCCGCGCTGTACCGCACCTTCATGAGAAAACCGGAGGACCCGGACACCGCAAAAGCGATCGCCAATGTGCTGTTCACGTACCATGTGACGTGCGAAAACCCGCGCATCACGCGTGTGATCGTCTGCCATCCGGCGATGGCGGGCGAAGTGTCCTATCCGATGACGGAGCGGGGCGCCTATATCCGGCTGTACGGAAAACAGGCGCGGATTCTTCTGGAAGATGAGCAGCGTAGACGATACGCGGTGACAGAAAACTACCACGCAGAGCCGCTGTTTGAGGATGAAGCACTTGCCCGGGAATGCGGAACGTTTGAAATCGAAAATCCGGGACTGCTGCTGCATCTGTGCGGAGAGCAGGAATCGGAGATGGAGCTTACTGCGGAAAATCTCGCCTGGTATCAGCAGGCATCACGCGAAAGTGCATTTTCCGGCGCTTACCGCAAAACGGTGCGGAAAAAACTGCTGGAATACTATCTTTCCCACCCGGATGCGCGCGAGACCGAGGCCGCGGTTGCAGCGCTGGAGGATGTCTCTTACGCAAAAGTAGACCGCATTCACACGATCGAGCTGTTGGTGCGCTATGGCTGCTACAGCCGCGCCTTTGCACTGACCGAGCGCTACGGCTACGAGAAAATCCCGACCTCGTGCCTGTTCCGGCTGGCCCATGCGATGATTCTGGAAAAAGAGTTCACCGAGGATGAAGAACTCTTATATCTGGCATCGTACGTCGCAAAACAGGGCGTGTACGATGAAATTGTCCTGTGCTATCTGCGCGATTACTTCACCGGTTCCATCGAGGATATGTGCAGCCTGTGGGATAAAGTCCGCGGCTTCCAGATGGAGAGCGACAAGCTGGAGGAGCGGATTCTCACCTGGTCCGTCTTCGTGCGCCGTCATCCGAAATGGGAGCAGGAAATGCTGGAAAGCTACATCCGCCAGAGCGGAAAAGAGGACATTATTCTCGCCTACCTGACTTACCTTTCGATCGACTATTTTATGGATGGAAAACCGCTTCAGGATCAGATGTTTGACTACCTGAACCGTGCCTGGAAACAGGGATGGGAGATGGATCAGATCTGTCGTCTTGCCCTGCTGAAGTATCTTTCGACGAAGCCGCAGCTCTCCGAAGAGGAAGAAAACGAAGCCGGAGACCTGCTTCTGGAATTTACCAAGCTGGGCTACCGTTTTGCATTCTACCAGAATCTGCCGGAGCGCCTGACCGAAGGCTTCCAGATCGGCGACCGCATTTTCATCGAGGAGCGCCAGAGAGACGAGGCGAAGGTGACGATTCATTACCGGACGAATGCCGAAGAAGCATGGAAGAGCGAACCGATGCGCAATATGTATCAGGGGATCTTCGTGAAAGAGTTTCTGCTGTTCTACGGCGAGAAGCTGGAGTATTACCTGACCTTCGAAAACAATCAGGGAGAGGGAAAAACCGAGGTGAAGACCGTCTCCATGAACGGCGAACAGAAAGAGGGAAAAACACGCTACCGTCTGCTGAACCAGATGCTCGCTGCACGTGCTCTCAGCAATACGGAAAAGGCAGAAGAAGCATTCCGCCGGTATCTGCAGCAGGAAGCTCTTGTTCGGAACTGTTTTACACTTGTGGATGAAAGAAAGCAGCAGGAGGATACGACATGGAAAAGAAAAATTTGATTTTAGGATTTGATTTTGGAGAGAAATATTCCCAGTTCTGCTGCTATGACAGAGGAACCCACACTGCAGTCTCCCTTCCGGTCAAGGAGGGAGAAGAATGGGTGGAATTTCCAACCGCCATTGCGAAAAAACGGAACGAGGAAACGTGGAAAATCGGCCCGGATGCAGAAGAGTCTGCGGGGAAAGAAAACGGTGTCTGGCTTGACAGTTTGTATGATATCTGCATGAATTCCCGCATCTGCCAGATTGAAAACCGCGATTACACGCCGGGTGAAGTCCTTGGCATCTTCCTTCGTGAAGCGCTAAAAATGGTCGGCATCGACCGCCCGGACCAGCAGATTCAGGCGATGATGATCACCACAGGCCATCTGACCCGCCCGTTCGTGGAAAATGTGCGCGAAGCATATAAAATGATCGGACTACCGCGCGGCAGAGCGTATCTGCAGGAGCACGACGAGAGTTTCTACTGCCACGTACTGAACCAGAAGCCGGAGCTCTGGAGCCGCAAAGTAGGGCTGTTTTTCCTGAAAGACGAGGAAGCATCGTTTTCCGAACTTTCCATCAGCCGCAAGACGAAGCCGGCAACCGTAACCGTAAAACGGGGACCCAAAGCCGCACTTTCGATCGAGCCGATGGAGCGCGACCGCGATTTCTGCCATCTGATGGGCGATGCAATGGGAAATGAAATCTATTCCAGTGTGTTCCTGGTAAGCGAGGAGTTCGACCTTTCCTGGGCGGACAATTCCCTGCGCCAGTTAAAGAAAAAACAGAGAAGAATCTTCGGCGGAACGAACCTGTTCGCACAGGGCGCCTGCTTTTCCGCACGCGAAAAAGTGGAGGAACGCCGCTTAAAAGGCTATCTCTTCCTCGGAAACGACCTTGTGCGCTACAACATCGGCATGGAAATGATCATCAACGGTTCCCCGGCGTACCATGCGCTGATCGCGGCCGGTGTGAACTGGTATGAGGCAGAAAAAGAGTGTGAACTGATCCTCGACGGAACGGAGGATCTGGAATTTATCGTGAGCTCGATGGAGAGCGGAAAACGAAACCGCTACACGATGAAGCTCGATGGACTTCCGAAACGCCCGCCGAAAACGACGCGGATCCGTCTGCGCCTGGAGTACGATTCTCCGGTAACGTGTCAGATTACCGCAGAGGATTTAGGCTTCGGCGACATGTTCCCGGCAAGCCACAAGATCTGGCACGAGACGATGGGGGAGGTGTAAACGATGAGCGGTTATATTTTATGTCAGGTAAAACGGGCGAAAAATCCGTATTATATTTCCAACATCAGCACCAACATCTACTCGATTGAGGAGCTGTGCTATTATCTGTACCACAACATCTATCTGCTGGACGAGACGATCATCAATGAGCAGCTTCTGGTCTGGATGAAGGATGAGCTTCACCTGCGGAGACTTTACCAGCGGCTCTACGTCCTTCTGGATGACCGGAAGAGCATCGGCGAGTTTATTCTGCCGATTTTTAAAGAAATCAATTACCTTTCCCACGACCAGTTCCGCGAGATGAACGAGCGGCTGAAACGGTTCGAGGAGCAGCCGGAGATCGTGCGCAAAAAGATCAAAGGCGATTATCTCGTCGATCATGAGAAGTATATCAACGCGATCCAGGTGTATCAGGAGACCTTAAAAGATACAAAAGAGACGGAGACCAATATGGGAAGCCAGTTCACCGGAAGCATTTACAACAACATGGGATGTGCCTATGCGAGCCTGTTTCAGATGAACGAGGCGCTTTCCTGCTTCCAGAAAGCGAACGAGGAGCTGCACACAAAAGCGTCCTTAAAGAGCTGGCTGTTCGCCGTCTACATGAGCAAAGGTCAGGATGATTACGAGCAGATGTGCGCTGAGCGCCGAGTGGATGCCGAGACAAAACGGGAGATGGACCGCCAGATCACCGAGGCGATGCAGGTCGAGCTTCCGCGCGATCTGGACGAAGCTCTTGCGGCGTGGACGCGGGAATATCATAAAAATACCGGACTTTAAGCAGAACTATTCAGAGCCCCATCTCGATTCCGCTGCGCTGCATCTCGATGTGGCTTCTCGCCATATGAAATT
>CAVLAW010000018.1:15864-22700 GCA_963661155.1 Tidjanibacter massiliensis | reverse complement strand
GTTTATGATTGCTTTCCCTAAATAGTATTAAACTTATGTATTGATTTTAATATGAATTTAAAAAGAAGTCAACTTTTGATTTGCAAAAATTTAAAATATGAAGAAATGCATAAAAAAGGACATCCGTTTTTGTGTAGATTACTAAAAATGATTTAACGAAGCTGAATGCCTATTGACAAATTCAAAAGAATTTAGTAACATAGGAAGTACAGAGAGCAAGAAAATTCAAAACAGAATTTAACGGAGTTCAAAAACTATTAAATGGAGGAAACGAATATGAAATCAATTAAAATCGGATTTGCACCTACCAGAAGAAGTATTTTCAGCGCCCCGGATGCTGTAAAATACGCAAACCTGACGAGAGAGCGTTTAAAAAAGCTCGGCGTTGAGTTTGTCGACATCACCGACATCAACGAGGAAGGCCTGTTCTATGATGAGGCTGACCGTGAGAAAATCCAGGAGAAATTCAGAAGAGAGAATGTAAAAGGAATCTTTTTCCCGCACGGAAACTTTGGAACCGAGTATGTCTGTGCAAGACTGGCAAAAGAGATGGGACTGCCGGTACTCCTCTGGGGACCGCGCGATGAGCGCCCGGACGAGAACGGTGTGCGTCTCCGCGACAGCCAGTGCGGTCTGTTCGCAACCGGAAAAGTTCTGCGCCGCTTCCGCGTTCCGTTCACCTACATGACCAACTGCCGTCTGAACGATCCGGAATTTGAGCGCGGCATCAAAGACTTCCTTGCCGTATGTAATGTTGTGGATACCTTCCGTCACACCAGAATCCTTCAGATCGGACCGCGTCCGTTTGATTTCTGGTCCACGATGTGCAACGAGGGCGAGCTGCTGGAGAAATTCAACATTCAGCTTTCCCCGATTCCGCTTCCGGAGCTGACCGAGGAGATGAAGAAAGCCAAAGCAGAAGGCACCGAGGTAGAAAAAGTCGTTGCTTACTGCAACACCAATATGTGCGTCAAGATCAAACCGGACGAGCTGGAAAATGTAGCGGCTCTGAAAGTTGCCATGAAGAACCTGGCTGCAAAATATTCCTGCAATGCCATTGCCATCCAGTGCTGGAACGCGCTGCAGGGAGAGATCGGCATCATGCCGTGTGCAGCAAACTCCCTGCTGAACGAAGAGGGAATCCCGGTTGTCTGTGAGACCGATATCCACGGTGCGATTACCGCGCTGATGGTTGAAGCTGCCGGCATGAACGACAAGAGAAGCTTTTTCGCTGACTGGACCGTCCGTCATCCGGACAACGAGAACGGCGAGCTGCTGCAGCACTGCGGACCGTGGCCGATCTCTGTGGCACAGGAAAAACCGACGATCGGTTATCCTCTGGCCTTCAGCCACCCGGGCGCTGTAGAGGCACAGGCAAAATTAGGCGAGATGACACTGGCACGTTTCGACGGCGACAACGGAGAGTATTCTCTGCTGCTTGGAAATGCCAAAGGTGTCAAGGGACCTTACACGAAAGGTACTTACGTATGGGTTGAGGTACAGAACCTGAAACGTCTCGAGGCAAAAATCGTTGAGGGACCGTACATCCACCACTGTGTCGGCATCCACCAGAACGTTGTGCCGGTTCTGTATGAGGCATGCAAATACATCGGCGTTGCCCCGGATTTATACGATCCGATCGAGGAAGACGTCAAAGCATATTTAAGAGGAGAATGAAAATCATGAGTGAATACAAGGAATTAAGTTGTCTGGCGTATGATCTGCGAAAGAAAGTAGTGGAAATGGTAGTTTCCGGCAAGGGCGGCCACATCGGCGGCGACATGAGTGTCATCGACGTGCTGGTAGCGCTGTATTTTAAAGAGATGAACATCAGCCCGGAGAACATGGACGATCCGGACCGCGACCGTTTTGTCATGAGTAAAGGCCATTCCGTAGAAGCCTATTACGCTGTACTTGCAGCAAAGGGATTCTTCCCGATGGAAGAGGTCATCGAGAAATTCTCCAAATTCGGCAGCCCGTACATCGGACATCCGAACAACAAACTGCCGGGTATCGAGATGAACTCCGGTTCTCTCGGCCACGGACTTCCGGTCTGCGTGGGAATGGCGCTGGCAGGAAAGATGGATAAGAAAGATTACCGTGTCTACACTGTTATGGGTGACGGCGAGCTGGCAGAAGGATCTGTATGGGAGGGTGCAATGTCCGCAGGCAACTACAAGCTGGACAACCTCTGCGCCATCGTAGACCGCAACCGCCTGCAGATCTCCGGAAATACCGAGGATGTCATGAAACAGGACAGCCAGGAGGAGAGATGGGCAGCATTTGGATGGAATGTACTTTCCGTTCCGGGCAACGATATGGATGCACTGGTACATGCGTTTGAACTGGCAAAACACTGCAAGGGCAAACCAACCGTGATTATTGCAAATACAACGAAGGGCTGCGGTTCTTCTGTCATGGAAAACAAGGCGGAGTGGCATCATAAAGTGCCGACACCGGAGGAAGTAGAGCAGATCATGAAAGATCTGGATGAGAGAAAGGAGGCACTGTCATGAATAAGATTCCAAACAGACAGGCCATTTGCGAGGTTTTAATGAAACATGCTGAAACGGATAAGAATATTGTGGTTCTTTGCAGCGATTCCAGAGGAAGTGCTTCCCTGACACCGTTTGCCAACACTTACCCGGAGCAGTTTGTGGAGATGGGTATTGCAGAGCAGGATCTGGTCAGCGTTTCCGCAGGTCTTGCAAAATGCGGCAAGAAAGCGTTTGCAGCATCTCCGGCATGCTTCCTTTCCACGAGAAGCTATGAGCAGGCGAAGATTGACTGTGCTTACTCCAACACGAACGTAAAACTGATCGGTATCAGCGGCGGTGTCAGCTACGGCGCACTGGGCATGAGCCATCATTCTGCACAGGATATCGCAGCGATGGCAGCAATCCCGAACATGCGCGTTTATCTGCCGAGCGACCGGTTCCAGACAGCGAAGCTGATCGAGGCTCTTCTTACCGATGAGAAACCGGCTTATATCCGTGTCGGAAGAAATGCAGTTGAGGATATTTACAGTGAGGAACATACGCCGTTTGAGATGGACAAGGCAACGGTTCTCTCCGAAGGTACTGACGTTCTGCTGGTAGCCTGCGGCGAGATGGTCCGCCCGGCTCTCGATGCAGTTGCCATGCTGAAAGAAGAGGGAATCAGCGCAGGTCTGCTCGATATGTACTGCGTAAAACCGCTCGACAAAGACGGTCTGGTAAAGGCAGCCAAGGAGGCAAAAGTTGTTATCACCATCGAGGAGCATGCTCCGTTTGGCGGTCTTGGCTCTATGGTCAGCCAGGTTGTCGGAGCAGAGTGCCCGCGTAAGGTTGTCAATATGTCTCTGCCGGATGCACCGGTGATCACAGGAACTTCCAAGGAAGTATTTGATTACTATGGACTGAATGCGGAAGGCATTGTAGCGAAAGCAAAAGAATTACTGAAATAATGGTGGCTATGACGTTCCCGCGTGCCCGGACTGCAGAAGGCCCGGGTATGCGGGAATTTTTCTATATTTTTCTATCATGGAGTTGAAAATGGAGAAACGATATATTATTGGAATTGATCAGAGCACGCAGGGAACGAAAGCGCTGCTCTTTGACGGGGAGGGACATTTACTCCGCCGGACCGACCTGCCGCATCGGCAGATTATCAATGAGAAGGGCTGGGTTTCGCATGATCTGAATGAGATCTACCGGAATACGGTACAGACGGTGAAAACTCTGGTATCAGAGTCTGGCGTCAGCCCGGAGGAGGTTGCGGGTATCGGTATCAGCAATCAGCGTGAGACGACGGCGATCTGGGATAAGAAGAGCGGGGAGCCGCTGGAATACGCGATTGTATGGCAGTGCGGCCGTGCAAGCGGGATTGCGCAGGAGATTGCAGAGCAGGGTCACGCGGAGGAGATCCGCGAGGCAACGGGGTTGCAGCTTTCGGCTTATTTCCCGGCGGCGAAGATGGCGTGGCTGCTTCGCAATGGAGGAGAGGAAAGACAGAAACGCGCCGAGAACGGCGAGCTGTGTCTGGGAACGATTGACAGCTGGCTGGTTTACAAGCTGACGGGTGAGTTTAAGACGGATTATTCGAATGCGTCGAGAACGCAGCTGTTTAATCTGAAGACGCTGGCTTGGGATGAGAAGATCTGCGAGATGTTTGGGATCCCGTCGTGTGCGCTGGCCAAGGTTTGCGATTCGGATGCGGTATATGGAATGACAACGATGGAAGGGCTGTTTGAGGAGCCGGTTCCGATCTGCGGTGTATTAGGTGATTCGCATGCGGCGCTGTTTGGACAGGGATGCTTAAAGCCGGGCATGATTAAGGCTACGTATGGAACGGGGTCTTCTCTGATGATGAATATCGGGGATCAGCCGATCAAGAGCAGCCATGGTGTGGTTACTTCGCTTGCCTGGGGCAGAGGCGGCAAGGTGGATTATGTGCTGGAAGGCAATCTGAACTACACGGGAGCTGTGATTACGTGGCTGAAGGATGATCTGAAACTGATTTCCTCGGCTGGAGAGACGGAAAGCCTGGCGCGGGAAGCGAATCCGGCAGACCGGACGTATCTGGTTCCGGCGTTTACGGGACTGGGGGCACCGTACTGGGATGAGAAGGCGACGGCTTCGATCAGCGGAATTACGCGTACCACAGGAAAGGCTGAGGTTGTGAAGGCTGCGCTCGACTGTATTGCTTATCAGATCACGGATCTGGTGCGGGCGATGGAGCAGGATACGGGCATGCGGATTGAAGAACTCCGCGTGGACGGAGGTCCGACACGAAACGGATATCTGATGCAGTTCCAGAGTGATATTGCGAATAAGCGCGTGAATATTCCGGATGCGGAGGAGCTGTCCGGGATTGGAGCGGCTTATATGGCGGGTATTTCGGCGGGAGTGTATGATCTGGAGAAGCTCGCGGGAAATATGAAACGAAGTGTGTATGAACCGAAGATGGACGATGAAATCCGGGAGAAGAAGTATGCCGGATGGAAAGTGGCTGTTGAGGGGGTATTAAGTAAATAGGGGACGGACGGCGCAGAGACCTCCCGCCCCACAGAGCATCGTCCCCGGGCAGGCACTGTTTCGGAGGGCAAGAGGCTCTAGGAAAAACTGAATTTTGCTAAAAACGAAGCCGGAAGAGGCAAACTCGCTGTCGCTCAGACAGTGCCTCTTCCGGCTTCAACGCAAAATCCAGTTTTTCCTAGATCCTTAGCCCTCCTGCAAATGTACCCGCCCGGGGACGATGCTCTGCGCGGCGGAAGGCCTCTGCGCCTGACGGTGAGAAGATGGGAGAGGGGACGCGGGCGGTTCCCTGCGCTGATAGTAGAGATAAAATCAAAGAATTTTGAATAAATGTTTGACAATGGCATACAATGTATAATAATTGAATTACAAATAAATCAAAGAGGTGCTCCATATGGCAACGACATTAGTACAAGTCAGGGTTGATGATGAGCTGAAAAATCAGGCAACTGCTGTATATGATGCATTGGGAATTGATTTATCTACAGCGGTGAGAATGTTTTTGAACAAATTCTCTCCCATCTTTTTTATGCCATTTTACCTGAAGTTTTTAAGCAAAATAATCTCTCGCCAGGTTCTCAAACGCCGGCAGTGCCCGCTCGATCTGTGCAGTCGTGACGCAGTAAGCGATCCGCACGAATCCCGGTGCGCCGAAGTCGTCGCCCGGTACGAGGAGAAGTTCGTATTTTTTTGCCTTCTCGCAGAATGCATACGCATTCGGTTCCGGGGTCTTCATGAAGAGGTAGAAGGCGCCATCCGGGTGGACGCAGGTGAAGCCGTAGGAAGTTAACGAATCGTACAACAGATCGCGGTTTTTCTTGTAAACGGAAAGGTCAGAAACCTGTCCTGCGCATTTGGCGATGACATGCTGGATCAGGCTCGGTGCGCAGACGAAACCGAGGGCGCGGCCGGCGCCGCAGACTGCTGCGTAGATGGTTCTGGCGTCATCCACTTCATCCGGCACGAGGACATAGCCGATACGCTCGCCCGGCAGGGAGAGGGATTTGCTGTAGGAGTAGCAGACCAGTGTGTTTTTATAATATTTCGTCAGATACGGAACCTCGACATCTCCGTAGACGAGCTCGCGGTACGGCTCATCGACGATGAGATAGATCGGATGGCCGTATTCTGCGGATTTTGCTTCCAGGAAAGCGGCGAGTTTCTGTACATTTTCTTCGGTATAGACAACGCCCGACGGGTTGTTCGGGGAGTTGACGAAGACGCCTTTGGTGTGCTCATTGACAGCGGCTGCCAGACGGTCAAAATCGATCTGGAAGGTGGAAGAATCGGTCGGTGTTTCGATCATGGCTGCACCAGCAGATTCAATGAAGACGCGGTATTCCGGGAAGTACGGAGTGAAGACGATATATTCGTCGCCTGGAACGGTCAGTGCGCCGAGCACGATGCGGAGCGAAGCTGCTGCACCGCAGGTCATGTAGAAGTTGTCGGCGTGGAATGCAGTACCAAAGCGTTTGTTCAGATCATCTGCAACGGCAGCACGGGTATCTGCATCGCCCTGTGCGGAAGTGTAGCCGAAGAGATAGTAATCGTCTTTGGAATCGAGCAGCTCCTTGATCGTCTCATGAACGGAAGACGGAGCCGGAACATTCGGGTTTCCGATGCTGAAATCAAAGACATTTTCCGCGCCGATTTCAGCCGCACGCTTTTTACTGTATTCGAAAATCTCGCGAATCACCGATTTTTTCGTACCGAGAGTTACCATTTTTTCTGAAATCATGTGTCAAATCCTCCTGAAAGAACTTCTTTCTGACGGATTTTCGGCGAAAACGGAAAACCCGGGAGATTTTTATTCTTTTTTCT
>CAVLAW010000018.1:5460-15854 GCA_963661155.1 Tidjanibacter massiliensis | reverse complement strand
TCCCTTATTTTAGCAGACAAAGACTGAATTGTAAATGCAGCATTTTCGGCCTCATGCTCCCGCAGGCTGAAAAGATGGCGGAAACAGACGACAAGCAACACGAGAAGGCTTCCGAGCCGAACCGACGGCAGAAAACGGGAAACCTGTGCGGCAATAGCAAATCCGGAAAACGAGACGATCGAGCGCGGATGTATGCTTTTTTCCAAGACGCATCAGATCCATCAGAATAAACCCCATTCACAAAGAAATGTAGAAAGCAGGGCAGAAGCAGCACTGCTATCAAGCTAAATAGAGTATAAAACGCCGCGATTTTCCGGACAAGCCCCAAAAGGCCAAAAGTGTCCGAGCAAAGGTGACAGAAAAAGAACAGATTCGCAACATGTTGGTAAAAATAAAACAGATCTCAAAGAAAAACGACGAAGATCTGGCAATTCTGCCGATAAACCAATTGACATCCCCTCCAAAACTTCGTATCATAAATGCAGAATGGGGTGCGCTCGGGAACACGAGTACACGCCAGAAAATACAGGAGGTAAACTTACAATGGGTAAATGGCAGAGAAGTCTTTACCAGCCGGTTCTGCCGCTGGGAAAAGACGGAAGAAGAGTAACGGGAAGCGCGGAGCACATCGCACTTTCCAGAAAAGCAGCAGGCGAAGGTATGGTTCTGGTTAAAAATGAGAACGAAACTCTGCCGCTGGCAAAAGGCACAAAAGTAGCCTTATTCGGAAAAGGAACGATTGATTACGTAAAAGGAGGCGGCGGAAGCGGCGACGTAACGGTCGAGTACATCCGTAACTTCTACGAAGGCATGAAGATCAAAGAAGCCGAGGGGGAGGTTTCTCTGTTCCACGAACTGCCGGAATTCTATGAGAAAAATGTAAAAGAACAGTACGCTGCAGGCGCCGTACCGGGCATGACAAGAGAGCCGGAAGTGCCGGACGAGCTGGTTGAAAAAGCAAAAGCATTTACCGATACCGCCATCATCACCATCTGCCGTTTCTCCGGCGAGGGCTGGGACCGCAAATGCCAGATCAACGACGAGGGATACGAGCTGTTTGAGGATGAGAAAAAACAGATCGAACTGAGCGCAAGCATCTTCGAGAACGGCGACTTCTGCCTGACCAACGGCGAAGCTGCGATGGTAGAAAAAGTAAAAGCAAACTTCAAAAATGTCATCGTTGTCATGAATGTCGGCGGCATGGTGGATACAAGTTGGTTCAAAGACTGCAAAGAAATCCCGGCAGTGCTGATGGCATGGCAGGGCGGCATGGAAGGCGGCCTTGCAGCAGCAGACGTGGTAACCGGTGATGTCAACCCATCTGGAAAACTCGTTGATACGTATGCAGCAACCCTCGAGGATTATCCGTCCACCGAGAACTTCCACAAATCTGTTTATTACGTTGATTACAACGAGGATATCTACGTTGGATACCGTTATTTCGAGACGATTCCGGGCGCAGCAGAGAAAGTCAATTATCCGTTCGGTTTCGGTCTTTCTTACACCACCTTTGAGACAGAAGTTCTGGGCGCAGAGGAAAAAGACGGAAAGATCGCTGTAAAAGTTGTCGTCACCAATACCGGAAAACGCGCCGGAAAAGAAGTCGTACAGCTCTACTACGGCGCACCGCAGGGCAAACTGGGCAAACCGGCCAAAGAGCTCGGCGCTTATCAGAAAACAAGACTGCTGCAGGCCGGCGAGAGCCAGACGATGGTTCTTTCCTTTGCAGTCAATGATATGGCATCCTTCGACGACCTTGGAAAAGTTGCAAAATCCGCTTACGTTCTCGAGGCAGGAAGCTACGTCTTCTATGTTGGAAACAACGTAAGAGATGTAAAGAAACTTAACTTCACCTACGATCTGGCGGAGACGAAAGTGACGGCACAGTACACGAGCCTTGCCGCTCCGCATAAACTGGAGAAACGTCTCCTGGCAGACGGAACCTACGAAGCACTCCCGACCGATGACGGCCCTGTTGAGGAAGAAGGACTGGAGCGTCAGGACAAACTGACCCTGGAAGGCTTCCTTCCGGCAGTCAAAGCACAGGCAAGAAAGAGCTTCGGCGATATCATGAAGGCAGCCAAGGAAAATCCGAATCTGCTGAACGTTGCCGAAGGAAAAGAGACGCTCGACGAGTTCGTAGAGAAACTTCCGACAGAGGCACTCATCCATCTGCTTGGCGGCCAGCCGAACACAGGCGTTGCCAACACGTTTGGTATGGGAAATCTGCCGGAGTACGGCATTCCGAATATCATGACAGCAGACGGCCCGGCAGGTCTTCGTATCCAGCCGCAGTGCGGTGTCAACACAACCGCATGGCCATGCGCAACCTTGCTTGCCTGCACCTGGGATCCGGAGCTGATCGAGGAGATCGGTAAAGCCGGCGGAGCGGAAGTCAAAGAGAACAACATCGGCATCTGGCTGACCCCGGCGGTCAACATTCACAGAAGCCCGCTCTGCGGAAGAAATTTCGAGTATTACTCTGAGGATCCGCTTGTAGCAGGAAAATCCGGTGCAGCGATGGTACGCGGCATGCAGTCCGAGCACATCGGCGCAAGCGTAAAACACTTCTGCTGCAACAACAAAGAGACAAACCGAAAAGACAGCGATTCCCGCGTTTCCGAGCGTGCGCTGCGTGAGATTTACCTGAAAGCATTCGAGATCATCGTAAAAGAGGCAGATCCGTACACGATCATGTCCTCCTACAACCTGATCAACGGCGTACAGGCATCTGAGAACAAAGATCTGCTGACCGGCATTCTGCGCGGCGAGTGGGGATTCAGGGGAATGGTAACGACCGACTGGTGGACCCACGGCGAGCATTACCGTGAAACGAAAGCCGGAAACGATATCAAGATGGCAAACGGATACGAGGAGCGCGTACAGGAAGCATTCGAGAAGGGCTATATTACCCGTGAGGAAATTGCGGTATGCGCAAAACGAATCCTGACTATGATCCTTCGCATGGACTGATGTGGACAGGTGTGAATAAGTAAAGAAAAGCGTGGATAACGCATAAAAAAATCGTATGCTGTTGTGGAAAAAAGCAACAACATACGATTTTTTTGCGGAGAAAAACTTCAGGCAGCAGCCTTTCGGTTTTCCAGTTCCGTTATAATCTTAAATTCCCGTACAACCATAAAAATGCTGACCGACGCAGCCGCAAAGTCTGCGATCGGAGCGGTGTACATCACGCCGTCGATGCCGAAGAGATACGGGAAGATCAGCAGCAGAGGCAGAAGGAAAATAATCTGTCTCGTCAGGGAGAGGAAGATTCCTTTCTTCGGCGCCCCGATCGAGGTAAAGAAATTCGAGCTGACCGGCTGGATTCCGTTCAGGAACGTGAAGAACAGGAAAATGCGGAAGTACCGCTCTGCGAAATGCAGATATTCCTCCGAGCCGGAACCGAAGATGCTGATGATCGGCCGCGGGAAGAGCTGGAAGCAGAGGAAGGCGACGATGGAAATCGCGGTCGCCGCAAAGACTGCTTTTTTGTATGCTTCCTTTACACGGCTGTATTTTGCAGCGCCGAAGTTGAAGCTGACAATCGGCTGAAGCCCCTGCGAAATACCGATGACGAACGAGAAGAACAGCATATTGACCTTCGAGATAATGCCGGCGCACGCGAGCGGAATGTCGCTTCCGTAAATGGAACTGGAGCCGTAGTGAGTCAGTGTGTTGTTCATGACGATCTGAACAACCATCATCGCGATCTGGTTGAACGCCGGTGTCGCGCCGAGTGCCGCGATCCGTGCCCAGCAGCTCATTTTCGGTTTCAGATCTGAAAAGGCGAGCGACAGAGTCTTGAAGCCGCGCAGGTAGAAGACAACGAGCAGGAACGATAAAATCTGTCCGGTGATCGTTGCGAGCGCCGCGCCTGCCATGCCCATGTGGAACACAAAGATGAACAGCGGGTCGAGGATCGAGTTGGTGATCGCGCCGACCAGGTTGCATATCATGGAGAATTTCGGGCTGCCGTCCGCGCGGATCAGGTTCGAGCCGCCGATCGTGACGATCAGGAACGGGAAGCCGATCGAGGTGATTCTCGTATAGGTGCAGGCGTAAACGATGACATCCGGCGTTGCGCCGAAGAGGAGCATCATCGGACGCAGGAAAAGCTGAACGGCGACGCAGAGGATTACACCGAGAACAGCCAGCATGGAGATGGCATTTCCAACGTAGGATTTTGCGTGCTCTGGATCTTTTCTTCCCATGCAGAGGTTAAAGTTCGCCGCGCCGCCGATGCCGCAGAGCAGGCCGATCGAGGTGCAGACCATGCTGAGCGGGAACGCCACGTTAGTCGCTGCGTTTCCAAGCACGCCGATGCTGTGGCCGATAAAGAGCTGGTCGACCATGTTGTAGAGGGCGCTGACGAGCATCGCGATCACGCTTGGAACGGCAAAGCGCCGCAGCAGCACGCCGACCGGTTCCGCGCCGAGGGAATTTTCAGAATGGTTCATAAAGGGTCTCCTTTCTCAAAAAAGTATCATAGGAATCATAGTTTTCATCTGTGATGAGCAAAAAAGCTCAGACGATCAGTATAACATAAGAAGCAATGCGGTACAAGAGAGAACGAATAGAAAAAAAGGGATTGACAAAAATGAAATATTAACCTATATTAAAACAAGGTTAACAATTCGAAATGGAATTGCATACAAGAGACCTGCGAGGAGGATCTATTTCATGAAAAAATCAAAACTTACCACAAAACAAGTTGTACTGACCGGTATGATGACGGCAGTGCTTGCGGTACTGTCCATCGTGACGATTCCGCTTCCGACCGGCGTGCCGGTGACACTGCAGACCTTTGCAATGGCATTCTGCGGTTACGTACTTGGATGGAAATTAGGCGGTGCATCCGCTGCACTTTACGTCGTACTCGGTGCGATCGGCGTTCCGGTTTACGCTGGTATGAGCGGCGGTTTCGGCTCCCTTCTTGGAGCAGCAGGCGGCTTCATCTTCGGCTTTATCCCGATGGCAATGCTTTGCGGCGCCGGTATTAAAAAAGGCTTCCCGGGCAAACCGTTCGTGCTTGGACTTGCTGGTCTTGCAGTATGCCACGCATTCGGTGTCGTACAGTTTTCTGTTGTAACAGGAAACACCATCCCGGCTTCGTTCGTGCTGGTTTCTGTTCCATATATCGTAAAAGATGTGATTTCCGTTGTTGCAGCAGAGGTTCTCGGCGTAGCCGTTCGAAAAGCACTCTCCGCTGCCCATGTGATGAACTACGGAACCGCAGCATAAAAACGTTTATCATTCCCCTAGCAAAACCCGAAAATAATGCAAAAAAGGCAGTGCTGCAGAATGCGAATTACAAGGAACGGATTTGAAGGCGTACCGGGGTACGACGAAAATCTGTGACGCAGTAATTCACGTTCTGCGGCGCTGCCTTTTTTGCATTATTTTTTTGGGTTGCTACGCCCCCAATATATCGAGAGAGACAGGTATTCTGGTCATCCGCCAGGCGCCTGTCTCTTATTTTGTGCACAAATTTAAAGAATTCATAAGAAAGAGGCAAGGAAGAGTTAAGGCTCGTGTGATAGGATAAGGAATATCAAAAGAACGACAAAGGGGTCTGAAAACGATGGCAAAGAGGAGACGAAAACGCCGGGGTGTTTTGGGAAAGGTGATCGGAGGACTGCTGGCGTTTCTGTTTCTGATCGTGCTGGCGGCGGGAATGTTCTGGGCGGTGCAGGGATATCTTTCGTATCAGAAGGCTGTGAAGGAAAAGCCGCTCGCGCAGGCTGTGGAAGAGATCAGAAGCGAGACGCAGTGGGTTTCGCTGGATCAGGTGCCGGAGATGTACAAAAAAGCGGTGCTGGCGGTCGAAGATCACCGGTATTACGAGCATCACGGCATCGACTGGATCAGTACAGTACGGGCGGTTGCACATGACATCCGTGTGATGAAACCGGAGCAGGGCGGCAGTTCGATCACGCAGCAGCTCGTGAAAAACATGTATTACGATCAGAATAAAACACTGGCCCGGAAAGCGGCGGAGGCGTGGACTGCGCTGTATGTGGAGCGGGAGCTTTCGAAAGATGAGATTCTGGAACTGTACATCAACACGATCTATTTCGGGGACGGCTACTACGGACTGCGGGAAGCATCGCTTGGCTACTTTGACAAAGAGCCGCAGGATCTGACCGACAGCGAAGCGGTTCTGCTCGCCGGAATCCCGAACGCACCATCCGCCTACGCGCCGTCACGCCACGCGGATCTGGCGCTGCAGAGAGAAAAGCAGGTGCTTGCGGCGATGGTGAAATACGGATATCTGGAAGAGAGCGAACAGGACGGACTGCTGTGGGATGCAGCTGCAGATCCCGTGGCAGAACGGTAGGGAGGTAAAACAATGGGGAAAGTAATCAGACTGGCGGCAGCAGCGCTGTCGATGATTGGAATTTTACTGATGATTCTCTGTGTGCAGGCGGCGATTCTGTTCGTGAAGCTCTGCATCCGAAGAAAACAGAAAAGAATTGAATTGAAATAAGAAAACAAAAACCAGGGAGCGAAATCACAGAAGAAAAAAGATGATTTCGTTCCCTGTTTTTCTGTGAGCAATCCGATTGCGTTTCCGGCGGGAAACAGGTATAATGAAAAAATGAATGGAAACGACAAAATACGACAGGAAAAAATGATGGCAGAACAGATTTCATACGAAATAATTTATTCGAACCGGAAAACGCTGGCCGTCCAGATCAAAGCGGACGGAAGTGTGATCGTGCGTGCGCCGAGACGAATGGCGAAGTACAAAATCGAAGCGTTCTTAAAAGAAAAACAGGACTGGATTCTCCTGCACCGGAACCGGGCAATCGCGGCCGCGGAACAGAAAGCGGCGAACCGCCTGTCTGAAGCGGAGCGGAAGGCGGCGATCGAGCGTGCGGCGCAGAGGCTGGCGGAAAAGACGGCGCGCTTTGCGAAAGAGATGGGCGTGACCTACGGCAGAATCACGATCCGCGAGCAGAAAACCCGCTGGGGAAGCTGCAGCAGTGCCGGAAATCTGAACTACAACTGGAAACTGGTGCTGATGCCGGAGCGCGTGATGGATTACGTCGTCATCCACGAGCTGGCGCACCGGAAGGAGATGAATCATTCCGCGCGCTTTTACGCGGTGGTGGCACAGCAGATGCCCGACTACAAAGTGTGGCAGAACTGGCTAAAAGAACATGGCAGAGAGTATTAAGATTTAAATAAAGAGAGGCAAATGAACATGATACTGACCGAAGAAAAGAACTATATCATCAATGTGACGGAAGTCGATACCGACGCAGAGCTCGGTTTAAATAAGAAAGACATTATGATCGAATACACGAATCTGGAACTGCTGCACGCTGTTCTTGCGAGCACAATGCCGTACGGCCGCCTTTCGGCGCGCTACCGCGGAAAGCGGAAAGCAGAACTGCAGTCACGGATTGCGATGGTGGAGAGTGTGCTGGAAACGCGCGGCGACCAGCTTGCAAAGGCGGAGCAGATCATGTATCTCGACACGGCGGAGCGGAGTGCGATCTGCCATTACCTCGGCATCATCTACACGCGGCTGATCGCGCAGAAGCTGTACGGCGTCGACTGTATGGTTCCGCTGAACCTGATTGAGCAGCCGGGCGAACAGAAATTTGTAAAATACAACGGCACCTACCGCCAGGATCTGATCGGATACGGAAAGCAGAACGCATGGAGCATCTGGGAGCCGGTCGGCAGAAGCGAGAACAGCCAGGCGGCTTTTGGAAACGGCTGTCGGGCGGCGTCGGAGATCGAAAAGATCAATGAAAATCCGCTGGCAAAGAGCGCGGCGTGCATGACGTATTACGAGAGAGGCTATCTGAACGCGGTCATCAAAGAGCCAGAGCGGACGGGCGATCTGACGCTTGGGTTCCCGGAGGAGAATTATTTCAAAGCCTATTATCAGCCGTTCTTTGAGCTGTTTGCGGACGAACAGCCGGGCGAGCTGTACGGCGCGAAAGGCGGATTTGAGCTGGAGCTGACGCTGCCGTGGACGGAAGAGGGAAGACGCGGCTTCCGCCATCTGCAGATCGGAACGGATCAGGTCACGCTCGAACTGATGCGGGAAGGAAAGTACGATCAGATCTTAAAACTGATGGGAACAGTACCGGATTTATCGAAAAAACACAGATTCTGCGGAAAGGACGGCATCTGCGTGGGCGTGGAGTAAGCGCCGGTAAAGAAAGAAAAACCGAAAGGACGGTCGGGATATGGTACTTCGATCCAATATCCGGGAATTTTACGAAAAATACAGAAAGAATCTTGTACGGGAAGACGAGCTTGATGAGCTGCTGTTCCAGACGAAGGATCAGGAAGAATGGATGGATCAGCTTCGGGAGAAGACGAGAGTGCTGCGCGGCATTTATGTGGAAAATGAAGCGATGCTGAACCTGTACGTGCGTCCGTTCATCCAGCGGGAAAAGCGCCTGACGCCGGAGCTGGCGGAGGAGTTTCTCGATCAGTTTTACGAGATGACGGCAGCTGGGTACAGCGACCGTGTGGCCTGCATCAAAATAGGCGAGACGGTGCTTGCATATTACGAGGAGCAGGGCGATCTGGAAAAAATTCTGCTGACCGCGCATGCACTGGGCGGCTTTTACAATCAGTACGACGAAGCGGATGATTCGCTGCGGGCGCTGGAATTGTACGATATAGAGCGGCGTCAGGCGGAAAAATATACATCCTTTGAAAGTTGGGAGATTCGCCGGAGAATTCTGTTTGCTTTTTATAATTATCCTGTGGTGCTGGTGAATGCGCGTTCCAAGATCGGGGAGCAGGGGAAGAACGGGGCGGAAAGACAGGCGTACCAGAATGACCTGATTCGCCAGGTGGACCGTGCAGTGGCGCTCTATGACGATCCGGCCGTGCGGGAAATGGATGGAGAGCGGTACGATCTGGACGGACTGAAGGAGGAACTGTATTACGATATTTACGGCAACTGGATCTGCGGCAGTGATCAGAAAGAGGATATGGGCCCGGAAATGACAGAGCATGCCGGAAACGTGATTGCGCAGCTTTACAGGGAGTCCCTGCAGGAAAATGAAAATCCGTTTGAGATGCGGGATGAAATTTACTGTAACTACTGGAGAATGCAGCTGTTCCTCGGACAGGTTTCTGTGCGGGAATACAAGGAGCGCGTTCTGGCGTACTGCAATGCGGCGCTGGAACGGGAGTCGCTGGATGCGGAAGAGAATTTTATGGATTCCGCGTATTACCAGATCAATATGTATCAGCTGACTAACCTTGCATGTATTGTTCAGAAAAACGATCCGAGCGGCGTGCAGGTAGAGGAACTGCGGGAGCAGGTGGTAGGGCAGTTCAAGAAGTTTGTGGAAGAACTGCCGAAAGCAAGCCACTCGGCCTTTGTCAACGGCCCGCTGCGGAATACCATGATGGAGCTGGCAAAAGTTTTCGGTGCA
Source organism: Tidjanibacter massiliensis (assembly GCA_963661155.1). Lineage (GTDB taxonomy): Bacteria > Bacillota > Clostridia > Lachnospirales > Lachnospiraceae > Fusicatenibacter > Fusicatenibacter massiliensis_A. Next base: position 6,435 of record CAVLAW010000018.1, on the reverse strand, counting down.
CAGAGCATCGACACGACGTATCTGCTGAACGTCTGGATCAACCGTGAGGAGACATCGATGATCCATGCGGCGATGGTCAAGAAGCTGGCAATGGTGATTTTAAAAGCAGTTTTTGACCGGAAGCCGGAGCTTCTGATCGGAACGCTTGATACGGAAAATGTCGTGGAGGTGCTCGAAAAACGGGATCAGTTCGAGAGTCTTACCACGCAGGCGGCGCTGCTGTTTGATATTGGAAAAAGCAATTATCTGACGTATATCGGTATCCAGAGCCGCCGCCTGGAAAAGGAGGAGCGGAAGTGGACGCACCGGCATGCGGAGGAGGGTTATAAGATTCTGAAAACGCTTGGATACCCGCAGATTATCTGCGATACGGCGCGCGGCCATCACAAATCGTACGATGGAAAAAGCGGTTATCCGGCTGATTTTCAGAACACAGAATCTCCGGCGCGCTTTTTTATCGATCTGATCCGGATCTGCGATTCGACGGATGCAGCAACGGACACGATCGGGCGGATTTACAACAAGGTGAAGCCGTTTTCCGAGGTGCTGCAGGAACTGAAATTCGGAGCCGGCCGGCTGTACAATCCGGAACTTGTGGAACTGATCGCGGAAGATGAGGAACTGCAGGATGAACTTTCCTATCTCTGCGGGGCAGGAAGAATTGCGGTTTACTACGAGGCATATCATGAATTTCTGGGCGGCGGACGTGCAGAGGAGACGAACCGTGCAGCGTCAGAAAACGGCGGTGCAGAAGAAGAGGCAGATGGAACGATTCAAACGCGGCTTCTTGATGAACTGCAGCAGATGCACAGCGAGCGGGGGCAGGCCGTCGAGGCGCTTGTGAATGCGACGCTGCTTCTGGCACGGATCCGTGTGAATGAGAACCGGATGGATCTGCTTCACATTTCGCCGGAGCTGCGCCTTGCGGACGACGGGGAGAGCAATTTCCGCGAATTTCTGGCGTATTTCTGCCGG
>CAVLAW010000018.1:0-5435 GCA_963661155.1 Tidjanibacter massiliensis | reverse complement strand
CATCACAGACACGCTGCTTGCCTCGGGCGGAAACTTTGAGATGGAGTTCCGCATCCGCGAGGAAGACGATTACCGCTGGGTACGGTCGAAATTTACGGTTGCCGAGGAAAAGGGCGGCATCCCGGTGGTCGTTGTGTGGTCGATGGAGGACATTCACACGGCAAAGAGACAGCAGGAGCAGCTGAAGAGTGCCCTGATTCTGGCGCACCGTCAGGCAGAAAGTGCGTCCCGGGCAAAGAGCGAATTCCTGTCGAATATGTCGCATGATATCCGTACACCGATGAACGTCATCGTCGGCATGATTCAGGTGGCAAAACAGAACCGGAATGACGCGGCGAAAGTGGCGGAATGTCTGGATAAAATGGAACAGACTTCCGCACATCTGTTGGAACTCATCAACGAGGTGCTCGACATGTCGAAAATCGAAAGCGGAAAGATGGAACTCGACGAGCGGCCGATTTCCCTGCGCGAGCTGCTGGACAGCACGGTGATGATGACGCAGATGGATGTCGATGCGAAGAAGCTGACGCGTACGCTCGATTTCTCCGGCATTCCGGACGCCTTTGTCTACGGAGATGCGCTGCGCATCCGGGAAATTCTGCTCAATCTGCTGTCGAATGCGGTGAAATACACGCCAGAGGGAAAATGGATCCGCATGGAGGCGCGAAAGCTTCCTGAGCGGATCGGAAATTATGACAGTTATCAGTTCGTGGTCGAGGACGGCGGTGTCGGCATGAGCACGGAGTTTCAGGCGAATCTGTTTGAGCCGTTCATGCGGGAAAACAGCAGCCTTCTGCACGAACAGCAGGGAACGGGACTGGGTCTGAGCATCACGAAGGCGTTTGTCGAGATGATGCAGGGGCATATCAGAGTGACGAGCCGTCAGGGCGAGGGATCCCGCTTTGAGGTGGTTCTGCGGCTGCGTCCGGCAAGTGAACAGGAGAAATCCGTCTCGGCACAGGAAATGACGGTGGACCCGGAGGCGTACCGCGATGTGTTCGGTGCCTACCGGATTCTGGCGGCAGAGGATAATGCGCTGAACCGGGAAATTTTAGGAGAGCTTTTGAAAGAGAGCGGCGTGCAGATCGAGTTTGCCGTCAACGGGAAAGAAGCACTGGAGCGGATGACGGAGCACGAGGAAGGATATTACGATTTGATTTTCATGGATATGCAGATGCCTGTGATGGGCGGCTGCGAGGCGGCAGCGGCGATTCGGCGGATGGAGCAGGAACAGCAGAGAAGCCTTGCCGTGCCGATTGTGGCGCTGACTGCCAACGTGTTTGCCGAGGACAGCGACCGTGCACTGTCATCCGGCATGAATGCGCACCTTGGAAAACCGGTGGAACTGCCGAAGCTCCTTGGCATGATGGTCAAGTATATTCTGCGCGAAAAAGAGTAAGAGAGGACAACAAAAATGGCAAAAGAAATGGAAACTCCGAAGGACGAGGGTCTGCAGGGGAATGAAAAGATAGAAGAGGCAATTTTGGGACTGCAGCAGGAGCCGACGCCGGAGATGCTGGCGCATGTGCTGACGGTAATCCGCAGGAGAATGAAGGAGGGCGGCCAGGTGATTCTCTCCGTGGAGCCGCCGACGGGCGACAATCAGATCCGCATCGGAACGGCGAAAACGGCAGACGGAAAAGTGTGGTGGGCAGCGTTTACGAGCTTTGAAGAGGAATTAAAGGGCGGTGACAGCGTGAAATCCACGTTCCTTGTCGGACTGGAACAGCTCATCCGCATGGCATCCGAAACAGAGGAGATCAGCGGCGTGATTCTGAACCCGTGGAACCGCACGATCATGCTTGATCATACACTGCTTTCGATTATTATCGGGGAAGAAAATACGGGACATTAAAATGTTTTCCCTTGAAAAAAGACGGAAATGCCCGAAAAACAGGGCCGATTTAACGCTAAACAATACAAAACTTGTATGGTATAGTGGAGAAAAAGGAGAAAAGGGGAACTTAAAAAGATGAACCGTAATTATGAAAAAACGATCTATGCCTGCTTTGTCGGCTACATTGTCCAGGCGATCGTCAATAACTTTGTGCCGCTGCTGTTTCTGACGTTCGAGAAAACGTACCACATCCCGCTCGGCCAGATCACGATGCTGATCACGATCAACTTCGGCATCCAGCTTCTCGTGGATCTGCTGTCAGCGAAATTTGTGGATAAGATCGGCTACCGGATCTGTATTGTGACGGCCCATGTGTGCGCGGCAGCCGGTCTTCTGGGCCTCGTCTTTCTGCCGGAACTGGTCGGAAATGCGTACGCCGGTCTTCTGGCAGCCGTTATCATCTATGCGGTCGGCGGAGGCCTCATCGAAGTGCTGATCAGCCCGATCATGGAGAGCTGCCCGACAAAGAACAAAGAAAAGGCAATGAGCCTCCTGCATTCATTCTACTGCTGGGGCCATGTCGGCGTCGTGCTGATTTCAACGCTGTTTTTCAAACTGTTCGGTATCGGCAACTGGAAAATTCTGGCGATCGTCTGGGCGGTTGTGCCGGTTGTCAACGGCGTGATTTTCACCCGTGTGCCGATCGCACCGCTCGTCGAGGAGTCTGAAACGGGCATGAGCATTCTCGATCTCTGCAGAAGCCGCGTCTTCTGGATCCTGATGCTGATGATGACCTGCGCCGGAGCCAGCGAGCAGGCCGTAAGCCAGTGGGCGTCCACCTTCGCAGAGCAGGGACTTGGCGTATCCAAAACAATCGGAGACCTCGCCGGTCCGATGTCATTCGCGATTCTGATGGGAAGCTCCCGTGCTTTTTATGGTAAGTTCGGCGATAAAATTGATCTCGACAAATTCATGACGGGAAGTGCGGTGCTCTGCATCGCATCGTATCTGCTGATCTCCCTGTCCCCGTCGCCGGTGCTCTCGCTGGTCGGCTGCGGCCTCTGCGGTCTGTCCGTCGGCATCATGTGGCCGGGAAGCTTCAGCAAGGCCTCTGCAGCCCTTCGAAACGGCGGAACCGCGATGTTCGCCCTGCTCGCACTCGGCGGCGACCTCGGCTGTTCCGGCGGCCCGACTCTCGTCGGCTACGTATCGAGCGCCGCATCGGATAACCTCAAACGGGGAATCCTGGCAGGTGTCATCTTCCCGGTGCTGCTGATTGTGGGCGTACTTCTTCTGAAAGGAAAAAAGCAGGAAACATAACAGAAAATGCCGTGCTGTATTGTGCCGGTTTACCGAAAATACGCGTGCAAAATCTTAAAACTTCCATAAGAAGAAAGGTTTTTGCCCGCGGCGGCTTGACAAAATAAAAAAACACGATTATGATAAATGCAGTTTCTATACAAATCTAAAAATTATAGAAAACAAAGGTTATGAGGAAGAGGAGTACATGGCAGGCACCAAAAGAGAGGACGGTTCACCGGCTGAAAGGCTGTCTGGGAAAGTGGTCATGGAAGGTAGCTTCTGAACCGGAGAGCTGAACGCGAAGGGTAATTAGGTTCTCACGCATGAGTCACGTTACAGACTCCGAAACGAGATACAAATTAAGGTGGTACCGCGGAATTTTCGCCCTTTGCATGCATTTTGAAATGTATGTGAAGGGCGTTTTTGATTTACGCGGGCAACGAGCCAAAGTCCGTGCTTGCACGAGACCTTGGCGACTGCAGCGATAACTTGAGAAACTCGCGGAGCGTGTTTCTCATAGTTTCAGAAAACGCGGAGAAAAGCCACAATACACCAAACATAAAGGAGGATCTCATGAGCAAAGAACTCGCAAAGACCTACGATCCGAAAGGACTCGAGGACAGACTGTATCAGAAATGGCTGGACAAAGGATATTTCCACGCCACTGTAAACCCAAACAAAAAACCGTTTACCATTATGATGCCGCCTCCGAACATAACCGGACAGCTTCATATGGGTCATGCACTGGACAACACCATGCAGGATATTCTCTGCCGTTTCAAACGGATGGAGGGATATGAAGTCCTCTGGCAGCCGGGAACCGACCATGCGGCCATCGCAACCGAGGTAAAGGTTACCAACATGCTGAAAGAGCAGGGCATCGACAAAGACGAAATCGGACGCGAGAAATTCCTGGAGCACTGCTGGGAGTGGAAAAAAGAGTACGGCGGACGCATTAACAGCCAGTTAAGAAAGATCGGCTCCTCCGCAGACTGGGAGAGAGAACGCTTCACGCTGGATGAGGGATGCTCCAAAGCCGTAGAAGAAGTATTCTGCCGTCTGTATGAAAAAGGATGGATCTACAAAGGAAGCCGTATCATCAACTGGTGCCCGGTATGCCAGACTTCCATCTCCGACGCAGAGGTTGAATATCAGGAGCAGGCAGGCCACTTCTGGCACATCAACTACCCGGTAGTTGGAGAAGAAGGCCGCTTCGTAGAAATCGCAACCACCCGTCCGGAGACACTGCTTGGTGATACCGCCGTAGCTGTCAACCCGGAGGATGAGAGATACACCGACATCGTTGGAAAAATGCTGAAACTGCCGCTGACCGACCGCGAAATCCCGGTTATTGCAGATTCTTATGTAGACAAAGAGTTCGGAACCGGCTGCGTAAAAATCACACCGGCGCATGACCCGAACGACTTTGAGGTAGGAAAACGCCACAATCTTGAAGAGATCAACATCTTAAACGATGACGGAACCATGAACAACAAGTGCGGCAAATACGCCGGAATGGATCGCTACGAGGCAAGAAAAGCCATGGTAGAGGATCTCGAAAAGCTCGGCCTTCTGGTAAAAGTAGTGGATCACGTACACAACGTAGGAACCCACGACAGATGTAAGACAACCGTAGAGCCGATGATCAAACCGCAGTGGTTTGTAAAGATGGCTGATATGGCTGCCGCTGCCAGCGAAGCAGAGAAGAACGGCGAAGTAAACTTCATTCCGGACCGCTTCAGCAAGATCTATCAGAATTGGCTGAACAACATCCATGACTGGTGTATTTCCCGTCAGCTCTGGTGGGGCCACCGCATCCCGGCTTACACCTGCGATGAGTGCGGCGAGATCACCGTTGTAAGAGGCGGCATGCCGGAGAAATGCCCGAAATGCGGCTGCACACACCTCACCCAGGACCCGGATACCCTGGATACCTGGTTCAGCTCCGCTCTGTGGCCGTTCTCCACGTTAGGATGGCCGGAGAAAACACCGGAATTTGATTACTTCTATCCGACTGACGTACTCGTAACCGGATACGACATCATCTTCTTCTGGGTTATCCGTATGGTATTCTCCGCACTGGAGCAGACAAAACAGGTTCCGTTCCACCACGTACTGATCCACGGACTCGTTCGCGACTCCCAGGGACGCAAGATGAGCAAATCCCTCGGAAACGGTATCGATCCGCTTGAAGTCATCGACAAATACGGCGCAGATGCCCTCCGTCTGACCCTGATGACCGGTAATGCACCTGGAAACGACATGCGTTTCTACTGGGAGCGTGTAGAGTCCAGCC
>CAVLAW010000017.1:16195-22764 GCA_963661155.1 Tidjanibacter massiliensis | reverse complement strand
CTACTGCCGGGCCGGACTCTCCAAAGGTGTCGTTGATACCGATCTTGTATACCGGTGTCGGATAGTTTGCGCACAGAGCGTCGCACACAGCGCTTCCCAGGCCGCCGATGACGGAATGCTCTTCCACGGTCACCACTTTTCCTGTCTCTTTTGCCGCAGCAACCACCAGTTCCTCATCCAGCGGTTTGATGGTGTGGATGTTGATGACTTTTGCATCGATGCCGTCAGCGGCAAGTTTTTCTGCTGCTTCCAGAGCGGAGCTTACGCAGAGTCCGGTTGCAACAATCGTCAGTTCCTTGCCCTCGCGGAGAACAACGCCTTTTCCGAGTTCAAATTTATAGTCCGGTCTGTCGTTGATGACTGGTGCTGCCAGACGTCCGAAACGCAGGTAAACCGGTCCGTTGTATTCATAAGCTGCTTTCACGCATGCTTTTGCTTCGATATCATCTGCCGGGTTCAGAATGACCATGCCCGGGATGGTTCTCATCAGGGCGATATCCTCGTTGCACTGATGCGTTGCACCGTCTTCTCCTACGGAGATTCCGGCATGGGTAGCGCCGATTTTTACGTTCAGATGCGGGTATCCGATGGAGTTGCGCACCTGCTCAAAGGCACGGCCTGCTGCAAACATCGCGAAGGTGCTTGCGAATGGAACGATGCCTGTGGTGGAAAGACCGGCAGCAATTCCCATCATATTACATTCTGCGATACCACAGTCGATGTGGCGGTCCGGATATGCTTTTTTGAACACACCGGTCTTGGTTGCGGCTGCAAGGTCAGCGTCGAGTACGATCAGATTGTCATGCTCTGCGCCAAGCTCAACCAGTGCATTACCGTAACTTTCTCTTGTTGCGATTTTCTTTACTTCTGACATAACGCTTCACCTGCCTTTTCCAGATCTGCCATAGCAATTGCATACTCTTCATCGTTCGGAGCTTTTCCGTGCCATCCAACCTGATTCTCCATGAAGGAAACGCCTTTTCCTTTTACGGTCTTTGCGATAATGGCGGTCGGCATACCTTTTACGGTGCGTGCCTCATCAAACGCAGCTTTGAGCTGATCGAAATCGTTGCCGTCTGCTACGTTGATCACATGGAAGTTGAATGCTTCGAATTTTTTATCAATCGGGTACGGGCTGTTGACATCTGCTACGTTTCCGTCGATCTGAAGTCCGTTGTTGTCTACGATCACAACGAGGTTGTCCAGATGTTTTGCTCCGGCAAACATCGCTGCCTCCCAGACCTGTCCTTCCTGGATCTCACCGTCGCCAAGAAGTGTATAAACACGAAATGCCTTGTTCTGCAGTTTTGCACCGAGTGCCATGCCGACTGCTGCGGAAATTCCCTGTCCGAGGGAACCGCTGGACATATCGACGCCCGGGATGTGTTTCATATCCGGATGTCCCTGCAGGTAAGAGCCAAGGTGACGAAGGGTCAGCAGGTCTTCTTTCGGGAAGTAGCCTTTCTCAGCCAGTGTAGCGTACAGTCCCGGCGCGGTGTGACCTTTCGAAAGTACAAAACGATCGCGGTCCGGATCTTTTGGATTTTTCGGGTCCACGTTCATTTCTTCAAAATACAGATACGTAAAAATATCGGCTGCAGACAGAGATCCGCCCGGATGGCCGGCCTTTGCTGCATGAACGCCGCTGACGATCCCTTTGCGGATCTCATTGGCCGTCTTCTGAAGTTCTAACTTGTTCATGTCTTTTCTCCTTGTTTAATTGGATCGGAATCAAAAGCTGGAAATACCGCTATTGTTCACTTCGTTCACAATACCATATTTCCAGCTTTTATGCAATCGTGTTTAGGTTTTATTCGCCGAATACAGCTTTGTAGTCAGCCTGGAATTTCTCGATTCCGGCATCGGTCAGAGGGTGTTTTGTCATCTGTACGATTACGTTGTACGGAACGGTTGCGATGTCTGCGCCAGCCAGTGCGCAGTCGGTTACGTGGATCGGGTTGCGGACACTTGCTGCGATGATCTCGGTATCAATTCCTGCTACGTCGAAGATCTCGGTAATCTCACGGATCAGGTCAACGCCGCGGGTGCTGATGTCGTCGAGTCTTCCAAGAAATGGAGAAACGTAGGTTGCGCCTGCTCTTGCAGCCAGAAGTGCCTGGTTTGCAGAGAAGATCAGGGTTACGTTTGTCTTGATTCCCTCGGAGCTCAGAACTTTAACGGCTTTGAGTCCTTCTACGGTCATCGGGATTTTAACAACCATGTTCGGATGGATGGCTGCGATCTCGCGTCCTTCTTTAATCATGCCTTCTGCGTCTGTTGTGGTCGCTTTTACTTCGCCGCTGATCGGTCCGTCTACGATCCCGGTGATCTCTTTGATGACTTCTTTGAAGTCACGTCCTTCTTTTGCAATCAGGGACGGATTGGTGGTAACGCCGCAGATAACGCCCATATCGTTTGCTTTTTTAATATCCTCTACTTTTGCTGTGTCGATGAAAAATCTCATGTTGTTTTTTCCTCCCATTTTATACGTCGTAGTTCTCCAGAACAGATCTTTTTGCTTACGCAGATCTTGTCTGTTTTCGTTGTTTCCAGTATAGACATGTTTGGAAATCCCGTCAAGCGGGCAGTAATTTTATTAATTAAATATAGAATTTATAAATTCTATATTATTAATACTTCTGACCGGTATTCTGTAATTTTTCTCTTTATTTCTGAATTATTCGGCGCTAAAGCAGTAGGACGGTCAAAAAATATTAATAATAATTCTGACCATGCTATTTATTTTTTAATTTTTCTGTTCGCGCATACGAAGTGCTGCGCCGTACGATCAGTTTCGGCTCGTACTCGACGTGGTAGGTGCTTAAGGGTTCATTGCCGTCCTGGCTTTCCCGGAGGGACTGGATTTTGCGCAGGATAATATCACACGCATCACGGCCCTTTAACGGCACATAGTGGTCGATCGTCGTCAGGGAAATCGAGCGGAAGCTGGAATAGACGGTGTTGTCGCAGCCCACGACGGAGATGTCCGCCGGGATCCGCAGCTTGCTCTCGAGCACGGCATCCATGATGCCGAACGCGATCATATCATTCATGCCGACGATCGCCGTGAGATCTTTGTCCTCCCGCAGCAGTTCCTTCGTCAGATAATATCCCATTTTGTACTCGGAATCCATGCTTGGGATCACCTCGTCGAGATCCTCATCGGCCGATTTGACGATCACGCCGTCGCCGTATCCTGCCTCCTCGAACTCGCGTACAAAGCCCTCGACACGCTTTAAACGCTGGCCCTGCTTTGAGGTCAGCGGAGGTGAAACAAACGCCACATGCCGGTGTCCAAGTTCCAGCAGGTGGCGTGCCATCAGCCTGCCGGGTTTTGCATTGTTCAGCTCGACCGCATCAATTTCCAGCAGCTCTTCTCGATTATTGATGATGACAAGCGGAATCTCCGACGCCAGCTCCTCCACCTTCTCCTTGCAGCTTCTGCTCGGATTGCAGGTGTAGATAATGCCGTGCGGGCGCACGCTCTTCATCATTCGAAGATAATTCTCTTCGATTTTCAGATCCCGCTGCGTATTGCAGACAAAGACCCCGTAATTTTTTTCTTTTGCAACTTCTTCGATGCCGTGCAGCAGCATCACATAGTAGGGGTTCGTGAGCGTCGGACAGAAAACGACGATCAGCTTGTTGCCGTTCGACTCTCTTCGCATCTTCCGCCGCGGAACCTGGTAGCCCAACTCTTTTGCCGCCGCTTCTACTTTTTCCACGGTCTCCCGGGAGAACGAAACGTTCTCTTTCCGGTTCAGGATCATGGAGACGGTTGCCTGGGATACGCCCGAGGCTGCCGCCACATCGCTGGATGTCACTTTTTTTCTGCCCATATTACAGCTCCGTTCTGCCCTCTAACGCACGCAGAAGGGTGACTTCGTCAATGTTTTCAAGATCGCCGCCCACCGGAACGCCGCTTGCAATCCGCGTCACCTTAATGCCGGTCGGCTTGATCAGTTTGCTGATGTACATCGCCGTGGTCTCGCCCTCCAGGCTGGAGTTTGTGGCAACGATAACCTCTGAGACGTCGCCCTGCAGACGCTGCATCAGCTCTTTTAACCGGATGTCATCCGGGCCGATTCCCAGCATCGGAGAAATTGCTCCGTGCAGAACGTGGTAGACACCGTCGTATTTTCCGGTTTTCTCATAGGCCGCAAGATCCTGCGTCGTCTCCACAACCATGATCACGCTGTGGTCGCGCTTTACATTCGCGCAGATCGGACACAGCTCTTTGTCGGTCAGGGTCTGACAGCACTTGCAGTACTGGACGTGGGATTTTGCTTCTGTGATCGAATCCGCCAGCCGTTTCGCCTGGTCGGCCGGCATATTCATGATATGAAATGCCAGCCGCTGTGCGGTCTTCACGCCGATGCCAGGCAGATGGGATAACTGCTCGATCAACTGATTGATGTATCCACTGTAGTAATCCATCAGAATGGGAATCCTCCGCCCATGCTGCCAAGTCCGCCGGCGAGTTTGCCCATTGCTTTGGCTGCCTCATCCTCAACTTTGCGCAGCGCTTCGTTGGTTGCTGCCATGATCAGATCCTCGAGCATTTCTACATCATCCGGATCTACGGCGTCTTCGCTGATTTTGACTTTGGTTACTTCTTTTTTACCGGAAATGGTAACTTCTACGGCTCCGCCGCCTGCTGCTGCTGTGAACTCTTTCTCCTCGAGTGCTTTCTGGTTCTCTTCCATCTGCTTCTGCATTTTCTGAGCCTGCTTCATCAGATTGTTCATGTTGCCCGGCATTCCTCCCGGGAATCCTCCTCTTTTTGCCATGGGTAATATCCTCCTGAAAAATTATTTTTAATCTATTCTTCCCCGTCGTCGAAGTCGCTTTCATCGTCCTCTTCGACCGGGATTCCATGAATCGCCTGCGTCAGTGCATCATCCACGGAAATCGTGGAGAGCGCGGCGTTTGCATGCTGGTCTGCCAAGATGAGCTGGACCTCTACGGTTTTTCCAGTCATCTGTTCAATAATGGTACGGATTTCATCGGCTGCCTCCGGCCGCTCGACGTACATCGAGGCAAGCTGGTCCGCAAACTCGACAAACAGCTTGGCGTCTCCCGTCTCGCTGTTGTATTTCGGAACGGCGTGCTGCAGAAACTGACGGAACATGCCGCTCGTCTGGCCGACAATCGCCTTCCAGGATGCGCTGATGCGCTGCAGATCCGCCGGGGCGGCTTTCACTGGTGCCGGGGCTGGCTGCGGTGCGGATGCTGCGTTCTGGAAGCCGTCACCTGATGGATTTCCTGCTCCTGCGGTTCCGTTTCCTGCTCCCGGAGCGGCCGCCATCATCGGGATTCCGCGCTCCATTTTTTCTTCCAGAATCCGAAGCCGTTCCAGCACGGATTCCAGGTTCTGCTCCATCTGCGGTTTGCAGAGCTTCACAAGTGCCACTTCCACAAGCACACGCTTCTGCGCCGCATAGCGGAGCTGGCCGGAAAGTTCGGACAGCACGCGGATATAGTGGATCAGTGTCTCATCCTCCACCATCGTGCTCTCCTCTTTTAAGAGCTTCAGGTTCTCCGTGGAGACATCGAGCAGCTCTTCGGTTTCATCCGCACTTTTTACGAGTAAGATGTTCCGCAGATACCACGTAAAGTCCGTGACAAACTGCCCCAGTTCTTTTCCGCGGTTCAGCAGCGTTTCCAGTGTGCGGATGCTGCCCGTCACATCTCCTGCGAGAATGGTGCGGAGCATCTGGCTGAAGATTTCAGTATCGACGGTTCCAAGAACCTCAAGTACCTTATCGTATGTCAGCTTCTGTCCAAGGTAGAAGGCAATGCACTGATCCAGAAGACTCAACGCATCTCGCATGGAGCCGTCGCCCGCCTTGGCAACGTAGCGGATCGCCCGCTCCTCAACATCCACGCCCTCTTTTTCCATCAGTTCGCCGAGGCGCGCCGCGATGGTGTCGATCGTGATGCGGCGGAAATCGTACCGCTGGCATCTTGACAGGATCGTCACCGGAATCTTGTTCGCCTCTGTCGTCGCCAGGATGAAGATGACGTAGGACGGTGGTTCTTCTAGGGTTTTTAAGAGAGCATTGAACGCTCCGGTAGAAAGCATATGCACCTCGTCGATGATATAGACTTTATATCGCCCCTGCGTCGGCCGGTAGGCAACTTCTTCCCGGATTTCACGGATGTTGTCGACACCGTTGTTCGATGCCGCGTCGATTTCGATGACGTTGGTCGAGACGCCGGACAGAATCGCCTTGCAGGTCGGACATTCGTTGCATGGGCTTCCGTCTACGGGGTGCTCGCAGTTGACCGAGCGGGCAAGAATCTTGGCGATCGTCGTTTTTCCAGTTCCGCGAGTTCCGCAGAACAGATACGCATGGCCGATGCGGTCCGCGCGGATCTGATTTTTTAATGTAGTAACAATGTGGTCCTGTCCTTTGACATCCTCAAAGGTCGTAGGACGGAACTTTCGGTACAGAGCGGTATAGCTCATAAAACTTTTTCTCCTTTTAATGCATGATATCAGTGTCAAAAGTTCGGAAATCCGACGCAAGCAAAGCTTGCAGGAGGATTTTTGAACTTGGGACACG
>CAVLAW010000017.1:0-16185 GCA_963661155.1 Tidjanibacter massiliensis | reverse complement strand
GTACGAAGTACGGAGCAATCTGGTATCATAGGTGTCAAAAGACCTTTTGACACCTACCTTATTACATCTGACACGGCAAAGAAGAACGGAGACCTTCTTTTTTGATACCTTAAGGCCTCCGTTCTGCTGTTCTGCCTTGTTCGGGAAATCAATCGCCGAAGCTGATTCCCATCCGTTTTGCCTGCAGGACTTCCTGCGCATTCGGATCTACCGTCTTTAATTTTCCGGCACACTCGCCCAGCGGAATTTTCTTTACTTTTCCGTTGACCATGCCGACCATGTAGCCGTACTGTTTGTCCAGGATGAGCTGTGCTGCCTCGGAGCCGAGTCTGGTGGAAAGGACACGGTCGTACGGGCACGGGCTTCCGCCTCGCTGCATATGGCCCGGTACGGTAACACGGATTTCCATGCCTGTCTTTGCCTCGATCTCCTCGGCAATCTTGTAGGATACGGACGGATATTTCTTTGCGATTTCTTCCTGTCGTTTTTTCATTTCTTTCTTTGGAAGGGCTGCATCCTCTTTTGCAATCGCACCCTCGGCAACCGCAAGAATGGTAAAGCCGCTGCCGCGCTCTTTTCTCTTGTCGATTGCTTCACATACTTTGTCGATATCGTACGGGATTTCCGGGATCAGGATGACGTCGGCGCCGCTTGCGATTCCGGCGTACAGGGTCAGCCAGCCTACTTTATGTCCCATAACCTCCACGATGAAGACTCTCTGATGGGAGGAAGCCGTCGTGTGGATGCAGTCGATCGCACCCGATGCGATGTTGACAGCGCTGTAGAAACCGAAGGTCATATCGGTTCCGTAGATGTCGTTGTCGATAGTTTTCGGAAGGTGAATGACGTTCAATCCCTCTTCTCTTAAGAGGTTCGCTGTTTTCTGGGTTCCGTTTCCGCCGAGGATGACAAGGCAGTCCAGAAGAAGTTTATGGTACGTATGTTTCATTGCTTCTACTTTATCCAGACCGTTTGCATCCGGGGTACGCATCAGCTTGAACGGCTGACGTGAGGTTCCGAGAATCGTACCTCCCTGTGTTAAAATTCCGGAAAAATCTTTCGCGCTCAGCATACGGTAATCGCTGTAGATGAGGCCTTTATAGCCGTTCATGAATCCGTATACTTCGAGATCTTTTACATTATTCGCAAGGCCTTTTACGACTCCGCGCATAGTCGCATTTAATGCCTGGCAGTCTCCGCCGCTTGTCAACAGACCAATTCTTAACATATGACTTTTCCCATCCTGTTCTCTATTAGATTTTCACGACTGCTTTTGTTTCGGTAGCAGTATTACGGAATAGTTACATTATACCCTATTTTTTTCGTTCTCACAATAGTTCGGGACAAGAAAGCGCTGTTATCCGATATTTTTTGCACAAAAAAGGAAGCCCTGTTTCCGGCTTCCTGATCAGTTTCTTTTTTATGCGCGCCGCACTTCGAACTCACACCACGAACGTTACTCCTACAGCCTACTCGGCCCAGGCACCCTCACGGCACACAGGAGATTCCACTTAGTGCTGCTGCATTCCTGCCCTGACACGGTTCATGGAGTCCTGTTGCGTAAGACCCAGACGTCAACGTCACTTATAGAAGGCAGCTTCGCAATGAAAAAGCCCTCGGATTGGCATCACCCCCGCTGTAGCGGATTGCGGGTACAGGGCACCGCTATCTCCCCGGCTGCGCATTGTTTAGTATACGGGATTTTGGCGGGGATGTCAAGGATTTTGTAACGGACGAAATCCGCGTGCGGCCCGGCGGCTCTGGACGGGGGCTGTTTCGAGAGGCAGGAAGTTCTAACTGTGCCGGAAATTGCTAAAACCAGAAAGGGGCTCCGGCAACTCGCTGCGCTCAGACAGTACCTGTGCCCCTTTCTAACGCAATTTTCGGCGCACTAAGAACTTGCAGCCTCCCTGCAAATGCCCCCCGCCCAGAGCCGTCGGGCCGCACGTGGATTTCTGACGTTGAAAGATCGGAAGGTGGAGAGGGGCTCGCTTCGTATTGCCCATGGAGACTATAATAAGGTAATTTGTGAATTGAAATATTGAGGGTAGGCGAGTATAATTTAGGTAGTTTTAGCATAATGATTCGTTCTCATATTTCATATTTAAAGTATAGGAGGAAATCTAAATGATACGAGTTACGGTTTGGAATGAGTTTCAGCATGAGCTGACACAGGAAAATGTAAAGGCCATTTACCCGGACGGCATTCATACATGTATTGCAGAATTTCTGCGCAAGGAGGACGATATGACGGTGCAGACTGCCACGTTTTCCATGCCGGAGCATGGGCTGACCGAGGAAGTGCTCTCGCAGACAGATGTGCTGGTGTTCTGGAATCATATGCTGCAGGAGGAGTTTTCCGATGAAGTGGCTGAGCGGGTTCGGCGTCATGTGCTTGCCGGTATGGGGCTGGTTGTGCTGCATTCGGGGCATTATTCGAAGATTATGCGGAAGTTGCTTGGAACCAGTATGACGCTCCGCTGGCGCCACGGTGACCGGGAGAGGCTGTTCTGTACGTGTCCGACGCATCCGATTGCGCAGGGGATTCCGGCGTGGGTGGATATCCCGGAGGAGGAGATGTATGGGGAGTTTTTTGATATTCCAAAACCGGATGATGTTGTGTTTACAGGATGGTTTGCAGGCGGCGAGGTGTTCCGGAGCGGGTGTACGTTTACGCGCGGACTTGGAAAGATTTTTTATTTCCAGCCGGGGCATGAGGAGTATCCGATTTACCATATGCCGGTGATTCAGCAGATTATTAAGAATGGAGTGCGCTGGTGCGTGCCAGTGGTTCGGAGAGCGGAACCGCTGGATAATGCGTGGGTGAATCCATCCACAGAAGAAGCTTATCTGGCATCACATCAAAAATAACGTGTTTTATGACACAGGAGGAGATTAACATGAGAAAACTTTCTGTTTTTTATGACCATATTCTGCAGGCGTGCGAGCAGTCCGGCAAAACGATTCCGGAAGTGCTCTCTTTCTGCAAAGAGCAGGGAATTTCGGCTGTTGAGATCAATTACAGTCTGTTTGCGTCAGAGAAAGAGGTGATTGCCTCGATGCTCGACGAGGCGGGACTGGTGATCAGTTGTATGTATGAATTTTTTGACTTCGGCCGTGACACGGATCTCACAAAAGCGCAGCAGATGCTTGATGAAGCTGCCGAGCAGGAGGTTTTGCGTGTTCTGTTTGTCGCAGGTGCTCTGGAAAATGCCGAGGCGGCGGAGCTTGCGGCGTGCAGCGGAACGTATGAGGCAACGAGCACTTTTATGGATGAGAATGAGGCAGTGCAGAATATGGCGCATGCGCTCTCCGCTCTTACCGAATATGCGGCTCCGCTCGGGGTTACGATTACACTGGAGGACTTCGACGGTTTTCAGCAGCCGTTTGCCCGCACGTATCCGCTGCTCTGGTTTATGGAGCATGTGCCGGGACTGCGGTATACGCTTGATATGGGAAACTTCGCGTTCAGCGATGAGGATGTCTCGTATGCAGCCTGGATTCTGAAGGATTATATCGTTCACGTTCACTGCAAGGACCGTGCGGAAAGCCCGCTTGTTCACGGACGATTCTGCCGCGGACTTGGACAGACGCCGGCCGGAACGGGATATCTGCCGATGGCGGACCTTCTCGATCAGTTAAAAGCACAGGATTACAACGGCTATCTTGCCATCGAACATTTCGATGCACCGGATCAGTTGTCGTTTATTGAACAGTCCGCGGCATTTCTGCGCCAGTGGATTTCCGAATAATTCCGCCGCTTTCATGGGTGCTTTGATTTTCGGAAAATTCTGCATTTCCGGGGAGAATTTCAAAAAAAGAAAATATACCGAAAAAATTCTTTATGATCTTTGGTTTTTTCGTATCTTTTTCTTGCTTTCCGTCAAAAACATGGTAAACTAAATTTGAAGCTTTTCGTGATGCGAGTCGAAAAGCAAATCTAAAACAAGAGGGTTTTAAAGCAATGGGAGAAATTATCATTCCGCAGGGTTATAAATCTGCATTAAATCTCCACGACACACAGGTGGCGATCAAAACAGTAAAAGATTATTTCCAGCATGAGCTGACACATCGTCTGCATCTGCTCCGTGTAACAGCTCCGCTTTTTGTACAGCCGGAAACCGGATTGAATGACAATCTGAACGGCGTAGAGCACCCGGTTTCTTTTGAGTTAAAGGATCAGGGCACAAAAAAGACCGCAGAGATCGTTCAGTCTCTTGCGAAATGGAAACGGTATGCGCTTCACAAATACGGCTTCTCCGAGGGAGAGGGCATCTACACCGATATGAACGCAATCCGTCAGGACGAAGTGACCGACAATATTCACTCCGTTTACGTGGATCAGTGGGACTGGGAAAAAATCATGTCCCCGGAAGACCGCAATCTTGATTTCTTAAAGAACACCGTAAAAGATATTTACGAGGCGCTGAAAAGCACCGAGAAACATATGGCAGAGCAGTACGACTACATCGAGACGATTCTGCCGGAAGAAATTTTCTTCATCACCTCTCAGGAGCTCGAGGACCGTTATCCGGATCTGACTCCGAAGGAAAGAGAGTACAACATCACAAAAGAAAAAGGCGCTGTCTTTATTATGCAGATCGGCGGCGTGCTTGCTTCCGGCGAACGCCAGGACGGCCGTTCCCCGGACTACGATGACTGGTCTTTAAACGGCGACCTGATCGTTTACTATCCGGTGCTTGACATTGCTCTGGAGCTCTCCTCCATGGGTATTCGTGTCAACGCAGATGCGCTCCGCGCCCAGCTAAAAGAATGCGGATGCCAGTCCCGTGCGAAACTTCCATTCCAAAAATCCATTCTGGACGGCACTCTTCCGCAGACGATCGGCGGCGGTATCGGACAGTCCCGTATCTGTATGTTCTTTCTGCGCAAAGCGCATATCGGAGAGGTACAGTGCTCGGTATGGCCGATGGAGACACGTGAAGTGATGGATGTTATGAACATTCAGCTTCTGTAGGATTTTTCGGACTTATATTTTGGGAACTTAAAAAGGGATACGTTTCGCATATCTGCCTTGCATTTGGAGCCTGGCGTTTGAAACGTATCCCTTTTCTTTTATCATTTTCCGTGTTTATCTCGTAAATCGTTTTTTCTCATAATCTCTCTTCCAGCAGTTCAAGCAGTTCATCTCGCCGGAACGATGCCGTCTTAATTTCATCACCGGAAAGCACCTCTTCCGCCAGCTCTTTTTTCATCTGCTGCAGCTTAATAATTTTCTCCTCAATCGTTCCTTCTGCAATCAGTTTATAAACTGTCACGACATTTTTCTGGCCAATGCGGTGCGCACGGTCTGTCGCCTGATTTTCGACTGCGACATTCCACCATGGATCGTAATGGATGACAATATCCGCGCCGGTCAGATTCAGTCCCGTTCCGCCTGCTTTCAGGGAAATACAGAACACCGAAGTATCATCCTGATTGAACTGTTCTACCATCTGCGCGCGCTGTTCTTTTTTCGTGCTTCCCTGCAGGACGAAATAACTGATATCTTCCTGGAGCAGGCGGTCTGTCAGAAGTCCAATCATGGAGGTAAACTGAGAGAACAGCAGGATTTTGTGTCCGGATTCCACTGCGCTTTTAATCAGCTCCATACATAGATCCAGTTTTCCCGATCCCCCTTTGTAATTTTCATAAACCAGTGCCGGATCACAACAGAGCTGGCGCAGGCGTGTAAGCTCCGAGAGGATCTGAAATCTGGAATCGGCAAATTCCTCTTCCGTCTGATTTTGAAGCATAAGAGCCAGACGCTGGGCGTGTGCCTGATACAATTCTTTCTGCTCCTGTTCCATGCGCGCCATCATATTTTTCTCGATTTTGTCCGGAAGATCTTTTAATACTTCTTTTTTCAGACGACGCAGGATAAACGGACGAATCATCTTTTGCAGACGCTCCAGCCGCTCTTCGTCGCCATTCCGCACAATCGGGAGTTCAAACTGTTCGCGGAATTTCTGATAACCGTAGAGGAATCCCGGCATCAGATAATCGAAAATGCTCCACAGCTCACTCAGCTGATTTTCTACCGGCGTTCCAGTCAGGGCAATGCGGAAGGATGCGTCGATCGTTTTCACCGCTTTTGCACCCTGCGTTGCATGATTTTTAATGAACTGCGCCTCATCAATGATTTCGCAGAAGAACGGAAGCTCCTGATACAGTTCAATATCGCGGCGCAGCAGATCATACGAAGTAATCAGAATGTCACGCTCGCCGACGTTCTGAATCATCTCTTTCCGCTGTTCCTGCGTTCCGGCAACGAGTTTTATCTGCAGTTCCGGGGCAAAACGGGCACATTCGCTCTCCCAGTTGTAGACCAGCGAGGCCGGTGCGACGATCAGGGAACGGCGGTTGGCTCCTTCCGGGGCTTCCTGCAATTCGGATAAGAGAAAGGCGATTGTCTGCAGTGTCTTTCCAAGGCCCATATCGTCCGCCAGAATGCCGCCGAATCCGTTCTGGCACAGGGTTTTCAGCCACCAGAAACCCGTTTTCTGGTACTCGCGGAGCTGTGCCTGCAGATTGCGCGGAAGTTCAAAATCGTTTTCTTCCGCTGTTTTCATATTGCGGATCAGCATGCGGAACTCACGGTTTTTTTCGACCTGGATGTCATCCTGCTCTTTTAAGCGGGCATCGAGATAGAGCGCGCGGTATTTTGGAATCGTGATCTCACCGCTTTTCAGTTTTGCCTCAGAAAGCTGCAGATTTTCGCGCAGTTCGGAGAGAACGCGTATGCCGTCCTCGTCCATGTCCATAAATTCTCCGGTCCGCAAGCGGTAGAATTTCTTTTTGCGGTCGTATTTCGAAAGGATTTCCGCCAGCTCGTCCATGCCAAGACTGCCCGGGTTCAGGTGCAGTTCCAGTACATTTTCCGCAAGGGAAACGCCGACGGAAACCTTCGGGGACGGAACGACGCGGATGGCTTTTAACCGGTCGGAAACAAAAATTTCGCCCAGCTTCTGCAGATCTTCCATGCCGCTGCTCAAAAATTCATACATTTCATCTGCTCCCTGAAGAATCATCTGATGTTTTCTCGCATCGTAAGCACTAAAGCAGGATCGCACGAGCTGGTTTGCCGCCGCTTCCCTCCGTACATCGCGGCCGCGTGAGAGCTGGCGGATATCGTTTGCATCCGCAAAAACATTGAATTTTTTCTCCCCATATACCGCCAGAAGTTCACAGGTAATCATATCATTCTGCGGGGCATCGAGGTAGATCTGAAACTCGACCTGCGGAGGGAGATACTGCTGCAGTTCCAGTTTTTCTTCCCGTCTGACCGTCAACTGCTCTTCCAGCACGGGAAGAAGCCCCTGACAAAACGCCGGAATATCCTCTTTGGCGATATCACACACTCCATTCCCCTGTTGCCCCATGTATTCCATAAAATCGCTGATTTCCCTGACCACATTTTTTTCTACCCGATAGATCGTGTTTTCTTCTGTCAGGAAATACACATAATTCCGCCCCTTCATCATCCCATCGGTCTGCATTTTTACTTCCAGTCCATCGTTCTTCTTTCGAATCTGTATTTCGTACCGCGGCATCTCCTGCCTGCAGTGCCATACTTCCTCTTTTCCCCACCTGGTAGCAAAATAAAATTCCTGATCGCCGACTGAATCAAAAAACTCGTCGATATTTCGCGGATCTACGGTTATATACCGGTTCTCCAGATACGATGCGTACACTCCGGCTCCCGTCTGATAGCACAGATCATTTTCTTCGGAATAGGCAACCAGAAATTCTGCCATCGGACGACTTTTTTCTTCAAAGGCTTCGATGCAGTGCAGAAAGGAAAGCTGTGCACCATAGCTCACTGTCTCCATATTTTTTATCGCTGCTGTCATCCTGGAAATACTCTTCAGCACATACATGCGCTTGATTCCTATTTTAAATTCCGCCTGAAAAGACATTCCATACATGTGCTGTAAATGGATCTCTATTTTTACCTGCCCAGTCTTTGCTTTCGGCAGAAAAGCGGTCTGATCACGCATCACGTACTGGGAAAGCAGCTCGGAAAAGCCTGGACTTGTCTTTATCTTTTTCGACGGCTGAATGACTTTTTTTACTATTTTCTGTTTTCCGGAATTTTGACTGACTCCTTTTTGTACACCCATCGACCGCAGCAACTGTTCCAGCTCCCCGTATTCCCTGTCATTTTTCACGTTCTCTGCCAGTCTTTTTCTCTCCTCTTTCCGCCAGTCAAGATAGTACAACAGAACAGCAACACTGTGTTTACACAATCCCCAATATTCCTCATGTGCCGGACAGTCACAGTCATCTTCTATAATTTCAGACATTTCTTCATCCACAGAAATGCTGACACAGTACATATTTTTTCCACTGCCCTCCACCATAGCTGTGATTTTTTGCAGCCGGTATCCATAGATATCTTCTACTTCCTGTACTTGAAAAGCATATACCTTCTGTTGTTCATAAATCTGCTTTCCGCGATTATATGAGGTGATATTTGTTTCCTGCTTGATGTCTGCCCTCGTAATCATGCTGCTAAATCCTTTCCTTTTTCCTGCTTTATCTGATGATATCCCCTGAAAGCTCTTTTAAAATATTTTCCTGATATCCTGCCTTTCCCGTTTTCTTTACCACCTCCACCGTCTTCCTTAAAACAGGATGAACAATGTGCTCCAGTTTCTTTTGGCCTGATTCGCCAAATATTTCATTCGATAAACTTTTCCGGTAATCCTCCGGTGTCATTCTCCAGATATGGATCGCATCTCCAAAACGCTGCCACAATCTGTCGGCAATTCCAATCCCGTCCGGATCCAAGTCTCCACTGTAGTAAATTGGGATCCCGCTCTGTACGATTAACGATATGAGCTTTAATGCAGCATACCGTGGCTGTCCCGAAGTACAAAGTAGAGACACTTCGCTTTTCTGTATCTGCTCCAGAAGATAACTGAATACCATTTCGTTTTCCACAATGTATACACACTTTCCGACAGGCTGTGCTCCTGTAATTCCCTTCAAATTTTCCATGGTAAGCACATATGGTTCCCTGCATCGCCAAAAGGCATCATATGCAGGATGCCATACTTCCTGTTTTTTTAAGCGAATTCCAAACACATGTACCATAGAAGAAATATTATCCGGCACAATTCCCACACACTGCAGCCGCTCTCTCCATTGATATGTATTCTGCGGCAGTTCCATCTGTTCATACCAGCAGACTGCCTGCGTAAACAAGGTACCTTCGGTTGTATTTCGATCCAGATAATGTGGATTTCCAGAGATTTCTGCCGCAGCCACTGCAAGTGGAACGATTTCCTCGCTCTGTTTCCATTGTTCCAGCCGGCTGACTGCACAGCACACATGCCGTACCATTTTTTCTGTCTGTAATACATTCTTTTCATATTCCCGCATCACAATCTGCCAGCCAAACTTTTTCTCTGAAATCATAGCAGAAAGCCACTGCGCCGCAGTCGACTCTGGTTTTGTTTCTTCCTGCACGCTGTTCCATATCTTTTTCAGAAACTGCTGTTTCTGGTTTTGCTCCTGCTCCATCTGTCTCTGGTTTGTAATCATTTCCTCATGAAAATAACATTCCAGAAGTTTCTGCATATCAACCGGTGCGAATCTGGTTTTCTGCAGACCCCGTTCAAATTCTGCAAAAGAAAAGCAAACGGTATCATCCAAATATCGTTTTCCCGTAATTCCACTCACCGCACGCCGTTCTTCCTCTGAGGTATCTTTCAGTGTAATTCTTCCCGCCGCTTTTCCATAGGAACGCCATTTTTTTCTCATTTCTTCCATGGCTCTGCAGTATGCCCTCTGTGTCTGAAAATACACTGCACATTCTTTTTCGTTATTCATCTAAAACTCTTTCTTTTCCATTCCAGGTGTAATGGATCACCGAAACGGTCTGGGAGTTCAGCGGCCGCAGCAGTTCCGCAATCCGTAGCGCATGAACCGTTTCGAAGCATCCCCACAGTGCCTGCGAGTTCATAATATAATCAAAATCCAGCTTTTCCACCAGTTCAAACATACTGCTGATGTTTTTGTCATCGACCCCAGCAAACGCCTCGTCCAGTGCAATCATCCGCGGATGATCTTTTTTCTCAGCTTTCTGATACTGTGCATTGACGGCCGCAAAAAGCGGAACATACATCGCCATCGCTTTCTCACCGCCGCTGAACCGGTTAAACGCAGCATTGGTCAGCGGTTTCTTCTGCTCCTCGCCGCGTCGGAAATACATGTGGAATTCAAACCATTTCCGGTAATCCAGTGCATCCCGCACGAGATCCATATAATTGATAACGCTCTGCTCCTCTTCCAACCGTATTTTTTCTGTACGGATTTTGCTTCGGAAATGTGCTGCAACTTTTTCGATATCCTCCAAGGTCAGAAGGTTTCTGTCCCGAATCAAAATTTCTTCCAGCTCCGTAATATCAAGTTCCGCGTCATTTTCTGCCTTCTGCGGTTTCCAGTCCAGTGAGAAACAAAGGCCCATGGACGTATCCATCTCCTTCATCAGGCTGGACATATCCTGTACCCATTTACGGCTCTCGGCAATGCGTTCGGTAAGCTGCTGGCTGATTGTCTGGGACAGGATATCTTCAAATAATTCTCTGTCCTTCGTCTGAATCAGTAGCTCCGTCTCATCGATCGCTGCCTTCAGAATCGCATAAAATTCTTCAAGATATACTTTTTTGCCATTCCATGTTGATGCAATACGGACACGGCTGTGCAGAAGATTTCCCATTGCTTCCGCCATTCCCTCTTCTGCCCCAAAACATTTTTCCATCGTAGTTCCGTAACTCGTCAGGCTGCCGTTGTGCTGCTGAAATACACGGTTTAATGTCTGGAATATATCCGAGACATCACGATTTTTGTCAATATCCCGAAGCAATTTGACCGCTTCTTTTGCACATTCCGGAAGCGTTTTATTTTCCCGATTCAATACAAGTTTCAGGCCAAGCTCCTCTTCAAAATAATTCCGCAGTCTTGTCTCCAACTGAATTTCTTTCTGCAGCTCTTCTTTTTTCTCCGGCATTTCCGCCTGGATTCGTTCACATTCTGCCTCCAGGACCGCCAGTTCTCTATTCAACTGGTTGCTTTCTTCACTGATCCTGCGCAGCTCTTCCCGCAGTTTCTTCAGCCGGTTGGCTTTTTCTACAATCTCCGGGCTGTTCAGATACTCTTCAAACTGATCGATCTGAATCTGAACCTCTTTTACTTTCATGCTGCAGCCCCGTTTTTCTACGTAGGCTTCATCCTGCTGCTCCGTATCCCGTTCGATCATTTCCTGTTTCGCGACACCAGCACTTTTCTGCGACATAATCTGCAGCAGAAGCTGTCGGATTTCCTGCCAGATGCCGTACACAGCTTCCGCTGCATCCGCAGCTTCTTCATAGGCTTCTTCTGTCCTTCCATACGGCAAGCCTTTACACTTCTGCAGCATACGCTGGTATTTCTGATTTTTTTCTTCGCGGCATGCTTCTTCCTGTTTCTCTCTCCCTGCATACTCTTTCTCTGCAATCTGCAGGGTAAGTCTGCACTCTTTTTCCAGTGCAAAAGCCGCATTGATTTCCGAGAAATCCGGAAGATCCTGATATTCACTCTGCAGAAGTTCCAGACGATTCTGAATCTCTTCCAGTTTCTGTTCGATCACCTGTATTCTGTTTTCAATTTCTTTCTGTAATTCTGCAAGTTCACGGAGTTTCTGTTCTTTTCGTCTCTTTCGAGCCAGAATGCCGAGATACTCTGCTTCTCCTTCTTTATCTGCCCGTCCTGCCAGTACACCCTGACGGAACCAGCCATCTTTTCCAAGATAAATTCCTTTTCCGTTTTCTTCTTCATACAGGTTGCTTAAGATCCGCTGAACCGTTTCTTTTAATTCTTCTGAAAGTGTTTCGCTGACCTTCAGTCCACCAAAAGAAGAAGTTCCGCTTTCTTTGACGGTCAAAACCGTATCCTGAAGTTCCGGACAACTTTCACGCAGCTTCTCCTCATCCTCTTTCGAAATCACAAGTGCATCCAGCATTCCCATCTGCTGCAGCTGTGCCTCCAGTCTTGCACAGGCAGCGGAGTCCAGATTTTCCGAGAACTCTACTGTCTTATAGAATGGAACTGCGAGAATATTTTTTTCCTGCAATGCAATCCGGGACTGTTCGGCAGCTTTTGTCCGCGCCGGTTCCAGTTCTTCCTGCACCTGAACCTTTTTCTGTTCTTCCTCTACCTGCGCCAATTCTCTCCGGTCATCTTTCCATGCCTGACTCTGTTTCGCTTTTTCTTCCAGGAAATGCTGTCTCTGACGTTCATAATCGTTTCGCAGCAGTTCCTGTACCGCACTGGCATCTTCGATGGTCTGATAATTTCGGATTTTCTGTTCTGCTTCTGTCAGAATTGCATGATCCGGTTTCCAGATCTCTGCTGTCTTTTCTTTTTCAAAGACCTCTGTGATCCAGTTGTCCAGACTTTTCGTTATAAACTCCTGCGCCTGCTCCAGTTTTTGTTCTTTTTCCGCTTTTTCCGCCCGGAGGTGTTCCATCTGTGCTGCAATTTCATCATACCTTTGAGCCGCCTCCCCGTATTTTTGAATCGCTCTGCGGCCTTCTTCAATTCCTTTTTTCAGAGCCTTCAGACTTTGACTTATCTCTTCTGCCTGCACAGTTTCCTCTGCCCGCACAATCTGCATTGCCTTTTCATACGATTCCCACTGCAGAATTTCCTGTTCTTCTTCCAGTTCCTCCCAGCCTTCCTGAAGGTTCTGCTGTTTTTGCTCCAGAAGATCTTTTATCTCTTTTAACTGCTGCTCGCCGTTCCAGATTCTTTCCTGATATTCCTGTGCCTTCTGCTCCCAGTAATTTTCTTTCTCTTCTGCAGCTTTTTTCTGCTCCTTTGCATATGCCAGTTTCTGGTCAATTTCTTCCAGATTCATATCCAGAAGACCATTTCTTTCCGTTTCTGCCAGTCTTCGGCTTTCCTCTAATTCTGCGGCACGGCTGCTTTTCTGCTCTTTTTCCAACTCCGCACTCTGAAGTTTCTGCTGTTGTACTTCCAGTTTTTTCTGTAACTCTGAAACTTCCTGCAATTTGTTCTGATACGCCTGCGCTTTTCTCGCAAGCATATACTGATTGTACCGTGTATATTCGTTTCGGATAATCCGCACATCGTCGAAAGCACGTTTCAGCATATCCAGGCTGTCCTGAATTTCATCCATTTTCTCCATAGCTTCCACCATAGCACGCAGATCCTCGTCCGTCAGTGTCTGCAGGGAATCATTCAGAATTTCATAAACCTTGGTCGGTTTGAATTCTTTTGACAGTTTCGGGGCGCGCACTTTTACAAGCAGCTTGATAAACTGCTCATATTGTTCCTCTTTTCGGAATCCAAAAATATACTGGTTGACATGCTTTTTATATTCGCTCTGACTGTCCGTAAAGAAATTATCCTCACCTAAAACACTCTTTAATTCCCGCTTGTCATAAGGAATTTTACTCGATCCGACTTCCTTGTAAAGCCAAATGTCTTGGCCGACGCGTTTTCCATCCAGAATCACAAAACCCCAGAAATCCATCGGCTTTCCGCGCTTTGCTCTCTGTCCGATACCAATTGTCCGGTATTCTCCGGTTTCTTCTTTTTTGAATTCAAGAAAAAGATAACCTGTCGCCTCATCTCTTCCTTCTTCTCCCAGAAAATAATATTCCATTTTTCGATCGCTCGATCCAAACGGATCCAGCCGGCTCGGTGTGCGGTCGCCATCCAGGACAAATGGGATAAAGCTCTGTGTGGTAATAGATTTTCCGGAGCCATTCTGTCCTCGCAGAAGAAGTTTTCCATCCACAAATGTAAAATCCTCTTCATCATACAGCCAAAAATTTACGAATCCAATCCGGTTCATTTTCCAACGATTGTTCACTCTTTTGTCCCTCCTCTACTTCCGCCCACGGTCTGTTTTGAAATCTTCCGGATAAAATCCTGTCATTCTCCCCGTGCCCGGCAGGATTGTAACCTGAGCATCTTCCGTTCGAATCATCATCCAGTTTTTCATATACTGCATCACAGTTTCACAAAGCTTTTTCTCTTCCATCTCACGAAATTCTTTGCTCCAGCCTTCGCTCCATTTTTCTCTGCATTCAAGCAACAGTTTCCTGAATTCATTCGTTTCTATTGTAATGCATTCGTTTTCCTGCTTTTGCAGCTTTCCTTCCGCCAGTTTCTTTTGAATTTCCGCGCATACTAACAGAACCGCTTCCGGCAGCATCGCATCCCTTGGATGCACACTTCCATAGCATTCTCCCTCTTCCAGTGTCAGGCATGCCGCATTTTTATAAATATCGAGGTTTCCGCTCAGATTTTCACGCAGATACTTTGCAACCCACTGCCGTTCATTTTTCAGATACAGGGCATCTGGATCGCTGTTTTCTTCCCAGTACATCGCCGGGCATGTAACAAGCTGACGGTAAACACGGTTAATTCTCGCCGCGCCTCTGTGTTCCTGAACTTCTTCAAAATCTGCTTTTTCGAAATCTCTCCAGGATTCATATTGCGAGATATCCGTTGGAAAGCTGGCAGCAAAATATTTGGAATAGCCGGTATTTTCGTACAAGACTTCCTGCCCGGCCTCTGTGCCAAAAGCCTCACTTCTTCCCTCATATACACGGAGCATTTGCAGCTTCTCCATATACTGCAGAACCCGCACCAGCGATTTTCTCTGTGTAAAAGAGGTCCAGTCAATGGGCATATATGCTTTTAACTGTGTCTCCACATAATCAATCAGCTCTGAAAGCAGAAACTGTTCTTCCTCCTCTTTATCCTCCAGGTACATCAGAGCAACACAGAAGATGCAGTAATCCCTGATTTCTGTAAACTCCTCAATTCCCATAAAAGGTTGCGCATGCGCCGGTATCTTTTCCAATTTCAGCAGATTTTCTGTGTGGATCAGTTTCCATCCCATCTGCTCGCGGAGAAACTTCTGAAAGTTTGGAATGTCACGTTTTACTTTGTAATACATTTCTTTTTCTGTATCTTTGCAGATCCAGACCTTTTCCAGCAAGGTTCTTACTTCATTCATTTTTTATTTAAACTCCAAAATATAAGATGGCATGGTCAGATTTCCATCCTCGCACTTTAAGACACAAGTTCCTTTTCCACGAAGAAGCCGGTATTCCTGCCCGTATTCTGTTCTCCCCTTTTTCTGCGAATTCATATTCGCCTGCGCGATCCACTGCAGAAATACCTTTCGTGTATTTTCCGTCACACTTTCCTCAATTTCCGAAAAGACAATTTTGTGATCTTTAATATAATGCATGACAATTTCTTTCTGTCCCTGCACCTGTTTCAGATACGCTTCTCTCTGTATCATCTTTTCCAGCGTTTTATCGGCGAATCCACGTTTGTCCTTCTTTTCTCTGTAATTTCTGGTATGTGGTTTCAGCAGAAATTCTGCCGGCGGCTCTTCATAAATACTTTTGTTGATCGCATCTTCTTCCCGCGGCTCAATTGTCTTGAAATGCTCTATTTTCTGCACACCGAAAACATGTGCTGACAGTCTCTGTGCTTCCTCCAGATCCCCACATTTCAAAAACAGTTCCAGAAATTTTTTATAATCATCTTTTCTACTGATTCCCCAATTTTGAATCTGTACAATCAAGGCTGCATTCTGTATGATGCTTCGAATGACATCGTTTGTAATCTTCAGTACCTTTTTGCATTCACATTCTCTTGTCTCTGAATCAAGAAACCATTGTTTTAAAGCTTTCCATTTTCCCTGCACGCTTTCGCGGATTTCCACTTCTGTGTTCCCATGGACTTTCTGCAATGCATGTGGAACATCCAGTTCGCTTTGTACCACCTTTTCCAGTATATTTTCTTCGACCATTGGAATATTTTCCACCAGCGCCCGTTCAATTCTTCGAGAATGACGCTGCATCTCCTGAACAAAATCCGTGAGATATTTGATAAATTTATCTTTATGCACGATAAATTCCACAGATTTCATCAATTGTTCTGATTTACCCGAATAAAAATCGCGCAAATAATCCTGATAATTCTGAATCAATCGTTTAAAATCTTCCTGAAGCAGGCTCCACCATTCATTTACTTCTTTTAGCGAAGCACGCTCCATCATCGGCACTTCATCCAGACTTTTTTCCAGACGGACAAAAAAATTCGTAGACAGATTACCTGATTCTAAGAACATATTTTCCAGTCTTACTG
>CAVLAW010000016.1:0-23739 GCA_963661155.1 Tidjanibacter massiliensis | reverse complement strand
GTGAGAAAACCGTTGAAACAGGAGAAAGCTGGACAGCGGAAATGGTGGCGCCATTTGCAAAAACAGGAGAAGGACGGAATGCAGAGAAAAAACGGCAAAAGGAAAAAAATTGCATATGTTTTGTGCGGCATTCTGGCGGCGGTGCTGTTTTCCGGCTGTCAGAGTACAGCGGCAGGCGATACGGAGGAAAAAGTTTTTGTGTACGGTGACACCACATTCAACGCCGAAAACGACGAGTCCGACGTCAACCCGCACAACGGCTACTCCGGGTGGGCGTGTATCCGCTACGGCATCGGCGAGACGCTGTTTCACTACTCGGATTCCATGGAGATCGAGCCATGGCTGGCGAAAAGCTACGAAATCGTGGACGATACGACGTGGCAGATCACGCTGAACGAAGGCATCACCTTCACGAGCGGCCGCACCCTCGATGCGGAGGCGGTCAAAGAATGTATCGAGAATCTGGTCACGGTGCATGACCGGGCGCGCGGGGATCTGAAAATTGCGAGCATCGAGGCGGATGGCCTGACGTTAACGCTTCATACCGTGCAGCCGGTCCCGGCACTCCTGAACTATTTGTCCGACCCGTACGGATGCATCATCGATATGCAGGCGGGCATCACGGACGACGGCAATGTCGCGGGAACCGGTCCGTACCGCGCGGTACAGGTGGAGACGGATCAGGGCCTGACACTTGTAAAAAATGAAAACTACTGGAACGGAACACCGAAACTGGACCGGATCGAAGTAAAAACAATCCGCGACGGCGATACGATGACGATGGCGCTCCAGTCAGGCGAACTCGACGCGGCGTACGGCCTGCCGTATTCCAATCTGATCCTGTTCCGCGACGAACCATACACGATCTCTTCCGCGGACACTTCGCGCACCTTTTTCGGCCAGTTCAACAGCTCATCGGAATATCTGCAGGACGACCGCGTGCGGGAAGCCATCATCGGCGCAATCGACCGGGAAGGCTTTGTAAACACGCTGATGGAAGGAAATGGAAGTGTGGCAGAAGGCCCGTTCCCGTTGTATTTCGCATTCGGAGACAGCGAGGTGCAGGAAGAGACCTATGATCTCGATCATTCCCGGGAACTGCTCGCCGAAGCCGGCTGGATCGATGAGGACGGCGACGGCTATGTCGAAAAAGACGGAAAACGGCTGAACATCATCTGGCTCACCTACCCGAGCCGCCAGGAACTGCCGCTGCTGGCGGAGAGCGCACAGGCATCGCTGAAAAAAATCGGTGTGGAAGTGCAGATTCAGTGTACCGCAAACCATCTGGAATTATTGAAAAAAGAAAACTGGGATATCTACGTCAGCGCTTTTGTGAGTGCCCCGACCGGCGATCCCGAGTATTTCTTCACGACGCACTGCCTCCAGGATTCCTCAAAGAACCGCGGCGGCTATTATAATGAAACACTGGAGACGCTGGAACAGCAGTTAAGCGGCGAATTTGACACCGAAAAACGAAATGAACTGGCCGTCGAGATGACACAGATCCTGCTGGACGACCACATGTTTTTCTTCGCGTCACACCTCAAAATGTCAATGGTATCCGGCGAGGGCGTGACAGGACTTACCGCACACCCGTGCGACTACTACGAAATTACGGTTGATTTAGATAAAAGTAAATAGTTGTCAGACAAAAAGAGCAGAAAATATGGATTTTCTGCTCTTTCTGCGTTATGATAGAAAAAGAGCGGCGTACTGCCGAAAAAGAGAAAAGGAGAACTTTGTGATGCGAAAAGACGAGTTAAGAACATATATCGAAAACCATGAATCCGAAATGATCGAAGACCTGAAAAGCCTGATCCGGATTCCCAGTGAAAAACAGCCGGCCGAGCCAGGTAAACCATTCGGTGCACCGGCGGCAGAAGCATTGGCACAGGGCATTTCCATTCTGGAAAAATATGGTTTTGCCGTAACAAATTACGACAACTACGCCATCGCAGCCGACTTTAATCAGGAAGAAAAAGGCCTCGACATCCTGGCACATCTCGACGTTGTTCCGGCAGGCGAAGGCTGGCAGGAGACCGACCCATTCACCCCGCTGATCAAAGACGGAAAAATGTTCGGCCGCGGAACCGCAGACGACAAAGGACCGGCAATCGCAGCGATCTACGCAATGCGCGCCGTCAAAGAACTCGGTTACCCATTAAAGAAAAATGTCCGCCTCGTGCTTGGCTCCGACGAGGAGTGCGGAAGCTCCGATCTCGAGTACTATTATAAGAAGGAAGTGGAAGCACCATGCACCTTCTCCCCAGATGCCGAATTCCCGGTCATCAACATTGAAAAAGGCGGCATGCGCGGCCATTTCGAGAAAACATCCGATGTCGGAACAACAGGCGTGCGCCTTGTCTCCTTACAGGCCGGAACAAAACTGAACGTCGTACCGGGAAAAGCATATGCAGAGCTTGCCGGCATGGCAAAAGAAGACCTGAAAGTCTGCGCAGACGAAACAGAGCAGAAGACCGGCGTATCCTTCCTTCTGGAAGACACCGAAAACGAAACCATAAAAATCACCGCATGCGGCGCCTTCGCCCACGCATCCACCCCGGAAATGGGCAACAACGCACTGACCGCCCTGCTGCAGCTTCTTGCATCCCTTCCGATGGAAGAGAGCGAACTGAAAAACGACATTACTTTCCTGAGTCAGGTTTACCCGCACGGCGACGGCAAAGGAGCAGCCCTCGGTGTTGCCATGGCGGATGAGGAGTCCGGCGAGCTTACCTTAAGCCTTGATCTAATGAACTACGACGGCAAAACCCTGACCGGTTCCTACGACTGCCGCGCCCCGATCTGCGCGACAAAAGAAAACCTGTACGATACCGCCGAGCAGAACATGAAAAAAGGCGGATTCTCCATGGAAGGCAGCGCCATGTTCCCACCACACCACGTCCCGGCCGACAGCCCGTTCGTTCAGACATTGCTGCAGTGCTACACCGACGTTACCGGCAAACCGGGAAAAGCGTTTGCGATCGGCGGCGGAACGTATGTCCATCATCTGAAAAACGGTGTGGCCTTCGGATGCGCGGATCTCGAAGTTGACAACCACATGCACGGAGCCGACGAGTTCGTAGAAATCGAGTGTCTGAAAGAATGTGTTGTGATCTTCGCGGAGACGATTCTGCGGATCTGCGGGGAATAAACCGAATTTGAAACCAATATAAAATGATGAAAAAATGTCAGGAGCAAAATCCCTTTCAAACCCCGGATTTTACTCTTGACATTTTTTTTTATTCTGCTATACTTACCAAAGGTAATTACTAAAAGTAAATAAATGTAACAGGAAAGGAACACTTTCTATGACACAGGAAAAGTTAAAACAGTTCCTGGATGCGTGTTTCGATGCGAAGCGTCTCGTGGAGCATCTGCCGGATCTGCCGGAAGGCATGAAGCCGCGTCAGGTACACGTACTGGATGCGATCCAGCAGATCCAGAAGGAGCAGGGCTTCTGCCGGGTCAGCGATGTGAGTTCGCGCATGAACACGACGATGCCGAGCATCACCAAACTGATACAGGAACTCGAGGAGCGCGGCCTTCTCGTAAAACGCCCTGACGAGAAAGACAAACGGGTCACCAACGTGGAACTGACCGAAGCCGGTCTTGAGTTTGTGGATCTGCGTGTCACACATTTTCACGGAGACTGGGCGGAACGTCTGCCGGATCTGGACGACGCAGTAGTCGATGATTTTGTCCGTGCGCTCGCGCGGATGCAGGAAACCATGCCAGGAATAAGAGGAGTGAAAGACAATGGCAAAAGAAAGTAAAAAAGAAATTTCATTTGTAGAGGGACCGATTTTCCAGTCCCTGATCCGCTTTGCACTGCCGGTGCTCGGTGCACTGATTCTGCAGGCGGCATACGGTGCGGTCGATCTTCTGGTGGTCGGCTGGTTCGGCGATGCGTCGAGTATCTCCGCCGTCGGAACCGGAAGCAACTTCATGCAGATGGTCACCTTTATCATCACCAGCCTTGCCATGGGCACGACCGTCATGATCGGCCAGCATATCGGCGAGGGCAAGCCGGATAAAGCCGGAAAAACCGTGGGAACTTCGATTATTCTGTTTGCCGTTCTCGGCATTGTACTGACTGTACTGCTGGAACTTTTTGCAGGCCCGATTGCCAACATTTTACAGGTACCGGCGGAGTCCTTCGATAAAACCGTCCTCTACCTGCGCATCTGTTCCAGTGGTATTCTGATCATCATCGCGTATAACGTGATCAGCAGTGTGCTCCGCGGAATCGGAAACGCGAATCTGCCGCTGCTGTTCGTCGGCATCGCCTGCGCGGCAAACATCGCCGGAGACCTATTCTTCGTCGGCGTGCTGAAAATGGACGTTGCGGGAGCTGCACTTGCAACCGTTCTGGCACAGTTAATTTCTGTTCTGGCCTCCATCGGCGTGCTGAAAAAAGGCAATTTGCCGATCGAGTTCAGCAAAGAGGACTGCCGCATCGACCGCGATGAGCTGAAAAAAGTCCTGAACGTCGGTGTCCCGATTGCGCTGCAGGAGACAACCGTACAGATTTCCTTCCTTGTGATCAACTCGATCATCAACGGCATGGGACTGATGCCGTCCGCCGGGTACGGTGTAGCACAGAAGCTGACCTCGTTCATCATGCTGATCCCGTCTTCTGTGATGCAGTCTGTGTCAGCGTTTGTAGCACAAAATACCGGAGCAGGGAAGAAGGACCGGGCGTGGAAAGGCTTCCTCACCGCAATTGCGACAGGATGTTCTCTTGGAGTTGTGATCTTCTGCGTCGGCTTCTTCGGCGGAAGCGTCATATCGAGAATCTTCACGAGCGACCCGGCCGTTATCGAGCAGAGCGCCGCTTACCTGCGCGGCTTCGCACCGGAGTGTATCCTGACCTGCATTCTGTTCAGCAGTATCGGATACTTCAATGGCCGCGGAATCAGCATCCCGGTTATGATTCAGGGAATCACCTCCGCGTGTCTCATTCGTATTCCGCTGGCGCTGTTCTTCTCGCACCTGCCGAACACGAACCTGACCTATGTCGGAATGTCCACCCCGATCACAACCGTATACGGCATCTGCTTTTTCCTGATCTGCTTCGCGCGGCTGAAGAAAAAAGGACAGATGTAATTGGATTTTCTATTAAAATAAAAAAGGCTTTTGCGTGCCGTACAGATTTCTTCGGATTCTGTTCCGGCGGCAAAAGCCTTTTTGCATGTTTCTGCTATTTTTTATACGACCGAAAGAAATCTGTCAGTGCCTGCAGCGTTTTTCCAAGCACCTGCACTTCCTCTTCTCCGAGCTGCGCCATCACGGCATCTGTCATCTGCTCATGAAATTTGGCGTGATGATGAAACGCCTGCCGTCCCTTTCCGGTCAGATGGATGTAAACGATCCGGCGGTCCTTCTCACTGCGCTCCCGTTCCGTGTAGCCTTTTTTTACCAGACTGTTCATCGACGTTGTCAGCGAGCCGACCGTAATATCGAGTTTTGCTGCGATCGAAGACATGTTTCCGCCCTCCAGACCGACCGCCTCGATAATATGCATATCATTGTTCGTCAGATCCTTGTAATCCTCGGTGATGATGGCCTCTTCCTCCAGTTTCTGTATCTCATGAAACAGATGGACCAGAGTCTCATTGATGATTTCTCTGTTATCCACTCCTCTTCCCCTTTCCGTCTGTTCTGTCACATTGTGAGCCTTTTTATTTTTCTATGCCATTCTTCTCGCAGATATCCGCCAGCACACACCGTTCACAGTGCGGTGTTGTCCGGGCGGTACAGACCTCGCGTCCGTGCTCTACAAACCGGTGGCAGAGCGAACTTCCTTCCTCCGGCGGTACGATCTTCCAGAGTGCCATCTCCACTTTCTTTGGATCCTTACAGTCATGCACGAGTCCGATGCGGTTGCAAAGCCGGATGCAGTGCGTATCCGTCACAATCGCCGGCTTTTTGAATACATCGCCCATAATCAGATTCGCACTTTTCCGTCCCACGCCCGGCAGCTTTAAGAGCGCATTAAAATCGTCCGGCACCTGGCTGTGATACTCATCGCGCAGCATGCGCATACAGGCGTTGATGTCGCGCGCTTTGCTCTTTCCGAGACCGCACGGCCGCACAATCGCTTCAATCTCCTCCGGCGTGGCATCCGCAAGTGCATCAATATCAGGATACTTTGCATAGAGATCCTCCACAACCACATTGACGCGCGCGTCGGTACACTGCGCGGCGAGGCGGACGCTGACGAGCAGCTTCCACGCCTGATCGTAGTCGAGCGTACAGTCGGCATCGGGATATTCTTTTTTCAAACGTTCTATAACGGCAAGCGCCAGTTCTTCTTTTGTCATCGTGTCAAACTCCAATTCTAAAAATATAAAATCATGACCCCTTCTCGCGGGCCGCCTTCCGCAGCTGCAGCGGCGTTGTGTGGAACCGCTCGCGGAAGAGACGGTGAAACAGCTTATCGTTCGTAAATCCATGCTTTTCCGCCAGCGTGCCGACCGGCAGATCTGTGGCGATCAGGTCGCGGTAAATGCGGGAAAGACGGTAGGAATTCAGGTATTCCAGATACGTCGTCTCCATATTCTGTCGGAAAAACCGGCAGAAGTATTCCGGCTGCAGCGAGACAACATCGGCGGCTTCCTTCAGGGTAATCGGCCGCTGATAATTTTCCTGCGTGTATGTCAGAATCGTATCGAGCCGTGTTTGCGTCCGGGAACTCATCGGGTGGTGTTCCAGCGGACTCCGCTCGGAAAACTTCGTGTAGAGCAGATCAAGAAACGTAAAAAGCTCCCGCTGGAAAGTCAGCAGATAGCCGTCGGGCATTTCCTCGTGAAGGTGCATCATGGAGAGCAGAAGCCGCCGGAGCTGGCTGATATTTTTCTGTACCTCCGGATTCGTACTGTCGTAGTCAATCGCAAACCAGAGCTGCGACGGATCAGGCAGATAATTCGCCAGAAATGCATCGGGAATCTGCATCAGAATCGAGCGGTTTCCCGTGGAAGGACAGCGCGCGGTATGGATGCGCCCGGAGTTGATCAGCAGAAACTGCCCCGGAAGAACGGTTCTTGTGCGGTCCGAGAGCGTGACGATGGATGATCCTTCCAGAATATAGATAATTTCCAGCGCGTCGTGCCAGTGCGGCGGCGAAAAACTGCCGAAATCGTCGGTTACACGAAATTCGATGCTGCGGTTCGGCTGCAGTGTAATATGTTCCTGTCGGGTCTGGCGCGGTAGATGATCTTTGCGTGGCATAAACAGGCTCCTTTTATTCCATAGTGTTAGTGTAACCCTATCTTATCACGAAACGCCGCAATTGGGTATAGCAATTTTTGCATGAAGTTGTTATAATAAATGGACACGGAGCCAGTAAAAGACGCGCCCCGTGCAAACCGAATCTAAAGAAAAGTGAAGGAAGAAAACATATGTATCAAGTGTGGAGTAACTTTTTAAATCCCGGCCAGATTGCCATGCTGGGAATTGTGGTCACCTTTCTGCTGACCTTTCTGGCATTAAAACATCCATTTTCCTTTCTGCCGAGCGATCACGGCAGAGAATTTGCCGTAAACGGCGGTCTTTCCCGCGGAAAACTGCGCGGCGTCGGCCTTGTCATTGTCATCTGTTTCCTGATCGGAGGACTGCTGTTCTTGCCGTTAAGCGCAGAATATGCGATCTATGCGATCCTGCTCGTCTGCATCATGCTGAGCGGATACCTCGATGACGCATCCGATACCCCGTGGAGCGATTACAAAAAAGGTGCGATCGACCTGGTCATCTCGATTGTGACCGTCATCACCTTTGTAAACTACAATTCCACCACGATTTACTTGGGAAGCCTGTCGCTCACCATTCCGAAAATCGTGTACATAATCCTCGGCATCGTCCTGATCTGGATTTCCATCAACGTCACAAACTGTTCCGACGGTGTGGACGGG
Organism: Tidjanibacter massiliensis; assembly: GCA_963661155.1. Taxonomy (GTDB): domain Bacteria; phylum Bacillota; class Clostridia; order Lachnospirales; family Lachnospiraceae; genus Fusicatenibacter; species Fusicatenibacter massiliensis_A. The sequence continues at coordinate 15,826 of CAVLAW010000016.1, read as the reverse complement.
CTCTGCGCGAGCCTTTCCTGCGTGGTCATCTTCGCATTCAGCATGATTTTCCACGACGCACTGGGAAGCTTCACCGTAGCAAACTATCTGTTCGTGGCAGCGCTTCTCGCGTACCTGTACTTCAACACCTCGCCGAGCAGCATGCTGATGGGAGATGCCGGTTCGAGAGCGCTCGGCTTCTATATCGCCATTCTCGCGATGCAGTCCCGCCATCCGTTCCTGTACCTGCTGATGGCCGGTGTGATGATCGTCGACGGAGGAATCGGCCTGGTCAAAGTATTTTTGCTTCGTTTCCTGAAAATCGCGATCCTCAAAAATACGAGAACACCGCTGCATGACCATGTACGACTGAAATACAAATGGTCCGACAGCCAGGTTGTGATCCGATTTGTGATCATGCAGATCCTGCTTGCAGTTGTTGCGTATCTGATTGTAGCGTAAACACAGAATAATAGAAGAGAGACGGGAGGGTGTTCTGCAGAAGTAACTGGAAATGAAACGCCATACTTTTGCAGAACACACTCCCGTTCTGCATATCAGCCCGTAAAAGTGCTTCAAAAAATAGAAAAAGATAATATCGCCGTATTTTTTCACAGAATCCGCCCTGTTTTCGACAGCAGGAGTGTGGTAGTATAAAATTACCAAAAAACGGCAGCCCGAAACAAAAATTTTGTAAAGAATGATTGAAAAGGGCTCATTAAATCAGGAGGTAAATGAAAAATGAAATTCACAGAAGGTTACTGGCTCCCGAGTGAAAAAGCAAATGCATCCCATGCAATGCAGGCTTATGAAGTAGAGCAGATTCCAGGCGGTATGCGCATCCTGGCAACGACCCGTCCGATTGAGCACAGAGGTATGACTCTGAACCTGCCGACCATTACGGTTGAGTTCGTGGCACACACACCGGACACCATCTCCATGGAAGCATGGCACTACGAAGCATACGACAACAAAGTTCCGTCTTTCGACAAAACAGAGAGCGTATACGAGGACGTAACCGTAACCATCAATGATGATGAGGCAGTTCTCGACACCGGAAGCGTACAGGTACGCGTACAGAGAAAAGGCATCTTTGCTTACACCTTCGAGGCAGACGGAAAAGTTCTGACCGGAAGCGGATTCCGCAATCTTTCCTATATCAGATGGGATCGTCAGCAGAGCACCATGCTGCCGGCACCAAACTACATGACCGAAAAATATCAGCCATACATGGTAAGCGAGCTGTCCCTTGGTGTCGGCGAGTGTGTATACGGCCTTGGCGAGAGATTTACTCCATTCGTGAAAAACGGACAGGTTGTTGACACCTGGAACGAGGACGGCGGTACCGCATCAGAGATCGGCTACAAATGCGTTCCATTCTATATGACAAACAACGGCTACGGTATTCTCGTTGACAGCACCGACAACGTTTCCTTCGAGGTAGCAAGCGAGAAAGTTGAGTATGTCGGCTTCTCCGTACCGGGCGAGAGAATCAAATACTATCTGTTCCACGGCCCGTCACCGAAGAAGATCATGAACGAGTACACCGCACTGACCGGCCGTCCGGCACTTCCTCCGGCATGGTCCTTTGGTCTGTGGCTGTCCACTTCCTTTACCACCAACTACGACGAAGAGACCACGACATCCTTCATCGAGGGAATGGAGAAGAGAAACATTCCGCTCAGCGTTTTCCATTTCGACTGCTTCTGGATGCATGAATTCCACTGGTGCGATTTCGAGTGGGATAAGAAATGCTTCCCGGACATCCGTGCAACCTTAAAGAAATACCATGACAAAGGCCTGCACATCTGCGCATGGATCAACCCGTACATTGCACAGGGCACCGCATTCTTCAAAGAGGGCGCAGCAAACGGCTACCTTCTGCAGAGAGCAGATGGAAAAGGCGTATGGCAGACCGACAACTGGCAGGCTGGTATGGGTCTGGTAGACTTCACCAACCCGGATGCTGTGAAATGGTACACTGATAAACTGAAAACCGTTCTGGACTGCGGCGTAGACTGCTTCAAGACCGACTTCGGCGAGAGAATCCCGGTTGACGTTGTTTACCACGACGGAAGCGATCCGCAGGCAATGCACAACTACTATACATACCTGTACAACCAGGCAGTATTCAACCTGTTAAAAGAAGTCAAAGGCGAGAACGAGGCAGTTCTGTTCGCAAGAAGCGCAACAGCAGGAAGCCAGAAATTCCCGGTACACTGGGGCGGCGACTGCTCCGCAAACTATCCGTCCATGGCAGAAACCCTGCGCGGCGGCCTTTCCTTCGCCATGAGCGGCTTCTCCTTCTGGAGCCATGACATCTCCGGATTCGAGAGCACCGCAACACCGGATCTGTACAAGAGATGGTGCGCATTCGGCCTCATGTCCACCCACAGCCGTCTGCACGGATCAGGAAGCTACCGTGTGCCGTGGCTGTTCGATGACGAAGCTTGCGATGTAGTAAAATTCTTCACCAACCTGAAGTGCTCTCTGATGCCGTACATCTTCCAGAAATCCGTAGAAGCACACGAGGAAGGAACTCCGGTGATGCGCCCAATGGTATTCGAGTTCATGAACGATCCGGCCGTTCCGTATCTGGATCAGCAGTACATGCTCGGTGATGCTCTTCTGGTAGCTCCGGTATTCCGCGAGGACAAAGTAGCACAGTATTATCTGCCGGAAGGCACCTGGACAGAGCTTCTGACCGGCGAAACCAAAGAAGGCGGCAGATGGTTCCAGGGAACCTACGACTACTTCTCGATGCCTCTGTATGTAAGAGAGAACAGCATCGTAGTCAAAGGAAACTGCGACACCAAACCGGACTACGACTACGCTGACCACGCAACCATCTGCGTATATCAGTTAAAAGACACAGCCGAGACCAAAGTTCCGGATATCCACGGAAACACCGTGTTCACCGTAAAAGCAGTGAAAGACAGTGATGCAGTCAAAGTATCCGTAGAAGGCGCACATACCGAACTGAAAGTAGAAGTCTTCGTCGGAAACGAGAAGAAAGAAGCTGTCCTGGCAGCAGATGCGAACGAAGTTGTTGTTGCATAAAATGGCATAATTACATAAGAAAAGAAACGAAGATCCCGGAGCAGAATATGCTCCGGGATTTTTCTGTGTCACCTGGCGTAATTCTGGTTGACGATTTCAGACAAAATCAGTAGAATATAACTATTCGAAGTAAGATAAAAAGCCGGAGAGGGATGAAACAAAGATGGAAGAACGCCTGGAAGTGCTGATAATTGATGACGAACCGCTCTGCATTGCGCAGCTGAAACAGCAGCTTGCGGCCTTTTCGACTGTCCATGTGGCTGGAGAATTAAACAGCAGCAAAGGGTATGCGGAATTCCTGAAAATGCATCCCGTAGACCTCGTCTTTCTTGACATCCGCATCCAGGAAGAAAACGGTTTTTCCATCGCAGAATTCACTAAAAAGAATTTCTCGGAAAAAATGATCGTCTTTACGACCGGTTTTGAAGATTTTGCCATTCAGGGATACGAATACGAACCACTCGATTTCCTGGCCAAGCCGATCCAGCTTCCACGTCTGAAAAAGACACTCGACCATGCAATGGAACGAAAAAAGCATCAGGCACCAGCCGTGACCGCTAAAATCGGAATTCATATGAATGGAGGTCTGCGTTTTATCCCAGTCAATGAAATATTATTCATCGAGAGAGTCGGCCGGAAAAATTATCTTGTCTGTCAGAAAGAAAACGGAGCGGAGGAATATCTCGTACGGGAAAGCATGACGGAGCTGGAGAAGATTTTTGCGGGATACGATTTTCTGCGGGTGCATCAGTCTTTCCTGGTATCGCTGCCCAAGATCCGAAGTCTTTCGGGAACAGAAATCGGAAATAGCTATGAACTGGAAGTCGATGGATATGAACGAAAGATTCCGGTCAGCCGCGCGAAGCACAAAGAAGTAGAAAAACGCCTCCAGGAGCGGGAATTTCCAGTCCTGTAAAAGAAAATTATGAATAAAAATACAGAAAAGACAACCAAATGTGCAAGGATTTCTACCGAATCCGCATAAACGGTTGTCTTTTTTGCGTTGATTCGCTAAAATGGCAAAAAAACGAAGGGGGATAGGCACAATGAAAGAGAAAAGTGCAGAAAAAAAGCCGGGCATCTGGAAATCCTTTTTCCATATGCTCATCAGCGCGAAGCTGCCATGGCTGTGGGTGATCATCACATTCGCCCTGTCCGTCGGTTCTTCCGCGCTGCAGCTTCTGTTTCCGGACTACACGGAGCAGATCATGGGAGGCGATCTGGCGAAAAATACGATTCTGATTTTTGTTGCCGTCATGCTTGGATCCATGGTTGTCAACATACTTGCAAATGCTCTGCAGAACATTGCAAGTGCCAAAATTACACGGCAGATGCGCCGCAGCGTATGGGAGATTCTGACCGGTCTTTCCATTCCGGAAATTGAGGAAAAAGGAAGCAAAGAGCTGATCAGCCGTACTACAACCGATACCGCATCGGTGGGCCAGATCTTTGCATCGACACTGCCGGGTATCGTATCAACCGCCTACTATGTGGTGGGATCGGTGGTAAAAGTAGGAGATTACGACAGACGCTTAAGCGTAACGATGCTGCTTCTGATCGTTCTGCAGCTTGTTGTCAGCTTCTTTGCCGGAAAAGTCGTATTCCGTCTGAACAGCGAGGTGCAGGCAAAACTGGCACATCTGACAGAAATGATTTCCGAGGTCATGAGCAATCTTTCCCTGGTCAAAATTTTTACCGCAGAAGAGCGGGAGAGCAGCCGCGGAAAACAGAGGATTTACGATTACTATATGTCTTCATTCCATGCCCAGAATATGAGCAACCTGTTTTACTACACTGCATCGCTCGTCAACCTGCTCGGCAGACTCGTCGTCATTGTCTACGGCGGCATGCTGGTAAAAGAGGGAAGCATTGATATCGGAGCCTGGGTTGCCTACTTTATGTATTATCACTATCTGACCTATGACATCCAGATGGTTCCGTATTACTGGAAAGAACTGAAAGGCATTCAGGGAACCGTCAGCCGTCTGTCGTCCATTTCCGAACTGAAGCCGGAAAATCTGGAAATCGGAAAAACACTCGTTCCGGCAAAGCAGACGATTTCCTTCGAACATGTGAAATTTTCCTACGGCGAGAAAAATGTGCTGGAGGATGTTTCCTTTGAAGTGCCGTACGGCAGCACCGTTGCGCTCGTCGGAAAGAACGGAGCAGGAAAAACAACCCTGTTAAATCTGCTGGAACGCTTCTATCAGCCGGAAGACGGCCAGATCTGCTACGGTGGTGAAAATGCAGAAGATTACAGCCTTGCGAGTTGGCGAAAACTGTTCGGTTACGTACAGCAGGATGTCCGTCTGATGGGCGGTACCATCCGCGAAAACCTGACATACGGCATGGAGCGCGAGCCGTCTGAGGCAGAAATCCGTTCCGTCTGTCAGAAAGTAAAATTAGACGATTTCCTTGCGGAGGCTCTGCAGGGTCTTGATACACCGGTGGATGATTTCGGTGATAACTTATCCGGCGGCCAGCGCCAGAAAATTGCCATTGCAAGAGCAATGCTCCGTGATGCCGAGTGTCTGCTTCTGGACGAATACACCTCATCCCTAGACGGCGTTTCAACGGAGCAGGCGGCACAGTGCATCGAAGCACTGCACGGAGAGAAAACCGTTTTTGTCATCGCCCACAATCTGTCTACCGTAAAAAATGCGGATTGTATCGTTGTCCTTGCCGATGGAAACATTCAGGCATCGGGTACCCATGAGGAACTGGAAAAAACAAGCAGCGTATACCGAAATCTGCTGCAGGCACAGATCAATGAAGAGGAGGGAAAATAAGATGGAAGATCAGAAAATGCAGGAAAGCAGCCGCCATCAGTGGAAAAGTCTGTTCCATCTGATCCGCCGCGCGGGAATCCCCTGGTATTTATTTGTATTCACCTTTCTGATGGACGCCCTGTCGGCAACACTGTTTGTCAAACTGCCGGTTCTTCTCGGCGAAATCATGAAGGGCGAGATTATGAACGGCGGACAGATCAGCAAATACGGTCTGATGAGCGCCGCGCAGGTTGTGTTCAGCTTTTTCAGCATGATGGTATTTAACCTCGTCTATGCGAGAGTCAACGCATCGAGCAGCAATGCCGCCTGGAACCGGATTCTGCATCTGCCGATGCGGGTGCTGTTCCGGGAAAAACCGAGTACTCTTACGAGCCGTGTGACAAACGACAGCGACGGTGTATCGATGGCACTGAGCGGAATTTTTAACTGCCTCAGCATGATTTACACGCTGGTGATGGTTTATATCGAAATGTTCCGCATGAACTCTACGATTTCTCTGATGCTGCTTCTGATCCCTGCATGGCTTTTTATTTCCATGCGGATTGTCGGAAACATGAGTTATCGTGCACAGACGAAAGTACAGAATTCCCTTTCTGCCTTTACTTCCTACCTGTCTGTGCGGCTCCCGAACATGCGTCAGATGAAGGCGTTTGGAACCGAGCAGCAGGAACAGAAAAATGGAGAAGAAAAGATTGAGGAGCAGTACAGCGCAGAAATGACCATCGTAAAGATTAATGCGTTAAGCTCCATGATGCAGAATCTTTCCACAACATTGTGCAACATCATTGTGCTGGCATTTGGAGGCTATCTCGTTTCGACGGGTAAACTGGAAGCCGGAGATTTGATCACCTTCTTTATTTTTGTTGCACAGGGAACCTTCACCTACAATGGAGAGAACCTGCTGATGTATTATCAGAACATTAAATTTGGACTCGGCGCATGTACGAAGATCATGGATATGATGGACACCGACGAAGAGGTCATGAAGCGGGACAAATCCTTTACCGTGCCGGAGGCAGACCTTCATTTTGATCATGTAAATTTTGCTTATGAAGAAAAGCCTGTTTTAAAAGACGTTTCGTTTACGATTCCAAAAGGCTGCACAACAGCGATTGTCGGCACGAATGGTTCCGGAAAAACAACGATCTTAAAACTGTTGGAGCGTTTTTACGAACCGGATTCCGGAAGCATCACTTATGGAAACGAGAATATCGAAAAATACCATCTGGACGAGTGGAGAGATTCCATCGGTTATGTGGTACAGAACAGCCCGCTGCTGCAGGGAAGTATTCTGGATAATATCACCTACGGAATGCAGAACCCGGACCGCGCGGCAGCAGAACAGGCGGCACGCGAGGCGGATGCAGAAGAGTTCATCCGCCAGATGCCGCAGGGATATGAAAGCGAGGTCGGTGAGCTCGGCGGAAAACTTTCCGGCGGACAGAGACAGAAGATTGCGATTGCAAGAGCCATGATCCATCACCCGGAACTCATTCTCCTCGATGAGGCGACCTGCGGACTGGATGCATGCAGCGAACAGGAGATTCTGCAGACATTGTCGACAACCCTGTCCGGCAAAACCGTTGTGATGATTGCACACAGCGCTGCCGAGGTACAGCACGCAGACCAGATTATTGTGATGCACAACGGCGAAGTGGCAGGCTGTGGAACGCATGAGGAGCTGCTGGAACAGAATGAGCGGTATCAGGAATTCTGCAGACACAGTGCATAAAAATGTGCCAGAGCGTGGAAAACATCTTGTAAAATGCATCTCTGCTGTGCAAAAATAAGAAAAAACAGGATGAAATGCAAAGGCGGGAGAATATGAGAAAGACATACAGAATGCTGCGGAAACAGGATAAAAGGCGGTTGCTTGGGATTTTGACGGCGGAGGGAATTTTCGCCGTGTGGTGTGCAGTGGGAAGCTGCCTGCTGTATCATGAGCTGCCGAAAAATCTGTTCCTCGCAGTTCTGGTGTCCGATTTGATCACAGCAGCCGGGCTTTTTGCCATTGCAAAAATGGCGTGCTCCTGGCTGCTGCTCTGCACCCGGAAAGAAATGGATCAGAAAAATCAGGAAGAAATGAAGGCCTTCCAGGTCAAACAGCGCACCCTGCGCCATGATCTCAACATTCATCTGATGGCGATTCTCGGTATGATGGATGCGAAAAAGTTCGATGACTGCCGGAGTTATCTGCAGAAGCTTTTGGATGCCTCGCAGGAAGTCGCACAGCTGATGCCGCTGGACGACCCAGCCGTCAGTGCGATGCTGAATCAGGCACGGGAGCAGGCGAAGAAACAGGGTGTGCTTGTTGACTATGAGATTTACGATGATCTGGCGGATGTGGCCTGCAATCCTTACGAACTGAACCAGATTCTTGGAAATCTGATCAAAAATGCTGTGGAGGCTGTACAGAATTTTAAGGCGGAAGACCGCAAAGTGGCGGTGATCCTGCTGAAACGAAGAAATCATACGATTTTCCGTGTGGAAAACCCGATCCCGGAGGGAACGGTGCTGGATGAGAGTATCTTTGAATATGGAAAGAGTGGAAAAAAAGGCCATTCCGGCATCGGACTGGCAGCAGTAAAAAAAATGGTACAGTCGTATCAGGGAACCGTTTTTCTGGAGCAGGAGGGAACCAGAGTCTGTATGATCGTTCAGATCCCGGTTGCAGGGCCAGACGAAAAGAAAGCTTAAAAAAGAGGGAAGTTGAGTGGATGAGTGAATCAAAGATAGTACGGATCTGTGAACCGCAGGAAATTGCAATTCCAGAAGAATACTGCAAAGTCCAGGTGACACAGGAAGTGATAGAAAACGGAGTAAGAGAGCTCCGGGAAACCTTTCAGACGATAGAACCAGTTTCCGATGCGGTGCAAAAAGGCGATTTTGCGGAGCTGATCAATCGGACAACGGGAGAGGACGTTACGCTGAATACAGAAAAATGCTGGTTTCTGCCGGAGGCTGCTCAAAAGAGCATAGGAAAACGGGCAGGAGAGAGCTTTCAGACGAGTGACGGAACAACGTGGGAAGTCCGCGGGGTAAAACGAAAAATCTTACCGGAGATGAGCCAGGAGCTTGCAGCAAAAGCAGAAGTAAAAGGCATCACAACACCGGAAGAATATCGTGCATATCTGCGGGAGCAGGCAGTGAAAAAAGCAGAACGCGGCCAGCGGTGGGAAGCAGCCAGCTTTTTGCTGGAAGAGCTGATTGAAAAAAGTGAATATGAGCTGGATGCGCAGGAGATTGCCAAAACAGAGGAGCATCTCCAGCGTGAATTAGAAGAAGTGGCCCAGGAAGAGGAAAGTTCACCGGAGGAGATACTGGAAGAATATATGGAAGCATTTGGCATCGAATCGAAGGACGGCGTTTCGTTTGAAAGCAGAAAACGGCAGACCGCGGTAAAACAGATGAAAACGATACTGCGTGGAAAAGTGGAACTGGAAAGAATCGGTGTGAAACTGACGGAAAAAGAATACGAACGTTTCAAGGAAAGAGAAAAAGCAGAAACCGGAACCGAGCCGGATTACTTCGCGTTCGTCTATGAAAAATGCAGCTCCCGCCTGGAACACGCGGCGGATCAATACTTAAAACAGCATATGAAATTTGAAGTGGAGGAATCATAATGGATCAGCATATGGTACATAAAACCGGCGGCCGCGTCTGTGCCCGGTCTGTCTCGTTCGACTACGTAGACGGCAGAATCTACAACGTCGTATTCCAGGGCGGCTGCAAAGGAAACACCACCGGTGTCGCCCTTCTGGCCGAAGGCATGCGCCCGGAGGACATCATCGCCAGATTAAAAGGCGTCGACTGCCACGGCGGCAACTCCTGCCCGAACGAACTGGCGATGGCAATGGAAGAACTGCTGGCAGCACAGAAGAAATCGACAAACGCTTGACAGGAAAACGAAAAACAGAGTAAAATAAAAAAGCAGTACAGAGAGGCACGCGCATCCGTGGATTCCTGTGCTGTTTTTTCGTTTTAGCTGTTATTACAAAGAAAAAGGGGAGGTTTTCACCATGAACAATTTAGTCGATCTCTTAGACCAGTTACAAAAAGAAGTCAAAGCAGACCCAGCTCTCCGCGAAGCACTCCTGCAGACACGCAATGATCTAAACCCGATCCGCGCCTTCTGCACCATCTGCCGCGCCCGGGGCTATCAAATCTACGAAATGGACCTCGCCATGGCAGGCGAAGAATTCTACGCCGAAATCAAACGCAGCACCAACGGCGGTGGTGAAAACTCCCCGGCGCTGGAAGGGGAGGATGATTTCTACGAACTCTTTCTGGCGGCGCTGGAGAGTAGAAAATAAAAGAAAATGCAGGAAAGAACTGGAAAACAGCACCTTTCCTGCATTTTTTAGAAAATTTAAAGCCCTAATAATTCCACAATCTCCGCAAAATTAATAAACAGATCATCGTAAATATTAACCTTAATCACAGAATCAAACGAATACTGCACACTGACAAGATCTCCTTCGAAATAATTCACGGTAACAAGCTTCCTTTTCGGATCCACGATCCAGTATTCGCGGACGCCATACGTTTTATAGTAGTAAAGCTTTCGAATATAATCGTCCGAAGAAGTACTGGGCGAAACGATTTCGATGATGAAATCCGGCGCGCCGTTGCAGCGTTTTCCGTCCAGTTTGTCCTTATCGCAGATGATCATAATATCCGGCTGAACCATAGTCAGCGGCTGATCCGACAGTTTCACATCAAAGGGAGCAGAAAAAACACTGCATGAGCCCTTTTTGTGGAGAATATAGTTGTTGATTACAGTTGAAAGCTGCATGGACAATGCCTGATGCGTCTGCGACGGGCTGGCCATATCGTAGACAATGCCATCGAAGACTTCAACACGTCGTTCCGCGGGAAGTAGTTCGTACTGTTCCAATGTCATTTTCTCAACTTGGGGTTGTAATGCAGGGGTCATAACATACACTTCCTTTCCAAATCGGTTTTGATAAGCCAATCTTTAAAATTCTTTCTTCAAATGCTCCGCAAGCACATGGTCATAATCTCCTTCGATCTCCTCATCCCGTCCCGCATACCGCAGATTGGTCTCCACACCGACCGGTTCTGTATCGTCGGCGTATTCCCAGATGTGGTAGCGGAGGCCGCGGTGTTCGAAGTCGATGCTTCCGCAGTTGTCCTCCTCGACATAAGAAAAAGTGATATTCTTTTCATTTAAAACAGCCTGAATCTCTGGCATATGCATAAGTTGTAATCCTCCGAATCTTTGATAACATATCTGATATCAGTATAGAGCAGAACCAGCAAAAATTCAATCGAAAACTCCCGAACCGCCGCGGCATCGTCTTGTCAGAATCGGCACAGAAGAGATCAAAAAGGAATCTATACAAAAGACGGAAAACAAGACTATAATTGAGGATAAATGAGGCAAATTTATTTGCCAATGGGGAAAAAGGAGGATTTTTACAAGATGAAACTGCGAACGAGAGGAATTTCCGGAACGAGAAACCAGGCGGAATCAGAGCGGGAGCGTGAACACCGCGTCATTGCAAGAAAGGCAGCCGCAGAAGGCATTGTCCTGCTGGAAAACAACGGGGTTCTGCCGTTAAAAAGCGGCAGCAGCGTAGCCCTTTACGGAGGCGGCGCCCGCCACACGATCAAAGGCGGCACCGGTTCCGGCATGGTGCACAACCGGAGTAATGTCAGCATCTACGACGGCTTGAAAAACGCAGGCTTTACCATCACAACCGAGGACTGGCTGGACGCCTATGATAAGGAATACAGCAAATGCTATGAAGAATGGAAAGCCCACCTCTACGAGCTTTCCGAGCCAGGCAACCGTGCGTCGTTGTACCGCGCACACGCCAGCCATCCGATGCAGATGCCGGAAGGCGAAGACATCGTAAAAACCGGCACAGATACCGCCATTTACGTCATCAGCCGCATCTCCGGCGAGGGCGCGGACCGCAAAGCAGAGGCGGGGGACTACTTCCTTTCGGAGCAGGAAGAAACGGATCTGAAACACATCACCGCGTGCTATCCGAATACCATCGTGATCTTAAACGTCGGCGGTATCATCGATCTTTCTTTTCTGGAAAAATACAGCATTGCAGCCCTTGTTCTGCTGTCCCAGGCCGGCATGGAGGGCGGAAATGGTCTCACAGACGTATTATCCGGTGCAGTCACCCCAAGCGGCAAGCTGACCGACACATGGGCATATTACTATGAAGACTATCCATCCAGTGCGACGTTCAGCCATAACAATGGAAATATTATCGAAGAAAAATACTACGAGGGTATTTACGTTGGCTACCGCTATTTCGACAGCTTTGAGGTCGAGCCGCGCTATCCGTTCGGATATGGACTGTCCTACACCACATTTGATGTAACCACCGAAAACGCAGAGTGGAAGTCTGATGCAGAAGCAAAAACCATTGCAGTAACCGTAAAAGTAACCAACACCGGCTCCTGCGCCGGAAAAGAAGTCGTACAGGTTTACGCTGCGTGCCCGTCCGGCAAGTTGAAAAAAGAGCGGAAGCGCCTTGCAGCTTTCGAAAAAACAGCGTTGCTTCAGCCAGGAGAATCTGAAACACTGCATCTCGAAGTCCCGACCGCTCTGCTGGAGTCCTACCGCACCGGAAAAGCCGCATACTGCATGGAAGCCGGTGATTATGACATCCTCGTCGGAACCTCAAGCCGCGACGTAACGCTGGCCGCACGGCTGACCTTAACTGAAACCGTAGAGACCGAGCACCTGACCAACATCTGCCCGCTTCTCGATGCCCTAAAAGAAATCCGCCCGGAGCAGGAAAAAGAAGACCACTGGAAAGAAGAAAGAGAGCAGATGTGGGAAGAAAAGAAAGCCGAAATCCCGCTGCTGTTCCTTGATGAAAAAGGGCTGATCCGTGATGGAAACAGTAATGAGAACACGTATAAAACTCTGAATTGCGGAAAACCAAAATCAGCAGAAGCACAGGAAGAGGATGCTAACGGTTATGAACCCGAAGCAGAACAGCAGAAGAGAGCCGAAAAATATCAGCAGGCACGCGAAAAAGCCGCCGAACTGGTCAGAAAGCTGACACCAGAAGAGAAAACCGCCCTCGTCTGCGGCCGTACCAGCGGCGGAAGCCAGGAAATCATCGGTGCCGCCGCTGTCACAGTACCGGGAGCGGCAGGTGAGACAACGGCATCCCTGCTGGAGAAATACGGCGTAGCCAACGTCATTCTCGCCGACGGCCCGGCCGGCATCCGCCTTCAGGCACATTATCAGAAAAATCCTGCAGACGGCACCGTCTACGGCATGACCGATTACGAGCGCTTCGAAAACCGCATTTTCGGAACCGAATTCCTCCACGACGACGGCGAAGACTACTACCAGTACTGCAGCGCCATCCCGGTCGGAACCCTTCTGGCGCAGAGCTTTGACACCGATCTCATGGAAGAAGTCGGTCGCATGATCGGCAAAGAACTGGAAGAATTCGGCGTCACCCTCTGGCTCGCCCCGGGCATGAACATCCACCGCAACCCGCTCTGCGGCCGTAACTTCGAATACTATTCCGAGGATCCGCTCGTCAGCGGAAAAATCGCCGCTGCCCTCACAAGAGGCGTCCAGAGCCAGTACGGCGTCGGAACAACGATCAAGCATTACGCCTGCAACAATCAGGAAGAAAACCGCCGCGGCGTATCAAGCATCGTCTCCGAGCGCGCCCTGCGTGAGCTCTATCTGAAAGGCTTCGAGATTGCGATCAAAGAATCCCAGCCGAAGGCGATCATGACCTCCTACAATAAAGTAAACGGCGTCCACACGGCCAACAGCTACGATCTCTGCACGATAGCCGCAAGAAAAGAGTGGGGCTTTGAGGGCATCATCATGACCGACTGGACCACAACAAACGCCGATGGAGGCTCCTCCGCCGCAAAATGCATCGCTGCCGGAAACGACCTCGTCATGCCGGGAACCGAGACCGACCGCCGCGAAATCTTGGACGCCCTGACTGCCGAAAACGACCAGTATCTCGCCGAAGAAGACCTGACCGCCTGCGCACAGAGAATGCTGGAAATGATCTTTTCTTCGAATTTATATGAATAATGCAAAGTGTACGCGGATAAAATAAAACACAAACATGCATCGAAACGCCGGAATGTAGGAAATTTACGTATCGAAACTATTCAGAGCCCCATCTCGATTCCGCTTGCGCTGCATCTCGATGTTGCCATGCATCCGAAGGAAACTGCCAGTGGCAGTTTCTGGAGGTGGCTTCTCGCCATATGTCCTTGCAGAAAAAAGTGCTCATTCATGCAAGCATGATTCACACTTTCCTCTGCAAGTCCACATGGCTCTGAATAGTTGGGCAATTTCACGATTGAAATTTCCCATAACATGTATTAGAATATAAATGATATCAATAAATACGAGGACGTGAAAAGAATGTCAGGATTAAGTAACACACAATATTTTAAAGTAAAAACAGAGCCGGAGATTCAGGTAAAAGAGGTACTCGAAACCGTTTACAACGCCATGGTAGAAAAAGGGTATAATCCAGTCAACCAGATCGTAGGATATATCATGTCAGGCGACCCGACGTACATCACAAGCTTCAAGGGCGCCAGAAGCCTGATCATGAAAGTAGAGCGTGATGAACTGGTAGAGGAACTGTTAAAAGAGTACATCAAAAATGAATCCTGGAAGTGAGCGTAATCAACTATGAGAATAATGGGATTAGATTACGGCTCAAAAACAGTAGGGGTGGCGGTGAGCGACCCTCTGGGTCTTACTGCGCAGGGAATCGAAATTGTCCGCAGAAAATCGGAACATAAGCTGCGCCAGACGCTGGCCCGGATTGAAGAGATAGCAAGAGAATACAGCGTGGAAAAGATTGTTCTCGGTTTTCCGAAGCACATGAACAACGACATCGGAGAGCGGGCCGAAAAATCTCTCGAGTTCAAAGAAATGCTGGAGAGACGGACAGGTCTGCCCGTTGTCATGTGGGACGAGCGACTGACAACCGTAGAAGCAGACCGTACCATGATGGAAACCGGAATCCGCAGAGAGAACCGAAAGGAGTACGTGGATATGATTGCGGCTGTTTTTATCCTGCAGGGATATCTCGACTATCTTTCCAACCACAAAGAATCACAGGAAAACTGAACAAAGGAATATTGTATGGAAAAAATAACATTTGTAACAGATGATGGCGGCAAGGAAGAATTTTATGTGGAGGAGCAGACCAGAATCAACGGAGTAAACTATATTCTGGTATCCGATTCCCAGGACGAAGAGGCAAACGCCTACATCCTGAAAGACATCTCCACCGACACCGACGCCGAGGCAGAGTACGTCATGGTAGAAGACGACACCGAATTCGATGCAGTCTCCGGCGTATTCGCTTCCATGTTGGACGACGAAGCAGACATCACCTACTAAGACTAATGACATCCGAAAGATGCGGGAAACGCTCCGCCAGACTGAAGTGACGCTCAGAGGACAGATGCGTGGAGCCGCACCGGTAACGGAATCGTTTCGAACACACGCGCGGAGGTGCTATTTGAAAAAGAATAATGGAAGTAAATTAAAAATTATACCGCTTGGCGGTCTGGAACAGATCGGTATGAACATCACTGTTTTCGAATATGAAGACAGCATCATCGTTGTAGACTGCGGACTTGCATTCCCGGAAGACGACATGCTCGGTATCGACCTGGTCATCCCGGATGTAACATATCTGAAAGAGAACATCGACAAAGTCAAAGGCTTCGTCATCACCCACGGCCACGAGGATCACATCGGTGCGCTGCCGTACATCTTAAAAGAAGTCAACGTGCCGGTCTACGCCACCAAACTGACCATCGGCCTGATCGAAAACAAATTAAAGGAGCACAACCTGCTCCGCACCACAAAACGGAAAATCATCAAACACGGACAGTCCATCAACCTGGGCGCATTCCGTATTGAGTTTATCAAAACAAATCACAGTATTGCAGATGCAGCAGCACTTGCTATATATTCTCCAGCCGGTATTATT
>CAVLAW010000015.1:0-23957 GCA_963661155.1 Tidjanibacter massiliensis | reverse complement strand
CTCCAGGACTTCTGCTATCAGAACAAATACGCCGGAAGCGGCTGCCTTTATAAAATCCAGAAATCCATGCAGGAGCTGGAGACACTTTTAAAGAAGAAGGAGAAGAAAAGAAAGTAGAGTCGTTGAAACAAACGAAAATATACGAAAAAATTGTGAAATTTTAGAAAATTATAAGAGGGATTTTCGCTGTTTTTAACAAAAGTAAAGAAAGAGAGAAAAAAAGGTTGCTTTTTTCGGCAGAATCCCTTATAATCCTATTTGTGTTCAGCGAGTAGTTCACTTGATAGTACACAGAAAAACAAAAGTAAGCGCCTTTAGCTCAGTTGGTAGAGCAGTAGACTCTTAATCTATTTGTCCAGGGTTCGAGTCCCTGAAGGCGCATCAAAAGCACTGTTTTTGCAGACCTGAGAGCTGCGGGGACGGTGTTTTTCTTGTTTTACACTAAATTTTTTATCATCATAGCATCTACGAATGAGAAAACCGGCAGCAGAGAGATCTAAAAAAAATTGGATCTTTCGGCTGCCAGTTCGTTATTTACAGAAACCGCGCCTCCATCTTACAGATCGGATTTCCAATCGAGGAGAACTTCTCCTCATACTCAGTCATCACATTTCCTTCTGAGAGAACCGCATCGTTGTGCAGATCGTATGTGAAAGCTGTCAGTTCCCAGCCCTCTGCGTTTTTCATCTCTTCGAGTGAAAAATCAAACAGATCCTTATTATCCGTCTTAAACTCGAGTGTTCCGTCCTTCTTTAAAATCTTCTCGTACCGTGCCAGAAACTCATGCGATGTCAGTCTCCGTTTCGCATGGCGGTCCTTCGGCCACGGATCGGAGAAGTTAAGATAAATGCGGTCCACCTCGCCCTCGGCAAACACTTCCGGAAGCTGGCGTGCATCCATACGGATGAAAAACAGATTCTTGATTTCTGTTTCTAATTTCTCCCGTTTCTGTACCGCGCGGAGCAGTACACTGTCGTACATCTCAATGCCGACGTAGTTGATCTCCGGGTGAAGAACCGCCATATCCATCAGGAAGCGTCCCTTTCCCATACCAACCTCAATATGAATCGGATTTTCATTTCCAAAAACTTCAGCCCACCGTCCCCGGCAGCTCTCAGGCTCCTGCACAACGAACGGGCAGGAAGCAATGACATCTTTTGAACCTCTGATATTTCTAAGGCGCATATGCGTAAATTTCCTTTCTCATCATAAAAATTTTCTTACATAAAAAACGGCACAAAGCCAATCATATCCAGTATACCATAGCTCCCCCAAAAGCAAAACAAAAAAATCTGGATTAGAATATTCAGAGCCCTATCTCGATTCCGCTTCGCTGCATCTCGATATGGCTTCTCGCCATATGGAATTCCAGAAAAAACGGCTCATTCATGCAAGCATGATTCGCAATTTTTTCTTCCATTCCGCATGGCTCTGAATATTCTAAGTTTTCAAAATACTGTATACAATATCAACCTCCACATAGCATTTCCTATCAGCAATATGACAATCGGATTGAGCACATATCGAAATCATATGAGAAACCGTCTTTTGCCTATTAATATTGGAAGAAAAAATATGATCCATTGTCTATTTTTAATCAAAAAAAAGACCAAAACCCCACTTTTTTTTACGATTTCAATATGTCAACTTTTGAAAAAAAGGTGTAGAATACTAACAGCAAAGATACAGGGGAGTTTCTCCTGTACTTTTGCTCTTATGCAAATATAATAAGGAGGGAAAGCGATGCTATGGAATCTGTAATTAACAAACTTGCAGAGATCGAAACGGCTGCTACCAAGATTATGCAGGCTGCCGAGAATCAGAAGAAACTCCAGGATGAGCAGCAGGAAGAGCGGATTGCAAAATTCGATGCAGATCTGGAAGCAGAAACGGCAAAGCGGATTGAAGAGATCACAACAAAACTTCATTCTACTACAGATGCGGATCAGAAAAAGCAGCGGGACTCTGCCGCCGAACTTCTATCTTCACTGGACGCTTATTACGAGCAGAATCACGGAACACTGTCCACGCAGATTTACGAAAACATTATAAGGAAGTGAAACGATGAGCGGTCTATTATCCTACAGCGGCCTTACCACCAAGATAAGAGCCATGCAGAGCCATCTTTTAAACGACCAGAATTTTCGGGAAATCGTGGAACTGGAAAGTGTGCCGCAGGCAGCGGCCTACCTCAAGCAGCATAAAGGATACGAAGATCTGTTTGAGGGCTACAACGAAGCCGATCTCCATCGAGGCCAGATCGAAAAAATGCTGCGCCTGACGGTGTATCGGGATTTTTCCAAACTGTATCGGTTTGCAGGTGTGGAGCAGAGAAAATTCCTCGCTCTCTACTTCAAACGATACGAGGTGTCCGTTATCAAGGAATGCCTGAACACGGTGTTTGACCATCGTGATGTCGTGCTGAACCTGTCGATGTTCGACGAGTTCTTCAAAAAGCATTCCCAATTGGACGTCAACCTTCTTTCGTCCTCCAAGACGATTGAGGAACTGATTGCGAACCTGAAGGGGACAGAGTATTATGCCCCGCTGTCACAGCTCGCGGATATCGAGCGTCCGACCCTGTTCGACTATGAGATGACCCTGGATCTGTTCTACTTCGCACAGATGTGGAAAGACAGATCAAAAATCGTGAGAAAGCGGGATCTGGAAGAGCTTACCGCTGCATGGGGAAGCAAGTTTGACATGCTGAACCTTCAGTGGATTTACCGGTCCAAACGCTATTATCACATGACCAGCGCACAGATTTACGCCCTGCTGATCCCGGTTCATCACCGGCTGAAGAAGGATACAATCAAAGCACTGGTAGAAGCCGAGAATATGAGTGCATTTTCCCAGCTGCTGGAACAAACCTATTATGCGAAACGGTATGATTCCTTCAATGTGGATACCCTGGAATCCATGTATGCGGCAATTATGAAGCATATCCTTTCCAACGAGTCCCGCCAGAATCCATATTCCGTTGCCACCATATACTCTTACCTCTATCACAAAGAGCACGAGGTAAACCGGCTTACTATTGCACTCGAGTGCGTACGTTATCGTATCAGCGCTGACGAGGCAATGCAGCATATCGCAAAAACTTAATACACGGGGAGGTGTACTCATTGATTGTCAAGATGAAATTTTTGAGCATCACCGGGCCGAAAGCCGATATTGACCGTGTGGTCAACACTTATCTCTCAAAATATGAGATTCATCTGGAGAACGCTCTGACTGAGCTGTCTACGATGCAGAACATCACACCGTATATCCAGATCAACCCGTACAAAGAGACGTTAAAACAGGCAGAGGACTTTACAGCACTTCTGCCGGAAGACAAGCGCACCACCACAAAAAGACTTTCCCTGGAAGATGCCATCAACTGTGTCAACGGATTGGATCACACCCTTGGCCAGCTGAACCAGGAGCGTACAGAACTGGAAGCCAAAAAGAAAGACTTGATGGAAAAAGCTCAGAAAATCGAGCCGTTCCAGGATCTGCACTGCAATCTTTCCTCCATTCTGGATTTCCACTTTATCAAATTCAGATTCGGAAAGATCACAAAAGAGTATTACAGCAAATTTGAGAGCTACTGCTACGAGAACAGCGACACAGTATTCTATCGCTGCCACTCTGACGAGCAGTACGTATGGGGCATTTACTTCTGCCCGAGAGATCAGGTCACGAAAGTAGACGCCGTATTCTCATCCCTGCACTTCGAAAGAATCTATGTTCCGGACGGGTACAGCGGAACGCCGGAAGATGCTTACACAGCACTTCAGGCAGAAATCAAAAAGACAGACGACGCGTTAAGCGAGTGCTCACGGAAACTGGCAAAATGCCTTTCTGATTCCGCAGAGGATCTGGTTGCAGCAAAAGAGCAGTTAAGTCAGCTCTCCGGCAACTTTGATGTCCGCCGTCTGGCAGCCTGCACGAAATCCAAGAAGGAAACCTTCTATATCCTGTGCGGCTGGATGTCGGAAAAAGATGCCGCTTCCTTCCAGAAAGACATCGAAAACGACACAAACCTCTTCTGCTTCATCGAGGATGACGCAAACAATGTTCTGCGCCAGCCGCCGACAAAGCTGAAAAACCCGAAACTCTTCCGTCCATTCGAGATGTACGTGAAGATGTACGGACTTCCAAACTACAACGAAATTGATCCTACGATCATCGTAGGAATCACCTACGCCTTTATTTTCGGAATCATGTTTGCCGATGTAGGACAGGGCCTGTGCCTGCTGATTGGCGGCGCACTGCTGTACCACTTCAAGAAGATGGATCTCGCAGCGATCATGAGCACCTGTGCGGTATTCTCCGTTATCTTCGGATTCCTGTTCGGCAGTTTCTTCGGATTTGAAAATGTCATACCGGCCCTGTGGCTGCATCCGAAAGAAGCAATGGTCACTCTGCCGTTTGTCGGAACGATGAATACCGTATTCGTTGCAGCGGTTGCATTTGGTATGTTCATGATTCTGACAGGAATGGTGCTGCACATGATTAATGCAGCAAAGAACCACAAGCTCGGCGAGCTTCTGTTCAGCCAGAACTCTCTGGCAGGCTTCATTTTCTACGGAGCCCTTGCTGTTACACTCGTTCTGCTGTTCAGTGGTCATAAAGTACCGGCAGTCGGCGTGATGGTTGTTATGTTTGGTATCCCGCTCGTAGTGATCTTCATGAAAGAGCCGCTGGAGCGCATCGTAGAGAAGAAAGGTAACGCACTTCCGGAGACCGGAAAGGGCATGTTCTTCGTACAGGCATTCTTCGAACTGTTCGATGTTATGCTGTGCTACTTCTCAAACACAATTTCCTTCGTCCGTGTCGGCGCATATGCCGTCAGCCACGCAGCCATGATGGAAGTTGTCCTGATGCTCGGCGGAGCGACAGGCGGCGGAAGCATCAGCTGGCCGGTGATCATTATCGGAAACATCTTCGTTGCCTGCCTTGAGGCACTGCTGGTAGCGATCCAGGTACTTCGTCTGGAGTACTACGAGATGTTCAGCCGTTTCTACGAGGGAGACGGAAAACCGTTCGTTCCATTTCTGAAAAAAGAAGAGAAATAGATTACTATTCAGAGCCATGCGAAATGGAAAGAGCCATATCGAGATGAAGCGAAGCGGAATCGAGAGAAGGCTCTGAATAGTGGCAAAGAGTAAATTGAAAAAATGAATTAACTTCAGGAGGAAAACTATTATGAATTCAGCATTTGTACAGGTACTTACTGCAGTCGCAATGGTATTATCCATCGTTGTTCCTATGGCTTACTACTTCAAAGGTGAGCACAGCAAAAAACGTTACAAAAAATCTCTGGCAGCCAATGTATGCGGATTCTTCGGAGTTCTGCTGATCGCCACTGTTGTTTCTTTCGCTGGTACAGCAACCGCATCTGCTGCAACTGAAGCAGGCGCTGGTCTTGCAACTGGTCTTGGCTACATCGGTGCAGCTCTTGTTACTGGTCTTTCCGGTATTGGTTCCGGTATCGCCGTTGCATCTTCTGCAAGCGCAGCTCTTGGCGCAATCAGCGAGGACGGCAGCATCTTCGGTAAATCCATGATCTTCGTAGCTATGGCCGAAGGTATCGCTCTGTATGGTCTGATCATCTCCTTCATGATTCTTGGTAATCTTTAATTCCAAAATCGGAAGGTAAAGATCTTTCCTACGACTTGGAGGAATCATAAATGAAAATGTTCTTGATCAGTGATAACGTAGACACCCAGACCGGCATGCGTCTGGCCGGGGTGGAAGGCGTTGTCGTTCATGAGCGTGAGGAACTTTATGATGCACTGCAGAAAACACTTGCAGACAAAGAGATCGGCATCATCCTCCTTACAGAAAAGTTCGGGAAGGAATTCCCGGACATTCTGGAGGATGTCCGCCTCAACCATAAGCTTCCGCTGCTCATCGAGATTCCGGACCGCCACGGTACCGGAAGAGCGCCGGACTTTATCACTTCCTTTGTAAACGAATCTATTGGATTAAAATTGTAAGAATGCCCTGGAGGTGACATACATTGACTACTGAGGAAAAACTTCAGAATTTTTATAATCATTCCCTGGACAGTGCAAACCGCGAAGCAGAACGCGTCATCGGCGATCACCAGAAAGCTCTGGACAAGATCTTCGAGGAGCATAAAGCAACAGCAAGACGTCAGGCAGAAGAAGAAGTCGCTGCTGAGACGGAAAAAGCAAAACGTGATGTCAACAAGACACTGTCGGCGGATCAGCTTCATATCAGAAGAAAACTGTCCCGCAAAAATCTGGAATTAAAAGAAAAACTGTTTAAAGAAGTTCGTGAAAAACTTACCGCTTATAAAAACGATCCATCCTATGAGGAGTATCTGGAACGCAAAATCCGCGAAGCAGTCGAGTTTGCCGGAAACGACAAGCTGACCTTATATCTGGATCCGTCAGACGAAGCTCACAAGGCTTCCCTGGAGCAGAAACTCTCCGTAACCCTTACCATTTCGGCCATGCCGTTCCTTGGCGGCGTACGCGCGGTCATCCCGGAGAAAAATATTCTGATCGACAATTCCTTCGAGACCCTTCTGAACGAAGAGCGGGAGAATTTCATCTTTCACGGAGGTGTAGAGCATGAATAAAACCGGAGTTATCTATGGAATCAACGGTCCGGTCGTATATCTGAAAGGAAACACCGGATTTAAAATGTCCGAGATGGTTTATGTTGGTAAAGAGCGTCTGGTCGGCGAGGTTATCGCCCTGACAAAAGATACTACCACAGTACAGGTTTTCGAGGAAACCACAGGACTGAAGCCAGGCGAAATCGTTACCGCATCCGGCGATGCCCTTTCTGTAACACTGGGACCTGGAATCCTGAACAATATTTTCGACGGTATCGAGCGTCCGCTGTCCGAGATTGCAAAGCAGTCCGGTAAATACATCAGCCGCGGTCTTACCGTAGATTCTCTGGATACAGAGAAAAAATGGGATGTCCATGTAACCGTTTCAGAAGGCGAAGAGCTGATGGGCGGTGCAATCATTGCAGAGACACAGGAGACCCGTTCGATCGTACACAAATCGATGGTTCCGCCGGATGTCAACGGCACCGTTATCTGGGCTGCCAAAGACGGACAGTACACCATCCTTGACCCAATCGTAAAACTGAAACTGGAAGATGGTACCGAAAAAGAGATCACACTGGCACAGAAATGGCCGATCCGTGTACCGCGTCCAACCCTGAAAAGATACCCGGCATCCGTTCCGCTGATCACCGGACAGCGTATCCTGGATACGATGTTCCCGATCGCAAAGGGCGGCACAGCAGCCATCCCTGGCGGATTCGGTACCGGAAAAACCATGACCCAGCACCAGATCGCAAAATGGTCTGATGCCGATATCATCATCTACATCGGATGCGGAGAGCGTGGAAACGAGATGACACAGGTTCTGGAAGAGTTCCAGGAACTGGTTGACCCGAAGAGCGGCAACCCTCTGATGGACCGTACCACTCTGATCGCCAACACATCTAACATGCCTGTTGCAGCCCGTGAGGCATCTCTGTATTCCGGACTGACACTGGCTGAGTATTACCGCGATATGGGCTACGACGTAGCCATCATGGCAGACTCCACATCCCGTTGGGCAGAGGCTCTTCGAGAGCTGTCCGGACGTCTGGAGGAAATGCCTGCCGAGGAAGGTTTCCCGGCATACCTGGCATCCCGTCTGTCCGCTTTCTACGAGCGTGCCGGCATGATGCAGACCCTTTGCGGCGCAGAGGGAAGCGTATCCATCATCGGAGCCGTATCTCCGCAGGGCGGTGACTTCTCCGAGCCTGTCACCATGAACACGAAACGTTTCGTCCGCTGCTTCTGGGGACTGGATAAATCTCTGGCTTACGCCCGTCACTTCCCGGCCATCCACTGGCTGACCAGCTACAGCGAGTATCTGCAGGATCTGTCTCCATGGTACAAAGATCACGTAAACAAGAACTTTGTGGATATGCGTAACCAGTTAATGGGAATCCTGAACTCCGAGAGCTCTCTGATGGAAATCGTAAAACTGATTGGTAGTGACGTTCTTCCGGACGACCAGAAACTGACCCTGGAAATCGCCAGAGTCATCCGTCTGGGCTTCCTGCAGCAGAACGCGTTCCATCCGGATGATACCTGCGTATCCCTGGAGAAACAGTACAAGATGATGGAAGTTATCCTTTACCTGTACAAGAAATCCAAAGCGCTGGTAACCATGGGCATGCCAATGTCCGTACTGAAAGAGGACAAGATCTTTGACCGCGTTGTTTCCATCAAATACGATGTACCGAACGACCGTCTGGATCTGTTTGACACATACAAAAAAGATATCGACACCTTCTACGATAAGGTACTCGAGAAAAACGGTTAAGGAGGGAAATTCATCATGGCAATTGAATATTTAGGCCTTAGTGAGGTAAATGGCCCTCTGGTTGTCCTGGAAGGTGTAAAAAATGCATCCTACGAGGAAATCGTGGAATTTACAGTAGACGGCAATGAGAAAAAACTGGGACGTATCGTTGCTGTATACGAAGACAAGGCTATCATCCAGGTATTCGAGGGAACATCGAACATGTCCCTGACCAATACCCACACCCGTCTGACCGGACATCCTATGGAGATCGGACTTTCCGAGGAAATCCTGGGACGTACCTTCGACGGTATCGGAAAACCGATCGACCGCATGGGACCAATTGACGCAGAGGTAAGAAGAAACGTCAACGGCCTGCCGCTGAACCCGGTTACCCGTAAATACCCAAGAAACTATATCCATACCGGTATTTCCGCCATCGACGGTCTGACCACTCTGATTCGTGGACAGAAGCTGCCGATCTTCTCCGGAAACGGACTTCCGCATGACCAGTTAGCTGCACAGATTGTACAGCAGGCATCCCTGGGAGATTCCGATGAGAAGTTCGCGATCGTATTTGCCGCTATGGGTGTTAAATACGACGTAGCAGAGTTCTTCCGCCGTACCTTCGAGGAGAGCGGTGTATCTGACCACGTTGTTATGTTCCTGAACCTGGCAAATGACCCGGTTGTAGAGCGTCTGATCACACCGAAGGTAGCGCTGACCGCTGCCGAGTACCTCGCATTCGAAAAAGGCATGCATATTCTGGTTATCCTGACCGATATCACTTCTTTCTGCGAGGCCATGCGTGAGGTTTCCTCCTCCCGTGGAGAGATTCCTTCCCGTAAAGGTTATCCTGGATACCTGTACAGTGAGCTGGCTACGCTGTATGAGCGCGCCGGTATCGTACAGGGCGTAGAGGGATCCGTAACACAGATCCCGATCCTGACCATGCCGAACGATGATATCACGCACCCGATCCCTGACCTGACCGGTTACATCACCGAGGGTCAGATCGTACTGGACCGTCAGCTTCACGGCCAGTCCATTTATCCACCGATCAGCGTGCTGCCGAGCCTTTCCCGTCTGATGAAGGACGGTATCGGTGAAGGCTATACAAGAGCGGATCATCAGGACGTAGCAAACCAGTTATTCTCCTGCTACGCAAAAGTAGGAGATGCGCGTTCCCTGGCATCCGTTATCGGTGAGGATGAGCTTTCCCCGATCGATAAACAGTACCTGGTATTTGGTAATGAATTCGAGCACGAGTTCATCGGCCAGGGAATGGATGAGAACCGTTCGATGGAAGACACCCTGAACAAGGCATGGGATCTGCTTGGACTGCTTCCGAGAGAAGAGCTCGACCGTGTCAACACCAAGGTTCTGGATCAGTATTATCATCCGACCACCATTGATGCAGTAGCAAAAGCAAAGGCAGAAGCCGATGCGATGAATGAGTAAGCGAGAGGAGTGAGATCGGAATGGACCCGAATACCTTTCCTACCAAGGGAAACCTGATTCTTGCAAAGAACTCTCTGAAACTTGCCCACATGGGTTACGAGCTGATGGACAAGAAGCGGAATATTCTGATCCGCGAGCTCATGGGCCTGATCGATGAGGCAAAAGACATTCAGCGTCAGATCGACGTAACCTTCCGTGAAGCTTACGCTGCACTGCAGATTGCGAACATGGAAATCGGTATCACCAACGTACAGACCGTGTCCTATACTGTCCCGGTGGAGGAATCCATCCGGATCAAGACGAGAAGTATCATGGGCGTGGAAATTCCGCTGGTAGAAGCCGATCCGTCCGGTCAGGCACCGACGTATGCTTACTACAGCACAAAGGAGTCTCTTGACCAGGCAAGACAGGCCTTTGAAAAAGTAAAAGACCTGACCTTAAGCCTTTCCATGATTGAGAACTCGGCATACCGTCTTGCTGCGGCAATCAAGAAAACACAGAAGCGTGCAAACGCGCTGAAGAACATCACGATCCCGCATTATACCCAGTTGTCCAAGGATATCGCGGACGCACTGGAGGAGAAGGAGCGCGAGGAGTTCACACGACTGAAGGTCATCAAACAGAGAAAGAACAAGGCAAGCTGACACAAGCTTCCCCGAATAGAAATAAGGGCCGTCCGGGCTGCGAAAAAAATCGCAGTGCCGGGCGGTTTTTTGCGAAAAATTTTATAAAGTTTTTCTGTCTTTTTAAAACGGGGTTTGTTATAATACGTAAGGTATTTGTAAAGAAAAGTTAAAAGTTTAAAAGACGTTCGTGCTTGCACGATAAGGCTTTTAAATTTGGAACCTGCAAATATGAGGAATCGTTAGATTCCGAATGTTTAAAGAAATGTTAAAGTTTAAATGGTGTAAAGTTTTTTGGAGGCATGAACATGAAACGCAAGAAACATTCGAAACTGAAAAAAGCAGGGCGCATTCTGCTGGCTGTACTTGCCGTACTGGTCGGAACGCTCGGCGTGCTGCTTTTTACATCGGAACGATGGATGCGGAAAACCTGGCCGAACCTGAATATGGAAGAGCTCGTTTACCAGTTGAAGGCCCCGATCGCAGGAACCAGCCACGATCTGCTGATGAGCTATGTCCGCTCCAGTGCAGTTTTTGCTGTGGCAGCACTTGTCATCCTGATTCTGGTCAGCGTTTTTCTTCGGAAAAAACGCACGGCACAAATCGCATTTGGACTGACCTGCATCGTGGCAGGAGCTGCAAGTATTGCATGGTCCATCAATGATGTGTGGGCAGCACTGGATGTGAAGGATTACCTGACAAATCAGAGTACGTATAATACGATTGTAGAGGACAATTACGTAGATCCAGCCCGTGTCAATATTACGTTTCCGGAGCAGAAACGAAACCTGATTTATATCTATCTGGAGTCCATGGAAAGCACCTATGCAGACAAGGCATCCGGCGGAGCATTCGACAAGAACTATATCCCGGAGCTGACCCAGCTTGCACAGGATAATATCAGCTTTTCCAATACGGATCAGCTTGGCGGCGGTCGTCCTACCGTTTATTCAACCTGGACCATCGCCGGAATTTTTGCACAGACCTCCGGTTTGCCGCTGAACATCGGCATCGAGCGAAACGAGATGGCATATCAGGAAAGCTTCTTCCCGGAAATCAATACGCTGGGAAACATTCTGGAGGATCAGGGGTATAAACAGTATTTCTTTATCGGATCCATCGGACAGTTCGGCGGCCGTGAGATGTATTTTAAAGAGCACGGCAATTACGAGGTAGACGATTATAACTGGGCCATGGATCAGGGCTTGATCCCGGAAGGATATTATGAGTGGTGGGGCTATGAAGATGAAAAACTCTTCGCCTTTGCGAAAAACCGCCTGACGGAGATTGCGGCAGAGGGAGAACCGTTCAACTTCACGATGCTGACCGCAGATACCCATTTTGAAGATGGTTATCCATGCGAACTCTGCGACCAGGAAAACGAGGGAGATAACCAGTACGGAATGGTACTGCACTGTTCCAGCAAACAGGTCACCGAGTTTGTTTCCTGGATTCAGCAGCAGGACTTCTACGATAACACAACGATCGTGATCTCCGGCGACCATCTGACGATGGATTCCGATTTCTGCGCAGATATTGACGAGAACTATACGAGAACCGTTTACAATGTCATCATCAATTCTCCGATCCAGCCGCAGCAGGAGAAAAACAGAATCTTCACTACCATGGATATGTTCCCGACCACACTGGCAAGTCTTGGAGCAACGATTGAAGGTGAGCGTCTCGGCCTTGGAACCAATCTGTTTTCCGGCGAGCAGACACTTGCAGAACAGATGACCTTTGAACAGCTGAACAGTGATCTTTCCCAGAAATCAAAATTCTTTGAAAAACTCAAAGAAAGCCTGACGTCTGTATGGACTCTGACGGATGAAGGATGGAAGTTCTACATTGAGGACGAGGATCGCTGGGCCAAAGGTGAATGGGTTTCCATGAACCCGCACCGATATGCGGATGATACCGAACAGTGGTATTATATTGATGAAAACGGTTATGCCGTACAGGGCTGGAAGCTGATTGACGGCAAATGGTATTACTTCTCCAAGCGAGGCAGTTACCGCTGGCTGGTAGGACCGTGCGATGAACCGTACGACGTGGATGAGACACAGTATTCCTAAAACGTTTCATGATGAAAACATGATTAAAAAAGAAGAATTTCAGGCAGCCAAAAGCCTGAAATTCTTCTTTTTTTGCAGAAAAGCGTTTCCTCCGCCGTTTGGCGGAATTTTCTGGATTTTTTGATACAAAACGTCTAAAGATTGTGAAATAAATAATTATCAATTGAATGCATGCACAAAACATGGTAAAATAGGGCTATCAATCGGCGGACAAAGCGGAAAAAGAAAGGGGATTTTAAAACAATGGGTTACAAATCAGACATTGAAATTGCACAGGAATGTACGATGCAGCCGATCACAGCGATCGCAGAAAAAGCAGGTATCGATGACAAATATCTGGAGCAGTACGGAAAGTACAAAGCAAAAATTGATTACAACCTGTTAAAAGACACCGATGCAGAGGACGGAAAACTGATCCTTGTTACAGCCATCAACCCAACACCGGCAGGAGAAGGAAAAACAACAACTTCCGTAGGTCTGGTAGACGGACTTTCCAGAATCGGCAAAAAAGCAATGGTTGCACTTCGTGAGCCATCCCTTGGACCGGTCTTCGGAGTAAAAGGCGGAGCAGCAGGCGGCGGATATGCACAGGTTGTTCCAATGGAAGATATCAACCTTCACTTCACCGGTGACTTCCATGCCATCGGCGCAGCAAACAACCTGCTGGCAGCTATGATCGACAACCACATTTTCCAGGGCAACGCTCTGAACATCGATCCGAGAAAGATCACCTGGAAACGTTGTGTAGATATGAACGACCGTCAGCTTCGTAACGTGGTAGACGGCCTTGGCGGAAGAACCAACGGAATGCCAAGAGAAGATGGATATGACATCACCGTAGCATCTGAGGTTATGGCAGTTCTGTGTCTGGCAAGCGACATCACCGATCTGAAAGAAAGACTTTCCAAGATCATCATCGGATATACTTACGGTAAAGTGTCGGAGCAGAAACCGGTAACCGCAGGCGATCTGCACGCAGAAGGCGCTATGGCAGCACTCCTGAAAGATGCTCTGAAACCAAACCTGGTACAGACTCTCGAAGGAACACCGGCTATCGTTCACGGCGGACCATTCGCAAATATCGCACACGGCTGCAACTCTGTAACAGCAACCAAAATGTGCCTGAAATTAGCTGATTACACCATCACAGAGGCAGGCTTCGGCGCTGACCTTGGTGCTGAGAAATTCCTCGACATCAAATGCCGTATGGCAGGTCTGAAACCGAACGCAGTTGTAGTAGTAGCAACCGTTCGTGCCCTGAAATACAACGGCGGCGTTCCAAAAGCAGAGCTGAACAACGAGAACCTGGAAGCTCTGGAAAAAGGTATGCCGAACCTTTTGAAACACGTAAGCAACATCACAAACGTATACAAACTTCCATGTGTCGTTGCCATCAATGCATTCCCGACCGATACCGAAGCAGAGCTGAAGCTCGTTGAGGAGAAATGCAAAGAGCTCGGCGTTAACGTTGTTCTGTCCGAGGTATGGGCAAAAGGCGGCGAGGGCGGCGTAGCTCTGGCAGAAGAAGTTGTTCGTCTCTGCGAGCAGCCGAACGATTTCACCTATGCATACGATCTGGAAGGCTCCATCGAGGAGAAACTGAATGCCATTGTTCAGAAGATCTACGGCGGAAGCAGAGTCGTTCTGACAGCAAACGCTCAGAAACAGGCAAAACAGCTGGAAGCTCTTGGATTTGGCAACTGCCCGATCTGTATGGCAAAAACTCAGTACAGCCTGAGCGATGATCAGACCAAACTCGGCGCACCGACCGGATTCGAAGTTACGGTTCGCAACCTGAAGATCTCTGCAGGTGCAGGCTTCATCGTAGCCCTGACCGGAGACATCATGACCATGCCAGGACTGCCGAAAGTTCCGGCCGCAGAGCGCATCGACGTAGATGCAACCGGAAAGATCACAGGACTGTTCTAATAAAATATTCAGATGTCGTAAAAAGACAGAATAAAGAATAGAACGAAACACAGAAAAAAGAGACATCCACTGACGGTTGTCTCTTTTTTCGTCGTTTTTCTTGCAAAACATTACAAAAGATAATATAATTCTTAATGGTAACATGGAGAACGCAAGGGGCAAAAGGTTAGAAGCCGTTCGTGCTTGCACGATAAGGCTTTAAACTTATGACCCGATAAACATGAGGAAGTAGCGATTTACGAAGTAAATCTGCGGATTCCGAATGTTTAAAGGATTGCGGGAGCAGCATAGCTGCGTAGCAATCCGTGAGCGTTCGATAGTATGGAGAGAAAAGACAGATATAGTAAGGGAGTTACTTACCAATGACATCGAAAAAATTATTGAGAAGTCTTCTTGGCAGTACACTTTTTATGGCGCTGATGCTCAGCGTACATCCGACGGCGGTTTCCGCAAGTGCTATGGGGAGCAGCACGGTAATGGATCAGTCTGTGGAGACGCAGCAGGAAGTACAGAGCGAACCGCAGGAGCAGACTTTACAGGACGATACACCTGCAGTACAGGCAGTACAGACCGGCTGGGTGACAGAAACGGATGGTTTCTGGTACTATTACGAAAATGGACAGCGGAAAACAGGCTGGCTCAGCCAGAACAACAACTGGTACTGGCTGGATCCGGAACAGGATGGTCGGCTGGTGCAGAACATCTGGTTCACTTATAAAGACAATATTTACTATGCACGGGACAACGGTGCAATTTATAAAGACGGATTCCAGGAGATCGACGGAAGCCTCTACTATTTCCGGAGCTGGGGCGGTGCATACAAAAACACCTTTTTCACAACGGGCGGAAAAACATATTATGCAGACACCAACGGAAGCATCTGCAAAGGAATCACAAATATCAATGGTGTGCTGTATGCCTTTGACGATGCAACAGGCGCACAGACCAGAACAAAAGGCTGGCTGAAAAAAGGCAGCATTTATTACTGGGTAAAAGAGGACAGTTCCCTGCAGACCGGCTGGCTTCTGTATGACAAGAACTGGTACTGGTTTGACGAAGACGGCGTGATGATGGCATCCGGCTGGAGAGAAATCAACAATAATCTGTATTACTTTCGGAGCTGGGGCGGTATTTATAAAGACGGATTCCAGTATATCGGAGGAAACCAGTATTACTTCCGGAGCTGGGGCGGTGCATACCGAAATACCTTTTTCACCGTAAATGGAAAAATCTATATCGCGCAGGAAGACGGATCCATCTATCATTCCGATCAGACCGGCTGGATCCAGATGGGAGATAAAATCTATTGGATTAATAAAGATGGTTCCCTGCAGATCGGCTGGCTGGAGCTGGACGGCAAATGGTACTGGCTGAAGGAAGACGGTACGCGCGCGGCAGCAGAGTGGGTGACAGTTGGAAACAACAGATACTACCTTGACAGCGAAGGAATCATGTACACCGGCATGCAGGAAATCGACGGAGTCAGATACTGCTTCAAGAGCTGGGGCGGTCTTTACCGCAATGCTTCCTTTACCTGGCAGGGAAAGAAATACTGGGCAAAAGACGATGGAAGCTTTTACACCGGTATCTGCGATATCAATGGAAAGAAATACTATTTCCTGGAAGACGGCGAGCAGATTACCAAAGAGGGCTGGTATCTGACCAACGGAACGTATTACTGGATCAATGCAGACGGTTCCCTTCAGATTGGCTGGGTAAAATATAAAAATAACTGGTACTGGATGAAAGAAGACGGTACCATGGCTGCCTCCGAGTGGATTACCTACGACAAAAACCGCTACTATTTCTATAGCTGGGGCGGCATGTACACCGGCCTCCACGAGATCGACGGTACAAAATATGCATTTCAGAGCTGGGGCGGTATGTACCATGACAAGACGTTTACGATCGACGGAAAAACGTATCATGCAAATTCTGACGGAACCTTCGCAACCGGCTGGGTGCAGGATGGCGGAAAGAATTACTACTTCGATGAAGACGGCACCAATCATAAGGGCTGGCTGCTTCTGGACGGAACGTATTACTGGATTAATAACGACGGTACCAGAAGAGATGACGAGCTGTTTTCTCATGCTGGAAATTACTATTATGTAGACAAAAACGGTGTGATGGCAACGACCGGCTGGGTATACTGGAATTATAACTACTATTACCCGAGAAGCTGGGGCGGCATGTATAAGAGCACCTTCCTTACCGTCGGCAATAACCGCTATTACTTCGGCGCTGATGCGAAAATGGCGATCGGCTGGCAGGTAATCAACGGAAATACCTACTATTTCCGCACCTGGGGCGGCATGGTAACGGGAACGAAAGAGATCAACGGAAAAACGTATGTGTTCGATGAGGACGGAAAACTGATCGCAGATTCGAACGGATTTGAGCCATCTGCAGAGATCGGTGTCCGCACCGTGCGGAACTTCCTGAAAAATGCGCTGCTTCCGCTTGGAAATACCCTGTATATCTGGGGCGGCGGCCACACAGATGCCGAGGCAGAGAGCTACGGCGTCAATCCGCTGTGGAAAGCGTTCTTCAATACACAGGATTCAACCTATAATTATTCTGACCATCTGTATGAATACGGAAAAGGTCTTGACTGTTCCGGCTACGTTGGCTGGACAGCCCATCAGATCACCCAAGAGTATGCGACGACAACCTCTACCGGAATGCCGGCATACTTCGCAAAAAAAGGCTGGGGAACTTGCGTAACCGGCGATACCTCCCAGAAATTCACACCGGGTGATGTGGTCAGCAAGAGCGGTCATGTCTGGATGGTCATCGGACAGTGTTCCGACGGCAGCGTTGTTGTCATCCATGCGACACCGCCGTACGTTCAGCTCGGCGGAACCATTTCCGCAACCGGAAGCATCAACAGTGAGGCAATTGAGCTTGCCAATACATATATGAAACTGTATTATCCGACGGCATACGAGCGCTACGGTGTAAAAGTTCTGGATCGTTCCTATCTGACAGGCGTAAACCACTTTACCTGGAGCTCTAATATATTGAGTGACAGCGAAGGCTACCGCAATAAAAGACCGGCGGAGATCCTGAACGATCTGTTCCACTAAAAACAGCTATTATAATAAGAGAGAATACAAAAAATCTTCTAGGTTCGCGTATTCTCTCTTTCTTTTTGCGGCGGAATTGTCTATACTAGAAGATGCGTGAAAGACGCAGATCAGAAAAACAAAAGAAAACAAAAATCCTGAAATAAAAATACAAGGGGAGGAAACATGCGAAAGAGCTGGAAATGGGCGCTCTGTCTTGGCGCCGTATCGCTGATGCTGCTTGGCGGTTGCGGAAAAGAACAGACGGAATCAGTCGATCTGGTGCTGGTAACCGACGGCAGTGAGGTGGCTTCCGATGCGATGTATCAGTCGGCGTGGAACGGTCTTGTGCAGTATGGGGATGAGAACAGCCTCAAATACGAAGCAAGTGTTCCGGCGGGCCGGACGACAGCAGACTATGAAGATACAATCAAAGAGGCGGCACAGAAAGGCGCATCTGTCATTGTCTGTGCAGGAACGAACATGAGCCGTGCTGTTTACGACGCACAGCGCGACTGGAAGGATGTGCGGTTCCTGCTGCTTGAGGCAGAGCCGACGAGCGAAAATGGCCGCAGCCGGATCCGCGGAAATACGGAGAGCCTGGAGATCGACGCATCGCAGGCGGGCTATCTGGCAGGTTATGCAGCCGTGCAGGCGGGTTACACACAGTTAGGGTACATCGGACAGAAGAGTGAAGAAAACGGAAAGCTCTACGGAACGGGCTATGCACTCGGCGCGGAGGCTGCTGCTGCGGACATGGGACTTGGAGAAAACAGCATCACGCTGGACTATACCTACCGGAAGAGCAGCAGCGTATCACCGTCGTATCTGGAAAAAATCAAAAGCTGGTATAACGGCGGCGGCCAGATCCTTTTTACGGACGGCGGATCGTATCAGAACGTAATCAGCGTGGCAGCAGCAGCGACCGGTAAAGCAATGATCGCAAACGGCGGCGTGGAGGACTATACAAATGCCGTATTGAAAGTACGGCTGGAATACGGTACTGCGGTTTACAATGTATTAAAAGAAATGAACCAGAAGGGGTTTGAGGGCGGAAAGATTGTAACACGCGGTGTGACGGATCAGGAGATCACACTGGAGTGGAATCAGGATGCCGTTCCGGCTTTCACGGAGGATCAGTACCGCACCCTGTGTGCGAAATTTTCCGCAGAAGAGTTTTCCATTCCAGACGGCGACGCACTTTCTACGCCGGAGAGATACAATTTGAGTTGTGTGAAGGTACAGAAGATGAAATAAAAGTTCACTCGTGTGTTCTTGCAGAAGGATTTCATGCTCGCATGAAAATCCGTCTGCAAGAACACACGAAGGGAGCGCCGAGAAATGAGCAAAAAGGAGCTGCGTAGCAGCGGAAAGCGCTGGAAGCGCGGTTTTGCGAATGGCGCGGGTGAACTGTTACCGTTCACGAATTGTTTACAAACAGACAGGATTTTTTTCCTTGCATCCATTTGTGAATTGTGATATTATGTAAAAGAATTGGGAAAATTATTTCGAAATTGTTACAGAATAATTGAATTTCTGAGAAACGGGGAAACCTGCAATTAAGAAATCCTACATACAACGAATCAATTTGGGAGTGAAAGAATGAGAAAAAAATTTCTTGCCTTAAGTTTAGCAGTGATCGTAAGTGCAGCGCAGGTAATGACAGTAAGCGCCTCCAAACAGGAGCAGTTACAGCAGCAGCAGGCAGAACAGGCGCAGACCAGCGCACAGCTTGACGACGCAAAAGCAGAAATCGACGATCTGGAAACCAAAAAGAGTCAGATTACCGGCGAGATCGATGACCTGGACGCACAGCTTGTCGTAACCATGGCATCCGTTGAAAATCTGAAAAATGAAATTGTAGCAAAACAGGCTGAGATCGAAAATACACAGGAAAAACTGTCACAGTCCCAGGCTGAAGAGGACGAGCAGTACGAACTGATGAAAAAACGAATCCAGTTCCTCTATGAGAGCGGCGGAGACAACGGCTGGGTAGCACTGATCCTGGAAGGAAAAGATTTAAGCAGTATCCTCAACCAGGCTGAGTACACCCAGAAGTTATACAAATACGACAGAGAGTGCCTACAGGAGTACATGGATCTGGTACAGCAGGTAACAGACTACAGCAATCAGCTCGCAGACGAGAAAGCAGATCTGGAAGCCAGCGAGGCAGAGCAGGAAGCACAGCAGCAGTCCCTCGAGGAAATGCTCGAGCAGAAGAAAGCTGCTTCCGATGACTATGAGAATCAGATTGCAAATCTGAACGACATGGCTGCACAGTACAACGCATTACTGGCTGAGCAGAACGAAAAGATCCAGCAGATCCAGGATGAGATCGCTGCAGAAGAGGCAGCAAAAGCAGCTGAGGAAGCAAGAAAAGCAGAAGAAGCACGTCAGGCAGCAGAAGCAGCCGAGGCAGCACGCCAGGCAGAAGCTGCAAGACAGGCGGAGGCAGAAGCAGCCGCAAGCAGCGCAGCAAGCAATACAACAACCGTAGACAATACACCGTCCAGCACTACAAGTTCCACTACAACAGCGACAACGCCGTCCAGCAGCAGCTCGGATAGCTCCAGCAGTTCCAGCAGCACAGGAAGCGCAACCGGAAGTGCCATCGTATCGTACGCAACCCAGTTCGTCGGAAACCCGTACGTATGGGGCGGCACAAGCCTTACCAACGGAGCTGACTGCTCTGGCTTTATCATGAGCGTTTACGCACACTTCGGATACAGCCTTCCGCACTCATCCAGCGCACTGCGCAGCGTAGGACGCGGCGTATCTTATGCAGAAGCTCAGCCGGGCGACATCATCTGCTACAGCGGCCACGTAGCCATCTACATCGGCGGCGGCGCAATCGTACACGCAAGCAATGAGCGCGACGGTATCAAGATCAGCAGCAACGCTGCATACACCACAATTCTTGCAGTAAGACGTGTGGTTGGCTAATTACATAGTAAGAACCTTCAGATCCCGGGAGATGACATCCCGGGATCTTTTTTGGTATTTTACGGAAAAGTGGGTGCATCTGCGTTAAAACTGTGCTATACTAAAGCACATCGGAGATACAAGGGCGTATTGACCAGAGAAGAGGGTCAATGCGCCTTTTTTATTAGGAAAGAGAGGGAGAAATGTTATGAAACTGGAAAATTATGAAGTGCATCTGCCAAGCTATTCCATCGGATCCACCATTTACGACAAGATCGGCCCGGTGTGTGAGTCGTACGGAAAAACCGTTCTCGTGATCGGAGGAGAGAAAGCGCTCGAAGCTGCCTATGACAAAATCAAGGCGGCAGTCGATGAGACCAATCTTGTCATTATCGGAAAAGAGATTTTCGGAAAGGACTGTACGTATCAGACGGTCGAGCGCCTGCGCAGCATGAAGCTGTACCAGCTCGCCGATATGGTATTCGGCGTGGGCGGCGGAAAAGCACTCGACACCGTAAAATGCCTCTGCATCACAGACGATAAGCCGGTCTTCACATTCCCGACGATCGCATCGAACTGCGCCGCCTGCACATCCGTTTCGATTATGTATAACGAGGACGGCACTTTCTTAAAACCACATTTCTTTATCCGCCCGGCGATGCATGCGTTCATCGACACGGAGATCATTGCCAAAGCCCCGTACCAGTATCTGTGGGCAGGAATCGGCGACACGTATGCGAAATATTATGAGGCGACGATTTCCTCACGCGATGAACGGCTGGAGCATTTCACATCGCTTGGCGTAGCACTCAGCCAGATGTGCCGCAACCCGTTGCTGGAATACGGCCCGAAGGCGTTTGCGGATCACAAACAGAAGCTCTGCACCTACGATGTGGAGCAGGTCATCCTGGCCATCGTAGTGACGACGGGAATTGCCTCGATTTTCCTGACAAAGGATTTCACGCCGGATTACAACAGCGGCCTCGCGCATGCCATTTTCTATGCTCTGACTTTGTACCCGGTCATCGAGGAGCGTCATCTGCACGGAGAGGTTGTGGGTTTCGGCGTTCTGCTTGCCCTGCTCGTCGACGGACAGGAGGAAGAATTCGAGAAAGTCTATGAACTGAACTGCAGCATCAATCTCCCGGTATCGCTGGAGCAGATTGAAATTTCCGAGGAGCAGTGGAAAGAGAGCATGACACGCATCCCGGAGATGTCCGATGTGAAGCATTATCCATACCGCGTGACACCGGAGATGCTCGATGCGGCGATGACAAAACTGAAGGAGAGGGTGAAGAAAGATGAGTAAAAAGAACAAGGCAGGTTCAATGATTCTCGGTGTGGCATTCGTATGGTTCACCACCCATTTCGGCGGCGGTTTCGCCTCAGGAGCACAAATTTACAGTTATTACGTGCGATATGGCATCTGGAGTCTTTTCATGCCTCTTTTTGCCATGGCGTATAACGGCATCTTTTTTGCATACTGTCTCTACTTCGCGCGGAAACATGAGGTCTACGATTACCGCTCCTACAACAATGCCTTTTACGGCAGATTTGCCCCGCTGTTTTCGAATCTGTTCGAGCTTTTATATCTCTGCGTCATGTGCGTTGCCCCGGCTGTTGCCTTCGCAACCGGCGGCGCAACGCTTAGCACACTGACCGGTCTGCCGTACCTGTTCTGCACCTTCCTGATCGGACTGTTCATCTTCATCGTCTCCGTTTTCGGAACCGATCTGGTGCGGAAAGTCGCGTCCGTCCTGTCCATCTGCATCATCGTCGGCCTGCTGATCGTCTACGTGCCGAACATCATCGCCGGAGCCGGAAACATCGCCGACACGGTGAGTACCATGAAAGCCGCAGACCTTCCGTTCGGCAAAGCCCTGTACGCCGCATTCCTGTACGGAACCTTCCAGCTCGCCAACGTCGCCGTATTCGTCCAGCATGCAAAATCCTTTGAACAGCCGAAAGACGCCGGAAAAAGCATGGCAATCGGCGCCATCCTGAATGCCCTGATGATGATCATGGTCGTCCTTGGAATCATGACCGTATACCAGAACCCGGAAATGAGCCAGCAGAGCGTCCCGACATTATTCATGGTCCAGCAGGGCGTCGGCAGTAAATTCATGACACCGCTCATCTCCATTCTGATCATCCTCGGCGCCGTCTCCACCGCCGTCAACATGGTCGCCGCCATGGTAAAACGAATCCACGACGGCCTCACAAAACGAAGCAGCACAGCCGAAATCCCAGGCAAAATCAGCCGCACCCAGATCCTCGCCGCACTCGCCTGCTGCCTCGCCGACTTCCTCATCGCCCAGCTCGGCCTGCTGACCCTGATCCAGAAAGCCTACAGCATTCTCGCGTATCTTGCAATTCCGGTCATTCTCGTGCCGTATATCGTGCATATGGTTGTGACACGGTTTGATACGAAAGAAAAATAAATATAAACAGGGAACACAAAATTTTTACAAAAAATTAGCACTCACCTCTTGACAGTGCTAACAACTAGTGTTATAGTACGAATAGAACAAAGAAAAGAAATTTCACATCAACACTCTTTTTGTTCGGAGCGAATGTTAGCACCCAAATAGATAAGGAGGAAGCCGATTATGAATATCAGCAAATTCACACAAAAATCGCTGCAGGCTGTACAGGATCTGGAAAAGACCGCATACGATTTCGGCAACCAGGAAATAGAGCAGGAGCATTTGCTGTATAACCTCCTGCATCAGGACGACAGTCTGATTCTGAAAATGATCGAAAAGATGGAAATCAACAAAGATCATTTCCTAAATCGTGTCGAGACGGCGTTGAATGACCGCGTCAAAGTATCCGGCGGTCAGCCGTACATCGGCCAGTATCTGAATAAAGCACTTGTAAACGCAGAGGACGAGGCGAAAGCCATGGGAGATGAGTACGTTTCCGTAGAGCATCTGTTCCTGGCGATGCTGAAAAATCCAAGCCCGTCCATGAAAAAACTGCTTCAGGAGTACGGCATCACAAGAGAGCGTTTCCTGCAGGCCTTAAGCACCGTGCGCGGAAACCAGAGAGTCACCACCGACAACCCGGAGGCAACGTACGACACACTGGAAAAATATGGCCAGGATATCGTGGAAAAAGCCAGAAACCAGAAAATGGACCCGGTCATCGGCCGTGATACCGAGATCCGGAACGTGGTTCGTATCCTGTCCCGTAAGACCAAAAACAACCCGGTTCTGATTGGTGAGCCTGGTGTCGGTAAAACCGCAGTCGTAGAGGGTCTGGCACAGCGAATCGCAAATGGCGATGTGCCGGAGAGCCTGAAAGATAAAACCATCTTCTCCCTGGATATGGGAGCGCTGGTAGCCGGAGCAAAATACCGCGGTGAGTTCGAGGAGCGTCTGAAAGCCGTTCTGGAAGAAGTCAGAAAGAGCGACGGAAAAATTATTCTGTTCATCGATGAGCTGCACCTGATCGTCGGTGCCGGAAAGACCGACGGCGCAATGGATGCCGGAAACATGCTGAAGCCTATGCTGGCCAGAGGCGAGCTGCACTGCATCGGTG
>CAVLAW010000014.1:1311-26334 GCA_963661155.1 Tidjanibacter massiliensis | reverse complement strand
ATGTTACAATTTCCTTTATGATGTCAGCATAAAAAGAACTTCAAACCTGACCATAAACCAAAAATTTTCGTAACACCAAAAAAGAAAGGAACACTATGAGCAAACACACCAATTCCCGCAGCTCGTTCTCCGGCAAAATCGGTTACGTGCTGGCTGCGGCAGGTGCTTCCGTCGGACTTGGAAACATCTGGCGGTTCCCCTACCTCGCAGCAAAATACGGCGGAGGAATCTTCCTCCTCATCTACATCCTGCTGGCGCTGACCTTCGGCTACTCCATGATCGTCGCCGAATCCGCCATCGGACGCATGACACGGAAAAGCCCCGTAGGCGCATTCCAGTCATTCGGCAAATCAAAATGGCTCTCCGCAGGCGGCTGGATCAACGCCATCATCCCGATCCTGATCGTCCCGTACTACTCCGTCATCGGCGGATGGGTCATCAAATACCTGATCGAGTATATTAAGGGTAACAGCGCAAAACTCGCAGAAGACGGCTATTTCTCCAGCTTCATCTCCAACGGAACCGCAACCGAAATCTGCTTCGCCGTCTTCTGCCTCATCACCGTCGCCATCATCTACGCCGGTGTGCGCAACGGCATCGAACGCGTTTCCAAAATGATGATGCCGATCCTGATCGTGCTTTCCGTCATCATCGCGATCTACTCCGTAACGAGACCGGGTGCAATGGCTGGTGTAAAGTATTTCCTTGTGCCGAACATCAAAAACTTTTCGTGGATGTCCGTCGTCACCGCCATGGGACAGATGTTTTACTCCCTCTCGATTGCGATGGGTATTCTGATCACCTTCGGCTCTTATATGAAAAAAGACACCTCGATTGAGGATTCCACCCGGAACGTCGAAGTCTTCGACACCGCCATCGCGATCATGGCAGGTCTCATGATCATTCCAGCAGTCTTTGCCTTCTCCGGCGGAGACCCAAATACCCTGCAGGCAGGCCCGTCGCTGATGTTCATCACCATTCCGAAGGTATTCGCCAACATGGGATTCGGCACTGCGATCGGCATTCTGTTTTTCCTGCTCGTGCTGTTCGCAGCGCTGACAAGCTCCATCGCGCTGACCGAAAGCGCCGTTTCCACCTTCGAGGATGAGTTCGGCTGGGGCCGCAAAAAATCCACCGTGCTGATCAGCGTGATCATGCTCGCCCTTGGAACGCTCTCCTGCCTCGGCTACGGACCGCTTTCCTCCGTCACGATTCTCGGCATGCAGTTCCTGGATTTCTTTGATTTCCTGACGAACTCCGTGATGATGCCGATCGCCGCAATTGCCACCTGTCTTCTCGTCTCGAGAGTCATCGGCGTTGCAAAAATCGAGGAAGAAATCGTACACGGCGAGAGCCGCTTCCGCAGGAAGAAAATTTTTCTCGTCATGATCCAGTATCTCTGCCCGGTCTTCGCACTGATCATTCTGTTCAGTTCTGTGGCAAATGCCTTCGGCTGGATCACCATGTAAATCATTTGGAATAAAAAAATATGGTTTTCGAAATGGTAGAAACTGTTTCGAAAACCATATTTTTTATTTTAACTCCCGCATCATGCATCCGCCAGCAGCAGAATATCCTCTTCTTTCAGATACAGTTTTTGGGGAATCCCCTGTTCCGGGCTCCAGTCTGTCTTTGCAATCTTCCACTGCAGCCAGCTGCAGTCCGCATTCTTCCGGAACGAAATGTTCCACTCAAACGGATCCTCCCAGATTTCCGATTCGCCGACCGTGAACACATTCTCCTCTCCCGGCTTCTCTGTCGTTTCGATCAAAATTGGTCCACCGGACCAATTATTGATATGCATGGCAAGGAAATGTGCCCGGATGCCGACCGCCCGGACATCGTCAGTAATCTCACGATTCTTTATTTTCAGCGTCACACCCCAGTCCACCGCCCGCAGCGTATGGGCGTCCACCCGCTCTGCCGCAGAAATATTTTTGCAGCCGGACAGAATCGCCGCCGTGCGCGTTTTCGGGTTCTGGAAAAACTCTTTCAGCGGCTCAATCACCTCGATCTGGCCGCGGTTCATGCAGCTTACCGTATCGCAGAGCCGATACACCTCGTCGCGGTTGTGCGACACAAAAATGACAGGTTTCCCAACGGATTTCAAATGTTTATGCATCTCCTGTTCCAGCTGCCATTTCAGATACGTATCGAGCGCGGAAAACGGCTCGTCGAGCAGAATCAGCTCCGGCTCCGCCGCGAGCATCCGCGCCATCGCCACACGCTGTTTCTGACCGCCGGAGAGCTGTCCCGGAATCTTTTTTTCCAGTCCTTCGAGCTGGAACTGGCGGATCAGCCGTTCCGTTTTCGCCTGATCCGGCTTCTTTCCCATGCCTGCCTGAATATTCTGCACGACATTCATATACGGAAACAGTGCGTAATCCTGGAACATGTAACCGACTTTCCGTTTCTGCGGCGGCAGATTGATCTTTTTTTCCGAATCGAACAGCACCTTTCCATCGAGCACAATCCGCCCCGCATCCGGCTTTTCGATGCCGGCGATGCATTTTAACGTCATGCTCTTTCCGCAGCCCGAGGCGCCGAGGATCGCAAAGATTTCCTCTTTCACCTGAAAATTCACGTGCATGAAAAAGCCGTCCAGTTTTTTCGTAATATCTACTTCAAGTGCCATACCTTATTCCCCTACCACTGTTTCTGATTTTTCTTTCTCCGGCTGCCGAGCAGATTCATCGCCGTCATCGTGACGAATCCGACGAGGAGCACCACAGCGGACCAAAAGCCTGCGGTTGCGTAATCACCGTCCTGGATAACCATCGCGATCTTCTGTGAGATGGTGCCCGTCTTGCCTGGAATATTTCCCGCAAGCATCGATGTCGCGCCGTACTCGCCGAGCGCTCTTGCAAAAGCCAGCACCGTACCGGAAAGCACGCCCGGGCCTGCCGACGGGATCACAACTTTCCAGAAAATATTCCACTCCGACATGCCGAGCGTCCGCGCCGCATAGATCAGATTGGTGTCCACCTGCTCAAACGCCGCACGCGTGTTGCGGTACATCAGCGGAAAGGCAATGATCGTCGCCGCCAGAATACAGCCAAGCCATGTCTGCACCGCCTTGATGCCGAAATTTTCATACAGCGCGGCGCCAAGAGAACGGCGGAGACTGAAAATCAGCAGCAGGAAAAAGCCTGCTACCGTCGGCGGCAGGATCATTGGGAGGGTCAGAAAGCCGTCGATCACGGCACGCGCACCGGGGCGCAGCTTCATCACCGCACGCGCGGCGAAAATCCCAAGAAAGAACGAAAGAACGGTCGCCACCACGCCGGTCTTGATCGAAATAATCAGCGGACTCCAGTCCAGCGTCTGTAAAAAATCCAGTATTTCCTGCATAAAACTCCCTCATATCGGATCGGAAACCGCCGCCCGAAAGCCAAACGAATGCTGACTGTGCGGGCGGCGGTATCTCTTACCTGTAACGATTATTCAACGTCAGTGTCAAAATAGTAGCTCTGGAAAATAGCGGCTGCCTCGTCGGAAGTCAGGAACTCCACGAAGTCTTTTGCTGCTGCCTGCTCAGTCTCGTCTGCCTCTTTGTTGACAACCTGCGCTGCCGGGTAGATCACATTTCCGGTCAGGTCGTACGGAACCACCTGCAGAACTTTCAGGCGGTCTTCCAGACCGTAGGTATCGGAATAGTAAACGGTACCAACCTCATTGGAGCCCTCTGCTACTGCGGAAGTAACGGCGCCAACGTTTGCACATTCATTGATTTCCACGCCGCCG
This sequence comes from Tidjanibacter massiliensis, assembly GCA_963661155.1. Taxonomy (GTDB): domain Bacteria; phylum Bacillota; class Clostridia; order Lachnospirales; family Lachnospiraceae; genus Fusicatenibacter; species Fusicatenibacter massiliensis_A. The sequence continues at coordinate 22,590 of CAVLAW010000014.1, read as the reverse complement.
AGTGCCTCGGAAACCTGCTGCGTTGTGATGGCAGATACGTCGTCTGCTTTTTCCAGAATACCTGCGTTTACCAGGGCCTCTCTTGTGTATTTTCCAACCGGGACGGAACCGTCTGCCAGCGCGATGCTGGATGCTTTGTTCAGATCCTCAAGACCGGTAACCTCTGTGTTGCTTCCCTCGTAGGTAACAACGCAGACCTGATTGTTTACGATGTTGTGTCGGGTTCCCTCTACCAGAAAGTTTTCGCCCTCAAGCTGATCCATCTGCTTCGTTGCTGCGGAGAAGAATACGTCACAGGAAGCACCCTCTTCGATCTGGGTCATCAGGGTTCCTGAGCTGTCATAGCTTCCGACCAGTCTGACATTCGGCTGGGTTTTGTTGTACTCGCTGATCAGCGTCTCCATTACGGAGTTCAGGCTCTTTGCGGCAAAAATAGTAACAGTGGTGTCATCGAAAACTTCGCCGTCTGCTGTGCTCTCTGCGCTGGATGCGTTTTCTGTCGCACTTGCAGAAGAAGCGCTGGAGGATGTCTCTGCCTCCGAGCTGCTCTTGCTGGAAGAATCTGCGGTATTGGAAGATCCGCATGCGGCAAGAGAAAGTGCCATAGCTGCTGTCAGAAGAATGGATACTGTTTTCTTTTTCATGATGATTACTCCTCGTTTTCTTTTTTAATCTATCTGCACCGGTGTTTCAGGTATGAAGCGCCGCGTGAGACCCTTTTCGTTTTCCGGTTTTTGCTGACCGGATCTGAATGAGCTGTGCGGCGATGCTGATTGCAATCTCCGCCGGTGTCTCGCTTCCGATCTCGATTCCGATCGGAGCGTACACACTGTCAAGCTGTTCTTTCGTGAAACCCTGCGCTTCCATTTTGTCGCGCACGTACTTCGTTTTTCTGCGGCTTCCCACAACGCCGATATACGATGCGTCCGTCCGGAGTGCAAACGCCTCGGCATCCGCATCACACCGGTGCCCGCGCGTCACAATGACGAGATAGTCATTTTTATGGATCGAAAGTACATCGTCCATCTGCGTGAAATCCACCAGCATGGTCTGCTCGGCATCCGGGAACAGTGCTTTGTCCACATATTCCTCGCGGTCATCGAGCACGATACAGCAGAAGTCCAGATGCGTCAGAACCGGAACCAGCTCCTGCGCCAGATGACCGCCGCCGAAGAGGTAAACCTTTCCGTCGTAGCAGAATTCTTCGGCATAGAACGGCTTTCCATCGAGCGTGATCAGTCGGCAGTGCCCCGCTGTTTTCTCCTCCGGTGCCACTTTTATTTCCCATGCTTCCCGTTCATAAACACGGATTCCCTGTCCTTCCAGTGAGAACAGAATCCAATAATCCCGGTGATTCTCATGCGCCGCAAGCGCCTCTTTCAGCGCCTCCTGCTCGCCGTGGGATCCGTCCAGGAAGTAAAAGCAGACCTTCACTCTGCCGCCGCAGACCATGCCGAGCCCCTTCTCCTCTCCGGTTCCAAGGTCGTACTCGCGGTATTCGCACTGTTTCTGCGCCAGAAGCTCTCCAGCGTGGAGAACCGCCTGATATTCCAGGTTTCCGCCGCCGATGGTTCCAAAGATCCGTCCCTCTTCTCCGACCAGCATATACGCGCCCGTCGTGCGCGGAATGGAGCCGTCGCCCTCTGTGATAAAGGCAAGAACCGTGTCTGTTTTCTCTTCCAGCCGCGCAAGAAGCATCCGATAAAGTTCTTCCATCTTCTTTCTCCTCTTTACTCTTCTGTTACGATTTCGATTGTGTCGCCTTTTTTAATCGTGCCGCCGTGCAGAACCACCGCAAAGACTCCCTCCCGCGGCATAATGCACTCGCCCATGCGCCTGAAAATCTCGCAGTGGCTGTGGCACTCTTTTCCGATCTGCGTCATCTCGAGCACCGCGTCCCCGCAGCGGAACCGCGTGCCAACCGGCAGATTCCGGAAATCATATCCTTCCACAATCAGGTTTTCCCCGAAGGCGCCAAGCGAAATGTCCGCTCCCTTCGCGCGGAAGGCTTCTATTTTTTCATACGACAAAAGACTCACCTGGCGGTGCCAGTGGCCGGCGTGCGCATCACCCTTGACGCCCCAGTCCTGCACCAGCTCTGCTGTTTCCACCTCGTGTTTTGCCGTTCCTCTTTTTTCACTGATACATATTCCAATGATTGTTCCCATTTTTTCTGTTCTCTCTTCTTTTTTCGACCGTCTGCGTCTCATCCGCCGATGCCGGACATCAGATGGTGCTCCGTCATATCGTCCGGCCGCTCAAAGCAGTGCTCCATCGGCTTTTTTAAAATCGCCTGTGCCATCACATCCGCAAGTGCGGCCTCGTTCTCGTTTTTCAGAACTTCCCGCAGATCCACGCCGTTCTCATAGCAGAGACAGAGCTTTAAAAATCCGCGGCTCGTCAGCCTGATGCGGTTGCAGCTTTCACAGAATTTTCCATGAATCGCGCTGATAAAACCGACGGGAATGGACAGCTTTTCGTACCGTTCATAGACCGCGGGGCCATTTCCCTCTTTCTCAGCATCCGCTGTCCGTACACCGTACCACTGCTCCAGCTCTGCTTTCAGTGCTTCATTCGACGGTCCGACGTACAATTTTCCGGCTCCCACCGGCATCATCTCGATGAACCGCACCGGCGCTTTCATCTGCTCTGCAAATTCCACAAGTTCCCGCGCGTGCAGCTCTTTTCGATGCACCGCATTCAGTTTTACCGACAGCCCCGCCTCTTTTGCCGCACGGATGCCCTGTTTTACCTGCTCCAGCGCATCGCGCCCGGTAAGTGCCGCAAACTCTTTGGCATCCACCGTATCAAGACTTACATTGACGCTGTCGCAGCCGGCCGCCTTCAGATCCTTTGCACAGGATGCCAGCCGCACCCCGTTTGTTGTGATCCCGACCGATGTCGTCCCCGGCACTGCCTTGATTTTCTGCACCAGTTCCACGCACTCTTTTCTCACCAGCGGTTCCCCTCCGGTAATGCGGTAATGCGTGATACCAAGGGATGATGCGGCATGCACAATTCTTAAAATCTCCTCAACTGAGAGCGGCGGATTCTGGTCTGCGCTTTCTAATGCACAGCCCGACGCGCCCTCCGGCATACAGTAGCGGCATCTTAAATTGCACGCGTCTGTGATCGAGATCCGCAGATAGTCGATCGTTCTGCCATACTGATCCTTCATGCGTTATCTGCCTTTTCCAAAGCCGCAGTTCGGGAAGGTGCAGACCTTGCAGTTCAGGCACAAGCCGCCCTCGCCAAGTCCGGCCAACTCCTCCGCTGTCACCTCGTCGTCCGCAATCAGGCGCGGCAGTACGAGGTCGAAAATGGTCCGTTTCGAATACATCACACAGCCCGGCAGGCCGACGATCGGCGTTCCGTTTTCGGTGTAGGCCAGAAGGAACATGGCCCCCGGCAGAACCGGTGCGCCGTAGGAAACGATGCGCGCTCCCGTATTTTTGATCGCCAGCGGTGTCTTATCGTCCGGGTCCACGCTCATACCGCCGGTGCAGAACACGAGATCCGCACCCGCCTCGATCGCGCGGCGGCATCCGTCTGTGATCTTCGATGCATCATCGTCGTAAACCTCGTGGAAAATCATCTCCGCGCCGAATTCCGCCAGCTTTTCCTGAATCACCGGCGTGAAAGTGTCTTCGATGCGGTGGTAATAGACTTCATTTCCTGTTGTCAGGACGGCAAATTTTTTCTTGTGGAACGGTTTTAAGGTCAGGATCGGCCCGTCGGAACAGACTGCCTGTGCCGTCTCCATCTTCTCTTTCTTGATGACGAGCGGAATAATTCTCGTTCCCGCCAGCTTATCGCCTTTCTTCACATACGTATCGCCGTGGCGCGTCGCAATCATCATCTCGCCGAGGCTGTTGACTTTTTTCAGTTTCTCGCGGTCGACCTTCAAAAGACCGTCACAGTCCGCGATCAGCTCAATTTTTCCCTCTTTGACATCGGACGGATGCATGTGGTCGTTTCGGCACATATCGTAGAGAATCTGTGCCGCCTCATTTTCATGCAGCATCGTGTCGTCCTTTTCCCAGATGTAAATATTGTCCTTTCCGACGCTTAAGAGCACCGGAATATCTTCTTCGGTAATGATGTGACCCTTGCGGAACACCGCATCTTTCGTCACACCTTTGATAATCTGTGTAATATCGTGGCAGAGCACCTGTCCTACCGCGTCTTCTGTTTTCATCAGTTTCATAAAACCTGCCCCGCTTCCCGTTTATTCTAATTCCCCGCAGATCACTTCCAGTACGCTTCCCGCAATGCACCGCGCCTTGTCGGAAATCGTGAAACAGTTCTGCAGTTCTTCTTTCCGCGGATCAATATCCGCAATCTTAAATCCTTTCGTCACCGGGTATCCGTCCCGGATCAGCCCGCGCAGCAGACCGGAGAGTGATGCCAGAACCGGCACGCGGCCGTCTTTCGTCTCAATCTCCGCGATTACGGCTCCGGCTTCCACGATATCGCCGATCGAAGCCACATTCCGCAGAATGCCTTCCGCTTCGGCATGCATCACACGTTCTTTTCCGTACCCGCCGATGATGCCCGGAATACCGGTGTTCGGAACGGCACTTCCTTTTTGGATCACGCGCCCGAGGTTGTGGCCGCGCTTCGTCTCAATGATGACATCCACATCTTCTCCCGTCGTAAAGCCCGGTCCGAGGGCGATCGTGAGCGGTGCCATATCGCGATTCGTTCCGAGATTTTTCTTTGCCAGAATCGCATCGACCACCACTGCCGGATGCAGCACCGAAATGCTGATTCCCGCCGGGTCCACCAGCACCGGAACGGCGTCCTCATTCCAGATCCGCTCCATTTCCTGCAAAAGGGCTTCCTTTCTGTTTTCCGTATCGGTAAGATCCACGTCCATGCGTACGGCTTTCACATCCTCCACCTGCGCACTTCCGGCGTATACCGATTCGCTTAGCGCCACCTGCCGCCGGATCGCCGCCGGGTGCTCTGCTTCCAGAACCAGCAGGCGGAATCCCGCTTTTTTCAGACGATGAATCGTGCCCGTCGCAAGATCTCCCGCGCCCCGCACAATAAGTAAATCTGTCTTTTTCATCTTCGCTGTTTTCCTTCTTTCGTTTCTGCAGCCGCCGTTTTGGTCCGTCTTCCGCGGTCTGCATCGTTATTCTCAGGTGAGAATAACGCTTTTTCCATTAATTAAAATACAGGAAAGGACCCGTTTTGTCAACGTGTCCCCGTCAAAAATATCTTATTTTTCTGTTTTTTCCAACGTACCAAACCACTTCTGAAACGCCTGATCGGCGCTATGCCGGACTTCCTGTTCAAACTGCCGGTACCGCAGAAGAAACACCTTTCCCTCCGGGGTCAGAACGGTCTGGCCGCCGTTGCTCCCGCCGCGGTTTCCCTGCACGAGCGGAATGCCGAGATCCTCCTCGGCGCGCTTTAAGATTTTCCAGCCCTTTGAGTAGGCCATCTGCATACACTTGCAGCCCTTCGAGAGCGAGCCGGTCGCCTCCACATGCTCCATCAGCTCCGCCACGCCTGGGCCGAAGGCATGCTCCGTCCGGCTGACACGAAGCCGCATATCGTACCGCAATGCTTTTTCTTTCTCTTCCATCTCCACCTCACATCATTACAACAATACGCGGTATGCTGCCTCGTAGGCAAGGCCTGCCGCATCGAGTGCCGACTGGATTTCGCTGCCTTCCTCCGGTGCTGCCTTCCACGCAAGCCCGCAGCCCGCCGTTATCTCCCGCGGAACCGGAATCATCCTTCCTGGCAGGCCGTGTGTTCTCGCATACTGCTCCATCTGCATCGCCTGCGTTGTCCCTGCAAACGTCAGAATCCATGTTTCTTTTCGCTGTCTCATATCGTTTCCTCATTCCGGCATTTTCTGTTTCGAACCAGAGCTGCTTTTTCTGTGCTTACCTCTGCATTTCCTCTTCCGCAAATTCCCGGAGCGCCTGCGCGGCAGTCCGCACTTCTTCTTCCTGCAGCACATGGGAAAAGCTGAAGCGCACTGCGCCCTGCTCCCGTGTTCCAAGCGATTCATGCATCAGCGGCGCACAGTGCGCTCCGCTTCGGACGGCAATCCCATATTCCTCGTACAGCCAGTCGCTGACACACCCGGAATCACACGATCCGATATTCAGCGCCACGGTCGGAACCCGCTGCTGCAGATCGTCCGTTCCGTACAGAATCAATCCCGGGATTCCACGGATCTCGTCCAGAAAGAGGCGCATCAACTCCTTTTCTCTCTGGTAAATCGCTTTGATCCCTGTCTTTTCCAGATATTCCAGTGCCCCACAAAGACCTGCAATTCCATGGACATTTAACGTCCCCGCCTCCAGATGCTCCGGCATCGCCGCAGGCTGCTCTTTTTCATAGCTTCGGATTCCGCTTCCGCCCATCTTGAGCGGACGCACCGTAAGCCCCGACCGGACGTAGATTCCTCCCGTCCCTTGCGGTCCCAAAAGTCCCTTGTGGCCGGAAAAGCAGAGCACGTCGATCCCACTTTTCTGCACATCGATCGGCAGAATCCCTGCCGTCTGCGCCGCATCGACGATCAGCAGAAAATGATGCCGTTCTGCGATAGCATGTGCCCGCGCAAGGTCGGTGATATTTCCGGTCAGATTGGAGGCATGCGTAACGATGATCGCTTTCGTGTTCTCCCGCACCGCCGCATCCATCTGATCATATTCGATCACTCCATCGGCATCCGCCGGAATGATGGAAAGTTCCACTCCCTGTCTTTCCAGCGCATACAGCGGCCGCAGAACGGAATTATGCTCGCAGACTGTCGTGATCACATGGTCGCCCGGCGCAAGCAGTCCAAAAATCGCAGTGTTCAGTGCCTCCGTATCGTTGCACGTAAACGCAATCCGCTCTGGGCTCTCTGCATGAAATAGTTCGGCCAGGCGCATTCTCGTCTCAAAGACCACACGCCCCGCATCCATCGTCGCATCGTGTGCGCCGCGCCCTGCGTTTCCACAGCCGCGCAGCGCCTGGATCATGCGCTCCTCCACTTCTTTTGGATGCCACAGCGAGGTCGCTGCCGAATCCAGATAGATCATGGCTTAACCACGCGATCCGCATTTCCCATGCGCTCCACGATATCATACATGTTCGTCACACCGCCGACCTGCAGCTTTTCGGTGATGCCATAGAAATTGAGGCAGGTTCCGCAGGTCAGGATCTCCACGCCGCGCTCTGCCAGATCTTTCAAATCTTCCAGTGACTCGGAGCCCTCGCAGGTCAGTTTTGCACCGCCGTTGTAGCAGAGGATCGTATCCGGCAGCTCGTCCTGCTGAGTCAGTGCATAGAGAAAGCTCTTCATCAGAATTTTGCCCAGTTCCTCGGCGCCTTCTCCCATATGGTCTGCGGAAAGGACAACCAGTTTTGTTTTCTTCGCAGCCGGCACAAGGCATACCGTTTCTTCCTCTGTTGTGGCCTGTTCCGTTTCCGAAACAGTCAGCTCCACATGATACTCTTTTTCTTTCTCCTCTTTTACAAGAAAGCCGTATCCCTTCTGCTGTGCCATTTTTTCGAGATTCTGCACGGCGATTTCATTGTCCACCAGAACTTCAACTTTTCCGCTTCCCTGCATTTCTGCAATCGCATTTTTTGCCTTTACCAGCGGTACCGGGCATACATCTCCCATTGCATTCACGATTTTTTTCTCCATCTCTACCATTTTTCTTTCCTCCATCTTCTGTTTTTTCTTTTTCGTTTCTTACCATTTCAGGCTTTTTGTCACATAAATTTCGGTTCCCGCCGGCTCTGTGATTCTTCCCACAATGGCCGCCGGAATGCCCTGCGCCTGCAGTTCTTTCTGCAGTTTTTCCGCAGTTTCCGCATCCACAGCCATCAGAAGCCCGCCCGATGTCTGCGGATCAAACAGGACCTCCTGCATACCGAATGGAATGTCCTTGAAGGTCACGTGTTTTTCCAGATGATTCCGGTTTCTCTGGCCCGCCGCGGTGATCAGAAACTCCTCCGCCGCATCCACGGCTCCCGGGAACACCGGAATCCGATCGGCCCAGATGTGGCAGGAAACGCCAGACTCCATCATCTCATGCAGATGACCGAGAAAACTGAACCCCGTCACGTCGGTGCATGCATGAATCTCATACTTCCGTGCCGTCTCCGAGGCATATTTGTTCAGCGTCATCATCGACTCCACAGCCTGCTGAAATCCTTCCGGATTTTCTTCTCCCACACGGTGCGCCGCGCAGAGAATACCGGTTCCAAGCGGTTTCGTCAGAAGCAGCAGATCGCCCACACGGCCAGTATTATTCTGCCAGATCCGATCCGGGTGCACCGTTCCGGTGACGGAAAGGCCGTATTTTACGCTGTCATCCGCAATCGAATGACCGCCGGAGAGCGTTCCTCCCGCCTCCTGCACTTTTTCCGCGCCGCCGCGCATGATCTCACCAAGAATATTCAGATCCATCTGCTCCGGGAAGCATACGATGTTGAGTGCCGTCCGCACCTCGCCGCCCATCGCATAGATGTCGCTTAAGGCATTTGTCGCCGCGATTTTTCCAAATGTGTACGGATCTTCCACAACCGGCGGAAAGAAATCCAGCGTCTGCACCATCGCCAGATCATCCGTCAGACGGTAAACGGATGCATCGTCCTTGCTGTCATAGCCCACCAGCAGGTTCGGATCTTTTTCGCCCTTCGGCAGTTTCTCCAGAATATGTTCGAGCACACCGGCTCCCAGCTTTGCCGTGCAGCCGCCGCTCTTACAGAAAATAATTTTTTCTTTTTCCATAGTCACATGTTCCCTCTTTTTTCAGCTTCTTCCGCACTCCCCGTCCGTTCCGCGCAGAAGTCCCAGCGCGTGCGGAAGGGTATCGAGTACAAATCCAAGACTCTCCTCCACGGCTTTCGGGCTGCCCGGCAGATTGATGATCAGGGTCCGATGGCGTATCGCACTGACCGCACGGCTCAGCATTGCCCGCTTCGTGATCGCCATACTGCCCGCACGGATCGCCTCCGTGATACCCGGCGCTACTCGATCTGAAACCGCTAAGGTTGCCTCCGGCGTCACATCCCGCATCGAAAAGCCCGTGCCGCCCGTCGTCAGCACAAGATCGCACTGCTCCAGATCGGCAAGACGGATCAGTTCTTCCTTAATCATCTCCTGCTCATCCGGCAGCAGCCGCATCGAAACTACCTCATACTGCTTCGCCGGAAGCAGTTCCTTAATTTTCGGTCCGCTCTTATCCTCCCGCTCGCCCTGATAACCTTTATCACTCAATGTCACAATTCCGACCCTGAAAACCGGGAAATCTTTTTTATCTGCCATCTGTCACGGTTCCTGCCTTTCCTCTTTCTCGTAAATATAATGGCCGCTCTTTCCGCCGTCCTTTTCCAGAATGTGGATGTCGCCGATCTCCATGCCGCGATCCATCGCCTTGCACATGTCGTAGATCGTGAGCAGCGCCGTGGAAACGCCGGTCAGCGCCTCCATCTCCACGCCGGTTTTTCCGACGCACGATGTCGTGCACACGGCTGTGATGGTGTGTGTCTTTTCTTCCATCGTAAACGTCACTTCGCAGTTCGTCAGCGGCACGATGTGGCACAGCGGAATCAGCTCCGCATTCTTCTTCGCCCCCATGATGCCGGCCAGCCGTGCAACGCCGAGCACGTCGCCTTTTTTCGCCATGTGGTCGCGCACTGCGGCAAATACTTCCGTGCTCACATGGATCGTGCCGGTCGCCGATGCCACCCGGTAGGTGTCCGGCTTCTCATGGACATCGACCATGACAGCACTGCCGTCTTTCTTAAAGTGTGTAAATTCCGCCATCTGTATCCTCCGTTTTACTTTTATGTACTCTCGAAATCTTTCTGTGCTTGATTTTGTGAGATGATTTTTTGTCAGTTGTGCCCAAATTTCTGAGGCGTACGCGGTGCGTACGTTGATGAAATTCGGGTGCAACTGGCGGAAAATCAGCCGCAAAGGCAAGTGCAGAAAGATTCCGAGAGTACATTTTTTACTATTCTTACCGCATCGGGAGCTCTGCCCTGCCATGCCACGGATATTCTGTTCCGTTTTCGTTGCTCCTACTTTCACCCGCACAAGTAAACAGAACATGCCCGATGCCCTGTTCCTGCAGATGCTCTGCAATTTCAAGTGCTGCCTTGCGGTGTTCTTTTTCTTCATACTGATGCAGAACCGCATAAAATGCTCTGTCCTGCAGATTTTTCTGCTGTCCTGCCTTCGCTGCAATGAGCTGTACAAGATCCGCCGCGCTGATCCGGTGTTCCATCGAACAGCCAAGAAGTTCCGCCGCCCGTTCTGCCCGGAAGCAGACTTTCTGCAGGGGCTGCCCCAGCGCTGAAAGCCCTGTCACGCCCACGACGATATCGGAACAGGAAAGCAGCGCCGGTTCGTGCTCCGCCGGTGCTTTGCACGGCAAATGCTTTGCTCCGTCTGCTTCAATCATCGTCAGATCCGCCAGTTTCTTTGCCGCCTGAAAAAGTTTCTCCTCCGGCATCGAAAGTTTTTCCGGATCCTGGCAGTCACTTCCGATGATCGCCGCGCGGCCTGCCTCGAATTTTCTTTTTACATCCGCAAGGCTCACATCCCGCCATTCCTTCGGCGGGCAGTAAATATGCGTCGACGTCGTCACCAGCACATTCTGTCCGTTCCGGACAGCGAAGCCTGCCATCTCGTACAGCAGCGTCGTTTTCCCGCCGCCGCCGATCATGGAAACAACATGGCTCTTTTCTCTTAAAAATGGAAACGCCGTTCCCATCTCCATCGGCTCTATCTTCCGTTTTTCTGTCCTCTGCCAGATTCGAAGCATCGCTTTTGCTCCCTTCGTTTGCTTTTCGTTCTCACTCTACCATACTCATTTTGTGCTGTCAAATTTTCTGCTCACCGCAAAGACTTGAGAAACACCCTCTGCGAGTTTCTCAAGTTTTCTCGGCAGTCGCCAAGGTCTCGTGCAAGCACGGACTTTGGCTCGTTACTCGCGAAAAAAAGACTGCCCTGACAGGTTTTCCCCATCAGAGCAGTCTTCTTAATTTACTGAACGTGTACGGTAAGTACCGCTGCGTTTGATCTGTTTCCATCGCTGTCCGTCACATGGTACGTCAGGGTGTAATCTCCCGGTGTTGCGGTATCCACATCGCCGTCGACCTCAATCTCGGTGAAGAGCGTCTCCTGGCTGTCCGCGTCGTCCGTCATCTCTTTGATGTAGCTGATCTTATCCAGCTCACTTCCGGCTTCCATGGTTACCTCATACGTATTCAGATACAGTCTCGGGCTTTCTGCAGGCAGTGCATCGATTTCTGTCTGCGCCTCTGTCTCATTTTTTGCGCCCTCAGTATTACTCTCATTCTGCTGCAGCTCTTCTGCTGCCGGTGCAGCTTCTTCCGCGTCCCCATTGTTTTCTTCCGGCGTATCCTGGCCTGCCGCTTTGTAATTCACATGACGTGTGACTTTCGATACATTGTTGTGACTGTCCTTTGCCGCATAGACAACCGACGCGCTGGTACGGTCATCACTCGGAAAAATATTTTCAATCACAAGTGAATCCGTCACATCTCCGTCCTTGTCATCGGTTGCGGTAACTCCCTCCAACAGCGAAGATGTATCGCTGCCTTCCTCATATGTCACATCCGCACCGGAAGGGACATCAATTTCCGGACCCTTCCGATCATTCGTCGCAGCGACAGCCGCGGTTCCGGCTCCAAGCGCTATGCACAGAACGATCAATCCTGCTACAATCCCTTTTTTCATGGCAGTTACTCGTCCTCCTCCTGGCCGTAGTCTCCGTAGTCTCCATACTTGCCGTATTTACCGTACTTGCCGTACGCCTGCTTCTGCATATCTACCTTGTTCAGGACAACACCGAGCAGCGGGCAGTTACTTCTCTCGAGCTGGCTCTTGACTTCCTGTGCAAAACGGTAGCTGATGACACCGGACTCGATGACCATGATCGAACCGTCGCAGATCTCTGCAACGATTGCACTGTCGATGACGCTGCCGAGCGGCGGGGTATCTACGATTACATAATCGTAAACTTTACGAAGCGCATTTAAAAGGCTGCGGAAATTCTTTCCGCCCAGAAGCTCTGCCGGGTTCGGCGGGAACGGGCCGGAATAGATCATGTAAAAGTTTTTGATATTGGTCGAGCAGATGACATCCTCCAGAGTTGCCTGTCCGGAAAGGAAGTGTGCCAGTCCGCGGACTGATTTCTGTGCTTTTGTTCTTCCAAGAAGAACCGATTTACGAAGGTCGGCATCGATCAGAATGACACGTTTTCCGGTCTCTGCCAGGGAAATGCCAAGCTGCATGGAAACGCTGCTCTTTCCCTCATTTGGTGTACAGCTTGTAACTGCGATTACTTTTTTGTCCTCTCCGCAGAACTGAAGGTTGGTACGAAGAGATTTGTAGGCTTCCACAATCTGATAGCCTGATTTTTCCTGTTTTACTACTACCTGATTCACGTTCCGTATCCTCCCTTATTTCTTTCTTCCACGGCCATTTTTATTTTTCTTTTTGCTCTTTTTCTGACCTTCCCGGATCGGAATCATGCCGAGTGTGCTCACGCCCAGATAGCGTTCTACATCTTCGGAGGTCTGGATTGTGTCGTTGGTCAGATAAACAATGATGATGATAACAATCGCGATGAACGCTCCTGCCACGGCGCCGATCAGTCCGTTTTTCTTCACGCTCGGGCTTACCGGCTCATCCGGAATGTTTGCCTTATCTACCACGTTTACCGCTTCTGTATTCATAACATTCTGGATATGTTCTGCTGCTGCCTCACGAACCGCATCTGCGATCTGGCTTGCCAGATACGGATCTCCATCTTTTACCGTGATCGAAAGAATACGGGTATCATTCTGTGTAGTAACGGTGAGTTTTTCAAGCAGCTGCTCATACGTAAGGTCCAGGTTTAACTGTGCAATGACAGTCTCAAGAACCTGACGGCTCTGAATCAGCTCTGCATAGTCCTTGGTTAACAGAGAACTTGCCTGCAGATCTCCGCTTGTTACTGTACTGCTGTTGCTGTCCTGTTTGGATAATACATACATTTTTGTTGTCGATTCATACTGCGGCTTCATAACTACCTTGCTGACAAGTACCATCACAAGGCTAAGAGCAAGGGCAGCTAAGATCACATAGCCGATCTTACTCCAGAGTACACGGAGCAGTTCCAGTAAATCGATTTCAATTTCATCCTGATTCTGTTGATTCGTTTCCATCTTTTTCTCCTGACTGTTTTTTTAGATTTCTCCGGCATCCCTTAAGATTTCCATAGGATTATCGTGGAAAATCCTGTTTGCATATGCCTCTCCCATTTTTTTTGAAACATAGGCGGCGCCTGCCCCTATGTTGGGGATTCGTGTTTTTGTGTTATGGGAATCGCTGCCGACGAAACTCAGCAGATCTTCCTTCATCAGTTTTCTGCAGTAGCGTTTTGCACCCCAGGTGTACTTTCCAAGAATACTTTCCACATTGACCTGCAGTCTTGCGCCCATATCCACCAGATCGCTGGAAAATCCGACGTCTTTTATGGTTGCCTGATAGCGCTCTACATGCGCGATAATCGGTTCATAGCCGCAGGACAGTACGTTGTAGACTCTCTCACGGATGTGCTGTGCGGAATCTCCTTCGGAAAATTCCAGCAGAACGTAGGAAGAACCGGCCATGGTCACATATTTTCGTTTTTCCAGGATCTCCTGAAGGTCCATGTTGGAGTGAAGCTCACACCCAAGATAAAGCGACATGTCCGGATACTCCTTTTTTGCCGCTTCCTGCAGTTTCAGGAACTGCTCATGCACCTTTTTTGCCGGTGTTTCAAACATCCGCCGCCGATAATGCGGTGTGATGATGATCTTTCTGACCCCGTCCTGATGCTGCATTTTCAGCATTGCCAGCGACTCTTCCAGGTCAGATGCACCATCGTCTACCCCCGGGACCATATGGCAGTGTACATCAAATAAATCCTTCATACCTTATCCCTCTTTTGTGCTTCTTTCTTTAAGTCACGCATACTTAGACATTCTGTTACAGTATACATCCTTTTGTGATAACTGGCAATACAAAAAACATACTCTGTATTTACTTTTTAACATTTTTGTCAAACTTGCCGAAAAAACGCCAGAAAAAAGAGACCTTCATTTTCATGTCGGTCTCCCCATTTCCGTTTTTATTTTCTGCAGATATATACGCCGGCTTCCTTCGTAATTGAAATTCCGCCGTGTTTCTGAATTTTCTTCTCCAGAAATTCTTTAAATTCCCGCTGTCTCGGGTAAAGATATTCATTCTGATTGCCGTGGCACGAAAGAATATAGTCAAGAAGCGGCTCCGGGCGATCGACCCAGAGGCTGTCCTCGTAGATCCGTTTCTCCACACTGCCAAAATATGGCTTTAACTGCTTCTCTCCGTGATCCAGTCCGAAAATCGTATACAGTGCCACCTCCGACAGATTGATCTGCGGATCAAACTCCTGCACCAGATCGGTGATTTCTTTCATATGGCGGCTTCCATACGTACTGCAATAGAACACGCCGTCATCCGAAAGCACGCGGCTGATTTCCTGCAGCCCTCGGGAAAGATTCTGTACATAAAACAGAACGTGATTTGCAATAATCCGGTCATACTCTGCATCCGGGAACGGCAGTTTCTGGCAGTCCAGCGTCCGGAAATCGAAGCAGGATGCCCTCTCTTCCCCCAGATTCTCCGCCGCATCACGGATCATGCCGTCCGACAGGTCGGAAAGACAGATATATTTTCCTTTTAACAGGGACGGATCTGCCGATTTCCAAAGCTGCCCGTTTCCGCAGCCGATTTCCAGAATCCGGCGTGCACCGGCAAAATCCATCTGCTCAAACAGCCACGGGAACCATCCCTTTTTGTTTTTCGAATACTGCTCATGCAGCGAAATACGGATGTTCAGGTTTTCCCCGTTTTTGTACTGTTCCACCAGCGTCTTTTCCATATCGGTCAGATGAATCAGATTCAGAATTCCTGTCCAGTCAATCTGGTTCGTCTCCTCCAGGATCTGCGTCGTATTCTGCAGTGCCTTTTCCATCTGCTCCAGATTTTCCATCTTTTTATGGACAAGACCGATCTGCATTTTCAGCGACTTCAGGATATCGGCGCTCGTATCGTGGATCGTCATATTTCCGATTTCATTCAGCGAAAATCCAAGATACTTCAGGGATAAAATTTTCTGGAGCTTCAGAAAATCCTCATCAGAATACATCCGGTAACCAGATTCGTTGATAAAGCTCGGCTTCAGCAGCCCTTTTTTGTCATAATAGCGAATTGTCCGAATGGTCACATGGGCCATCCGGGCAAATTCACCAGTGGTATAATATTGATCCATATCCACCACTCCTTTGCAGAAGCCGCCTGTTATGCAGCCTCTGCTTTCACTTTTTCTCTCTTACAGACGGTCTTTGTACATCTCAGCGAAGTAATTCTGATACTCGCCGCTGATGATGTGTTTCCACCAGTCTTCATTGTCCAGATACCACTGAATGGTCTGTGCGATTCCGGTATCGAAGTTGTATTTCGGTTTCCATCCAAGCTCGGTCTCGATCTTGGTCGGGTCGATCGCATATCTTCTGTCGTGTCCCGGACGGTCTTTTACGTATTTGATCAGAGATTCCGGTTTGTTCAGGGCTTTCAGGATGGTCTGTACAACCTGAAGGTTCGTTCTCTCGTTGTGTCCGCCGATGTTGTAGATCTCGCCTACTTTACCTTTGTGGATGATCAGGTCGATGGCTTCGCAGTGGTCAGATACATGCAGCCAGTCTCTTACGTTCTCGCCGTTTCCGTATACCGGAAGCTCCTCGTCTGCCAGCGCGCGGCTGATCATCAGCGGGATCAGTTTTTCCGGGAAGTGGTACGGTCCGTAGTTGTTGGAGCATCTGGAAACGGTAACCGGAGTACCGAAAGTTCTGTGATAAGCCAGTACGAACAGGTCTGCGCTTGCTTTGGATGCAGAGTACGGGCTGGAAGTGTGGATCGGAGTGGTCTCTGTGAAGAACAGGTCCGGGCGGTCCAGCGGAAGATCTCCGTAAACCTCATCAGTGGATACCTGATGATATCTCTTTACGCCGAATTTTCTGGAAGCGTCCAGCAGTACGCGGGTTCCCATTACGTTCGTCTGAACGAAGATGCCCGGATCCTCGATGGAACGGTCTACATGGCTCTCTGCTGCGAAGTTGACAACAACGTCAAATTTTTCTTTCTCGAACAGATCCATGATGAATGCTTCATCTGCGATGTCGCCCTTTACAAATTTGTAGTTCGGTTTGTCTTCAACCGGTTTCAGAGTCTCCAGGTTTCCTGCATAGGTCAGAAGATCCAGGTTTACGATCTGGTAATCCGGATATTTGTTTACCATGTGATGTACAAAGTTTCCGCCGATAAATCCGGCTCCGCCTGTTACTAATACTTTCATGCTTTTTCTCCTTTTCTTTTCATGATGTGTATTGTCAGTTTTATGTCATTTCATCTTGTTGTAACCTCACTATAACGGGTGACGTAGCGTCATGGTCAAGAGGGAATTAAAAAAGTTTGTGGATTTTTTATAATTTTTACGGCAATTCTTGTGATATACTGCTCCAGCTCCGGACTTGTCAGCGCATCCATCATATATTCCTCATAAAAGATTTCATCCAGCACGAGCTTCTGCTCCGCCGCATGCCGAAACAGATTCCTGTATGCAGGTTCAATCTCCTGCCACGGCCCTTTATAATAGTAGCAGAGGTATTCTGCCTCTGGCCGCACCGTATATTTCACCTTTGCCGGCGCATGGTCAAAGAGCAGATAAAAATCACGGTAATCCAGAAAAATTCCCTGCTCCAGTTTTTCCCGTTTCTGCGTAAAGCCTACATTATAAGAGCTTCGGTTTCCGTATCTGCCGCAGTATTCATACAGTTCCCCGATTTTTTTATTTACCGCCAGATTGTCCGCCGTCTCGCTGTGATTCGTAACCAGATACTGGGTCGACAGTGTATGAATTCCCACAGGACACGACGGATCTTTCTCGAACGCCTCACGGCATTCCGCCACTGCCTGTGCCAGAAAATGTTTCTTTTCTCCGATCCAGCGCTGCATTTCGCGGAGCCGCTGCATTTTTTCACGAACGATTTTTTCTTCCTGCTCCAGCAGCATGCCGAATTTTTCCGGACTGCGCTGTTCCAGATAACTTCGAATTTCCGCCAGCGGCATGCCGAGTTCGCGCAGCATTCCGATCACATCGAATGTCTCCACCTGATCCAGCGCATAATAACGGTAACCGTTCGCGCCTCTCATTTTCGGCCGGAACAGGCCAATCTCGTCGTAATGGAACAGCGTTTCCTTCGTTGTTCCCACCACCATCGCAAAACGCCCGGCGCTCAAATATTCCTCTTTTCCCATTGCACTCTCCATTTTACCTGTAATTTTTATACTTTTCACGTATCTGCTCTTGACTATAGGGTTACCCTATCCTTTATAATAACAGACAGTTTGCGTTTTTACAAGAAATCAGCCCCTTTACGGGCTTTTCAAATCACAAAGGAGGTTTTTGTTTTATGAGTCAGTCACTCGCAAAAGATTTCAGCTTCGGCTCTCTGCTGAAGTTCGCCTTTCCGTCGATCATCATGATGATCTTCATGTCGCTCTACAGCATTGTGGACGGCTTTTTCATCGCACAGTACGTCGACAGCATGGCGCTTTCCGCCGTCAACATCGTTTATCCTGCCGTCAGCGTTCTTCTCGCGGTCGGTATCATGTTCGGTACCGGCGGCAGCGCGGTTGTCGCAGCGAAGATCGGTCAGGGAAAACCTGAGGAAGCCAACCGGAACTTTTCCGCCCTTGCACTCACTACAGTGATCATCGGTGTTCTGGGCGCCGTCCTCGGCAATGTCTTCTGCCGTCAGATCTGCAGTCTGCTCGGCGCAACACCGGTGCTGATGGATTACGGTGTTTCCTATCTGCGGATCATCCTGTTCTTTGCCCCGGCCTGCCTTCTGCAAGCGCTGTTCCAGTCCTTCTTCGTAACGGCCGGACGTCCGGGCCTTGGACTTGTCCTTACCGTATCCGCAGGTATCGCCAACATGATTCTCGACTATGTTTTCGTCGTGCCGCTGCATCTCGGCGTCTCCGGAGCCGCGCTTGCCACCGGCCTTGGCCAGTGCATCCCGGCGGTTGTCGGCATTTTATACTTTGCCTTTGCACGCAAGGGTCTCTGCTTCACCCGGCCGGAGTTTTCCAAAGGCCTGCTCTCGAAAAGCTGCTTCAACGGCGCCTCCGAGATGGTCAGCAACCTCTCTACGGCCGTTGTCACGTATCTCTTTAATATGCTGATGCTGAAACTCGAAGGAGAAATCGGCGTTGCTGCCATCACGGCGATCCTGTATGGACAGTTTCTCTTCGTTGCCCTGTACCTCGGCTACAGTATCGGTGTCGCACCGGTGTTCAGCTTCAACTACGGTTGCCGCAATAAACAACGCCTGATCAAACTTTACCGCATCAGCCTCCGCTTCGTTCTGGCAAGTGCTGTCATCATTACACTTGCGGCCACTTTCGGTTCTCCGGTCATCTCTGCCGTTTTTATGCAGAAAGGCACGTACGGCTATGAACTGACACGCCACGGCGGTTATCTGTTTTCCATTGGTTATCTGTTCTGCGGTACCAATATCGTTGCCTCCGGTATTTTCACGGCGCTGTCCGACGGAAAGACTTCCGCGCTGATTTCATTCCTGCGCACCTTCGTCTTTATCATCCTCTCTGCACTGCTTCTGCCGCTGGTGCTCGGTACCAACGGAGTATGGCTGTCGATCCCGGTTGCGGAGTTCCTGACGCTGTTCGTCTCTGTGCCGAAGCTGACACGGTATTTTAAAGACCCGAAAGTTGCACCGGAATCCGAAACGATTTCCGGCTGATCTTACCACTTTTTCCCCGGGCAGTCCCGCACGGCAATGGCTGCGCGCATTTCCACGTAGCAGCCGCACATGCGGCACATGCCCGACAGCAGTTTTTCGCATTCTTTGCAGATCGAAAGTCTGCGCTCATATTCCTCATCCGACGCTTTATCGTCCGATGGGATCCGCGCAATATAATCATACATATTCTGAAAAAAGCCTGCCTCGTCCATTTCACGAAGCAGGCATTTTTTGCAGATTCTGGTATTTCCGTCCATCGAAATCCTCCAGAACTTAAATTTCTTTATTTTACTGCGATATGAAGCACGCTGCATGCCGGAATCGTGAAGGAAAGGCCTTCTTCGGTTGCCTGCACGCCGTTAAATGACTGAACGCCGACGGTTTCCGGTGCTTCAAAGGTATTTTTATCCTGCATCTGGCCCGTTACGATCTCTGCTTTGATCTCGCCGGCTTTTCTTCCAAGGAGCATTGTCTCCACCGGATAGGCATGTTCCAGATCCACATTCGTCATGGTGATGTGCAGGACGCCGTCTGCATCCACAGAAACGGACTCCGTCAGGTTCGGAACCTTGTATTCGTCTTCCAGTCCAACTTGCTCGGTCTCCAGAGAACTTGCCAGCAGTTCATTGTCCTGATGCGCTTTGTACAGATCGAAAACGTGGTAGGTCGGTGTCTTCACCATCTTCTCGCCCTCGGTCAGGATCATCGACTGCAGAACATTGACCATCTGTGCGATGTTTGCCATCTTGACGCGGTCGCTGTGTTTGTTGAAGATGTTGAGGTTGATACCGGCTACCAGTGCATCTCGCATCGTATTCTGCTGATACAAAAAGCCCGGGTTCGTTCCCGGCTCTACATCGTACCAGGTACCCCACTCATCGACCATCATGCCGACCTTTTTGTCCGGGTCGTACTGATCCATAATGGCGCCGTGGCGGCGGATCAGCTCTTCCATGTACATCGTCTTTTTCATGGTCTTATACCAGTCTTTTTCTGTAAAATCCGTTGCACTTCCCTTATGTTCCCAGCTTCCCAGAACCGTATAATAATGAAGAGACAGGCCGTCCATCATTCCGTGCTGATACGGAGCTGTTCTGCGGAAGCAGGCTTTCAGAACCTCCTGGGTCCATTCGTAATCATCGACGTTGGCGCCGCAGGCAATCTTCTGGATTTTCTTGTTTCCATCGTAATCGCGCACAAAGGTCTGATATCTGCGGTACATATTTCCGTAAAATTCCGGATTCATATTTCCGCCGCAGCCCCAGTTCTCATTGCCGACGCCGAAGAAATCAACCGTCCAAGGTTCTTCATGGCCATTCTCTGCACGAAGATCTGCCATCGGGGAAATACCGTCAAACGTCATATATTCCACCCACTCGGACATCTCCTGCACCGTACCGCTGCCCATATTTCCGTTGATATACGTCTCACAGCCAAGCTGACGGCAGAGTTCAAAGAATTCGTGCGTGCCGAAGCTGTTGTCCTCAACAACGCCGCCCCAGTTGGTGTTGATCATCTTTTTGCGGCTTTCTTTCGGGCCGATGCCGTCTTTCCAGTGATATTCATCCGCAAAACAGCCGCCCGGCCAACGCAGAACCGGAACTTTGATGTTTTTCAGCGCCTCAACGACATCCGTACGCATTCCGTTCACGTTCGGAATGTCGGAATTTTCTCCTACATAAAGACCTTCATAAATACATCTTCCCAGATGCTCTGAAAACTGACCCTGAATCTCCTTATTGATTTTCGAAAGCTTTCTGTTCGCATCAATTACTAACTTCGCCATGACTTGTCTCCTTTCGAGATCTTGAATTTTGCTTTATTATATGAGATGTATCTTACTTGTGTCAATGAGCATACAAGTTCTTTTCCGCATTTTTTTAACACGCCCGTTTCGCTGCGGCCAAAAGATCCTGGTTTTTATTTTCCATTCTGCATACGAAAAAACCGCCCTGGTTTTCACCAGGACGGTCATCGTCCGTGCGTTAGAGGATTCGAACCCCCGACCTTTTGGTCCGTAGCCAAACGCTCTATCCAGCTGAGCTAAACGCACATTTCTTTGTCGCTTTGGAACTCTTTGTTTATCACTCGTTCCCGCTGACATCATGTATATTACACTATCCTAAGAGAAAAGTCAACACCTTTTTGAAAAAATTTTTAAAATTTTTCAGAATAACAGTTTTTTATGAAAATAAGTCGTTTTTCAGCATGCTCTGCCGCTATTCCACGGTCCGTACCAGATAGCCTTTCTTTTTCAGTTCTGCCTCGATCAGATCCAGCGTCTGTGCAGAATCTGCCGATACCGTATGGAAGTGCTCTCCTGATGTGATATTCTTCAGCGGCCGCGACGTTCCCTGCCGGATCTCTTCCATAAACAGCGCTACCTTGTTT
>CAVLAW010000014.1:0-1301 GCA_963661155.1 Tidjanibacter massiliensis | reverse complement strand
TTTCGTGAGCTGATATTCAGATCGGCCCGCAGTTCTCCATACACCTCATGGCGGACCATCACATCCAGCACAACACCGCCGAAATCTACGATCGTGTTCAGCTCATCCTGCATCTGCTCGTCGGTATGGTTGACTTCAAATACTCTCGTCTCGCGTGCAGGGCTGCTGCAGATATAGCCGCGGTTCGTCGCAATCACATCGTATCCGGCCGCGCGGATCAACGCGATGTCCTGCACAATCACCTGCCGGCTCACTTCACAGCTCTTTGCCAGCGCTGCACCGGAAACCGGCGTTTTACTGCTCATAATTCTTCGGAGAATCTCTTCTCTCCGTTCCTTTCCAGTCATCATAAAACAAAACCTCTCATTTCGTACACTTCCCTTATCTTATCACATCTTCCGCCCTTTCTACAATAGCCGTCCTGCAATTTTACGAACCATTGTCAAGGGCTAAAACTTTATGAAATTTTTCCGGCACTCGTATATTCGCCCCGCCAACTGCCAATCATGAACGTATAACCCAAACGTTCCATGTTTCAGGAGGATTCATACCATGGCGATCAATAAAGTTGAACTGTGTGGAGTCAATACATCACACCTTCCCGTGCTGAATACTGAAGAAAAGGAAACTCTGCTGAAGAAAGCCCGCGAAGGCGATCCGGACGCCCGTGAACGCTACATTCAGGGCAACCTGCGCCTCGTCTTAAGCGTCATCAAGCGCTTTTCCAACAGCAGTGAAAATGCTGACGATCTCTTCCAGATCGGCTGTATCGGCCTGATTAAGGCGATTGACAACTTTGACACAACCTTAAACGTCCGCTTTTCCACCTACGCCGTTCCGATGATCATCGGAGAAATCCGGCGTTATCTGCGTGACAACAATGCGATCCGCGTCAGCCGTTCCCTGCGCGACACGGCCTACCGCGCCATCTGCGCCCGCGAGCTCTATCTCAAGCAGAACCAGAAAGAGCCGACCATCGAAGAAATTGCCGCGGAAATCGGCATTGGAAAAGAGGACATCGTCTATGCCCTCGATGCCATCCAAAGCCCGATGAGCCTGTATGAGCCCGTCTACACCGAGGGCGGCGACACGCTGTATGTCATGGATCAGTTAAGCGATAAGAAAAACAAAGAAGAAAACTGGGTGCAGAATCTCGCACTGCGGGACGCCGTTGCCCGCCTCAACGAGCGCGAGCGCCAGATCATCCGCATGCGTTTCTACGAGGGCCAGACCCAGATGGAGGTTGCCCGGGAAATCGGTATCTCGCAGGCGCAGGTCAGCCGTCTGGAAAAATCCGCGCT
>CAVLAW010000013.1:0-26649 GCA_963661155.1 Tidjanibacter massiliensis | reverse complement strand
TTAGAGCGCCGCCCTGTCACGGCGGAGGTCGTCGGTTCGATCCCGATCCGGGTCGCTTAAAAAAGAAGTCTGCGAAAGCAGGCTTCTTTTCGTATACAAAGGTTTCCTAATATAAATGCCGCCTTCCAGACAGAGAGAAAGTCTGAAAGGCGGTATTTGAAATCAGCGGATAAAGTTTGTGCCGACATGCGGCTCTTTTTCTGGAAGACCAAAGCTCTCTTTTCCGAGCTGAATGCTTTTCATCAGAAAGCTCATATTCCGGGCGAGTGTGCGCATGATCTGCAGACCTTCGAGATCCTGCTGAGCTTCATCGGCGTTATTTCCATGTATGCTGTTCCAGTACTGTCCGGAAGCGACCGGCATGCCGGAGATCGTAAAGTATTTGTTCAGCTCATCAAACGTAGCGGAGAGACCGCCGCGGCGTGCCGATACAACGGAAGCGCCGACCTTCATCGTTTTGTCGAAATGAGTGCTGAAGAATAGTCTGTCAAGGAAAGCAACCAGTGTTGCATTTGCGGATGCATAGTAGACAGGGCTGCCGACAACAAGACCGTCTGCCTCTTCAAATTTCGGAGCCACTTCATTTACCATATCGGAAAAAGCACATTTTCCGAGCTTGGAACAGGCGCCGCAGGCAACACAGCCGCGGATATCCTTGTTTCCAATATGGACAATTTCAGCTTCAATGCCGTTTTCTGTAAATACTTTTTCCATCTCATGAAGAGCAGTATAGGTGCTGCCTTTTGCATGAGGACTTCCGTTGATTAATAATACTTTCATTTTAGGGTACCTCTCTTTCGTAATTTCCTTTATTATAGCACCGGAAAAGATGCAAATAAAGACGCTTTTTTTTGCAAAAACTGACCTTAACAGAGAGGAATGCGGGAAGGTATAATAGAATCAGCAAATCATGCTGAAACTTGCGATGGGAGGTTGCAACAATGAAGATAGAAAAAATTCTGATTGAAGACCAGATGGCGCCGATCGGCCTGGATGAGAAAAAGCCGGCATTTTCCTGGCTACTTGCGGCAGACGAAGGAGAGCAGAATCTCCTACAGAGCGCATGCCGGATTGTTGTGCAGATGGGGGTACAGACCGTATGGGACAGCGGAAAAATAGAGACAGGCGTGTCGACAGGAATTCTTTATGAGGGAGAAGCACTGCAGCCATGCACAAAATATAAAGTAAAGGCAGAGGTGTGGGACAACCACGGCGGAAAGGCAGAAGCAGAAACGGCATTCGAGACAGGATTCCTGGATTCTTCGATTGAGGCATGGGAGGGTGCCAAGTGGATCGGTGCACCGCATGCGACGGTCTGCGCGGAGAACCGAGGGGTCTTTACGATTGAGAGTGAATTCCGGATGGCCGGCGGAAAGGGCGAGGCAGGTATTGTTTTTGGAGCCAATGACTTCCGGTTGAATGATCATACGAAAAATGAGCTTGACATGGAAGGGGAGAACTATATCCGTTATGCCGTTTGTGTTGGAGATGGCGATGCATGTCTTGAGATTTACCGCGTGGGCTATGCACCGGAGGACGATGCGGCGAAGCCGTTCGCAGTCACAAAGCTGGTCAACTGGAACGAAAAGACGCAGGAAATCCTGACACCGGAGAATGCGGATGCATTTCATAAGCTGACCGTACAGGTTGACGGCAATGTGGCATACGCCTATGTCGATGGAATCCTTGTGGATGCGATTGAGGAGCACGGCTTTTTCGGAACGAAGGTATCCGGACGCCAGTTAAATCCGAGAGGAAACAACGACGTGCTGCCGTATCCGAGACTGAATGAGATCGGATTTTATGCGGGAAAAGAGACGACAGGATATTTTAAGAACCTGACGGTACGAAATGTGAGAAAACCATCTGAGGAAATTATCCGGGAGACGCCGGAGGGACGGCTGGACGGTGGAAAAAGTATCTTTGCAGAGACCGTTCCGGTGGAAGAGGGATGCTTTAAAGTAGAAAACAGCCAGATTACAGCGGATCCGTCCCACCATTCGATTCCGATGCTGCGGACAACCGTTTCGTGCCGGGAGGAGAAAATGCTGACATCGGCGCGTCTTTATATCACCGCGCGCGGTATCTATGACTGCCGGATTAATGGACAGGAGATCACAGAAAATCTGCTGCGCCCGGGCCTGACACAGTATGACCACAGAATGAATTATCAGACGTACGATATCACAGGGTTGCTGAAAACAGGAAAAAATGGAATCGGTGTGACGCTGGCTTCGGGCTGGTGGAGTGAGGCGCAGACTTTTGTTGTGAAAAACTTCAACTACTTCGGCGACAAGGAAAGCCTGCTTGCCAAAGTTGTGATGACATATGAGGATGGAAGCCGCGAAGTCTTTGGAACGAACACCGAGGACTGGAAATATTTCGGCGAAGGACCGTACCTGTTTTCGAGCTATTTTGCCGGAGAGCAGTACGATGCGCGCCGGGCGGAAATTTATGAAACATATTCCCTGCCGGAGTTCGATGACAGTACCTGGGAAACACCAGTTGTTGTCGATACCGTGCTGATCGAAGAATTCAACACAATGCCGGGCTTTGGTCGGTCTTGGCCGGCGGTTCATGAGCAGCAGCCGGAATTCATCGGCGAGTACGATGCGCCGGTACGAATTGTGGACCGGAGAAAGGCAAAGACGAGAAAAGAACTGTTCCCGGGTGTATATCTCTACGATCTGAAGCAGGAGATGGCCGGTGTGCCGCGGATCACACTGCATGAAAAGGCAGGCACAAAAGTCATCGTCCGCTATGCGGAGGTGCTTTATCCGGATCTGCCGGAGTATGCCGGAAAAGAAGGCACGGTGATGCTGGAAAATTACCGAGATGCGACGAGTACCGATGTCTATATCTGCCGCGGCGGGGAAGAGGTGTTCCAGCCGAAATTTACGTTCCATGGCTACCGCTACATCGAGATCAGTGGTGTGGAGCATGCGCCGGAACTGGAGGAGGTTGAGAGCCTTCAGTATTCTTCCGTGACGGAGTTCAACGGCAGCTTTACGAGCAGCCACGAACTGCTGAACCGGTTTGCCGAGAATGTTTCCTGGTCACAGAAATGCAATTTCATTAACATTCCGACCGACTGCCCACAGCGAAATGAGCGTATGGGATGGGCCGGTGATACACATATTTTCTGTCATACTGCGCTGAACAACAGCAGTCTGAAAAAATTCTATGAGCGGAACCTGCAGGCGATGCATGATCTGCAGACGCCGGAAGGTCAGTACCCGGAGATTGCACCGGTGGGCGGCGGATTCGGCGGCATTACGTATGAGTGCGCGAGCATTTTCATGGCGTGGGAGCTGTATGAGCAGTACGGCGATATCCGCACGTTGGAGAAATTCTATCCGGGCATGCAGAAATATATGGACTATATGAAAGACAAGGGACTGCCGGGAACGAAGGTAAATCCGGCGATCGGACCGCTCGGAGACTGGTTGGCACCGGAGGAGACGGATCTGCTGCTGCTGTGGAATGCGTTCTATTATAAAGAAGCCGATCTGATGAGCCGGATTGCCGGAGCGCTTGGAAAAACAGAGGAGCAGCATCAGTACGAGGAACTTGCTGCGAAGGTGAAGAAGTTCTGGAACGAGACTTTCGTTCTTCCAGAGTCCGGAAAAACCTGCAATGCAGACGGAACGCTCTGTGATACGCAGTGCTCTTATGCGATTGCTCTGTCCTATGGCGTGGCAGAGGACAGAAAGCAGATGGGCGAGCACCTGATCCGGAAGACACGGGCGATCGGCCATACGGTTGGAACGGGATTTTTCGGAACCGGCATCCTGAATCAGATGCTGACAGAGCAGGGAGCAGTGGAGGACGCATGGAAGATGATGCTTCAGACATCATTCCCGTCCTGGCTGTATCCGGTTACGCAGGGAGCGACGACGATTTGGGAGCATTGGGACTCCTACACGAAGGAAAAAGGCTTCGGAGGCCAGAACGCGATGAACTCGTTCAACCATTATTCCCTCGGAAGTGTCCTTTCCTGGCTGTATCATACAGGACTTGGCATTCAGAGAGATGAGAAAAAGCCGGGTTACCAGCACATTCTGCTGAAACCGCAGCCTGGCCCGCTTTCCTTTACGAAAGGTTCGGTGGATAGCCCGTACGGCGTGATTTCGGCTGGATGGGAGCGAAAAGGCGAACAGGTAGAGTATCAGGTTACGATTCCGGTGAATACGACGGCGACGCTGTACAAAGACCCGGAGAATCTGACGGATACGGTCGAGCTTGGAAGCGGAACCTATACATTTACACTGTAAGAAGAGATAAAAAACCGAAAGAATCCGTTGAAAGGCGGAAGCTTTCAGTTTGAATTATAAAATCTGCAGGTGGTAAATTCTTTTAAGAATGATGTAACAGAAAAAGCTGTCGGAGGGAAAGAAACTCCGGCAGCTTTTTTGGAATCGTTATTCTTCGGTGCGAAGATGCAGGTGGCGTTTGATCGCCTCAAAGCTCTCCTGACTGATCACATGCTCGATGCGGCAGGCATCTTCTGTAGCAGTATGCTCGTCGACACCCAGGCTCATCAGGCCGCGGGAGAGGAGCTGGTGGCGTTCATAGATCATCTCTGCGATGGCGCGTCCGCTGTCGGTCAGATAGATGTAGCCTTCCGGCGTTACACGGATCTGCTCTTTTTCACGTAAGTTTTTCATGGCAACACTGACACTCGATTTCTTAAAGCCTAATTCTTCGGCAATATCAACACCGCGCACGACGGGTTTTTTCTGACTCAGTACCAGGATGGTTTCCAGATAATTTTCTGCGGATTCGTTCGTTTTCAGCAAAATGTTCACCTCGTTTTTCTAAAAGCTGAAGATTTGTAACTCTATATTAAGTATAGAATACCATATTTTTCGTCACAGGGCAATGATGGTTTTTGATGGTTTTTCTTAATTTCAGAAAAGTTGCAAGATTTCAGATAAAAGAAGCAAATGTTACAGTTCGCAGGATACCTGTGAACTGTAACAAACAAAGGACAGAGGCAGAAAAAGCAAGATAAAAGATGACATGACAAAAAATGAGAGGTAAAATAGAGAAAAATAAAAAAATTCAAATGGAGGTTTCAAAAATACAATGGAGCAGATCATAAAGGAGAGACTGCAGCAGGTGATGGATGTGTCTGTTGCAAAAGGGGAGACGCCGGGCTGTCTTCTGATGGTAATCAAAGACGGAGAGGAGCAGGTGTATCTGGAGAGCGGCTATGCGGATATCGAGGCGAAAAAGCCAATTTCGCGTGATGCGATTTTCCGTCTCTATTCGATGAGCAAGCCGATCACCGCGACGGCTATGATGATTCTTGTGGAGCGCGGCGTTGTCGATCTGGCGGATCCGGTCAGCTTGTATCTGCCGGGATTTGCCGGTCAGATGGTGTGCGGGGAAGACGGTCAGATGGAAAAAGCGGATCGGGAGATACTCCTTGAGGATATCATGAATATGACATCTGGGCTGACATACGGCGGAACGAATGAGACGGGACGGCAGACCGATGCACTTTTTGAAGAAGTGATCCGCGGAATCCAGGAAGGAAACGGAGGAACGATCGGCACGGTAGAATTTGCCAACCGTCTGGGAAAAATCCCACTGCTGTATCAGCCGGGCCAGTCCTGGAGCTACGGAACATCAGCGGACGTTGTCGGCGCGGTCATCGAGGTCGCAAGCGGTATGCGTTTTGGTGATTTCCTGAAAAAAGAAATTTTTGAGCCACTCGGCATGAACGATACAGATTTCTGGGTTCCGGCGGAGAAACAAGACCGTCTGATGAAGGTTTACGACTGCAAAGCGGGACAGGAGGCTGTGCTTTATACCGATAACAACCTCGGCGTGCAGAATGACATGGCACACCGCCCGGCGTATGAGGCAGGCGGCGCAGGTCTTGCTTCCACCATCGATGATTATGCAAAATTTGCCCAGATGCTGCTGAATGGAGGAACGTATCATGGGGTACAGATTCTTCGCCCGGCAACCGCAAAATTTCTGGGAAGCCATACGTTAAGTGCCGCACAGCAGGCAGGATTTGATAACTGGATCGGTCTGGAGGGATTCTCCTACGGCAACCTGATGCGTGTTCTGGTAGATCCGACGCGTGCGGTGACACTGGGAAGTCGAGGCGAGTTCGGCTGGGATGGCTGGCTGGGCTGCTATATGGAAGTAGTACCGGAGATGAATATGACCTTTCTGATGATGACGCAGAAAAAAGATGCCGGAACGTATACGCTGTCCCGGAAGATCCGAAATATTATTTTTAGTGAATAATCATGATACCGGTGTCAAAAGACCTTTTGACACCCACCTCATAATCATTACTGATAGTAATTTTCAATTAAGGTCTGCACACTCGTCAGATCAGACGAAAAAAGTGCCGGAAAAGAAACAAACGGAACATATGAGCAAAGTGCTGTAAAAATGCGTCGAATTTTGTCTAAAACGGATATTTGCAGCAGAACAGATGTATGCTATTTTAGTTTCAGTCAAAAATGCAAGCGATTTCATTACTCCTTTCAGGATAAACAGCTAAATGAAGATATCGTGTAAGTTTTTGACCGATTTTGAAAGAAATTGCGTAACAGAATTCAAAATCAGTAAAATAAGACAAAAAAGCAGAAAGGATGCAGAAAATATGATTTCGTTGCCGTTAAAGTTTGATGAAGTAGAGAGTGTAGAAGAATTTGTGAATATGGTAAAACGCCTGGATTACGACGTTGACGTAAAAGTAGGACGATGCGTCTTTGATGCGAAATCACTGATGAGCGTTCTGATGATCGCCGGAAACCCGGACGCCGTGGTGGAGGCCCATACGAACGATATCGAAGAGTTCAAAAAGAAATTTAAAAATTACTTACAGTAAAAGAGAAAACATAAAGAGAGGCACTGTGCATCGGAACATGCATGGTGCCTCTTTTATCGTGAAAGGCAGGTGAAATGCCTTGCCGGGGCGGCGCGTGCATGGTAAAATAAAATTTATTGGGATGGAAAGAAAAGAATCAAAAGAACGGGCTGATGTAGACAAAGTTTTTCAGAAAAAAGGAGGCACAAAGTGGAAGAAGAGAAACTGGAACGAAGCATCAGGAAATCAGAGATTCCCGGACTTACGAGGGAAGAGGAGGAAGCACAGCTTGCAAAGGTGATCGGGATTGCCGAGCAGAATCTGCAGCAGGCGAAGACGGACATCCAGTCGGCGAATGAGGATCTGGCAGATCTGATGGAGACGTACGATGCGAAAGAGGCCGAAGGACTGGCACTCTGGAACAATGCGACGGCGAAGCTGAATGCATACCAGCATGGCATGGTGCGGCTGGAGAAGGCGAGGAAAAAGCCGTATTTCGGGCGGATTGATTTTCAGGATCCGCGGCTTGCGTTTGAAGAGTCGTATTACATCGGGCGCGTCGGCATTACAGATGAGAAATCAGAACCGGTCGTGCTCGACTGGCGTGCGCCGATCTCGTCGGTCTATTACGAGAACAGCACCGGGCCGTGCAGTTACACGGTGAGCTCGGAGGGAACCTTTTCGATTGATTTGAAACGGAAGCGGACGTACGAGATTGAAAATGATCGTCTGAAAGATTTCTTTGATTCCGACGTGGTTGCGAACGACGAGCTGCTGACGAAGTACCTTGCAAAAAATAAAAAGGCAGTGCTCGGCGAGATCATCGCGACGATTCAGCAGGAGCAGAACCTCATTATCCGGCGGTCACCGAAGACGAACCTGATCGTACAGGGCGTGGCAGGTTCCGGAAAGACGACGGTGGCGATGCACCGGATTTCGTATATTCTCTACAATTACGAGGAGAATTTCCGGCCGGAGGATTTCTATATTATCGGAAGCAACCGCATTCTGCTGAATTACATTACGAGCGTTCTGCCGGAACTCGACGTGTACGGCATCCGCCAGATGACGATGGAGCAGCTGTTTATCCGGCTGCTGTACGAGGACTGGGACGAGAAAAAATATCAGGTCCACAGTATTGACCGGGCGGATGAGAAGAACAGCGTGAAGGGCGGCAGCGGCTGGTTCTACGATCTGGAAAATTTCTGCCGGGCGTATGAGGCAGAGCAGATTCCGCGGGAGCCGGTGAAGATGGAAAAGACAGGCACTCTGCTACTTAGTGCGGAGTACATCGACGATTACTGCAGGGAGCAGACCACACTTTCCATAGAAGGAAAGATGTGCATGCTGAACGAGATCCTGCTTGCGAAATTTGAAAACGAGGTTTCGGGAAGAGAGGTGACGTTTCCGGCGCGTGAGAAAAAGGCGCTGAAGCGGAAATATGAGAAATATTTCGGGGATGGAAAGTGGAGAGGATCCATTTTTGATCTCTATTTGCAGTTCCTGGAGCAGCAGGCGGAAAAGGGAAAATCGGTGGAAATGCCGGAAAATTCGTTTGATGTCTACGATCTGGCGGCGCTGGCGTATCTTTACAAGCGCATTAAAGAGATCGACCCGGTGCGAGAGGCGAGCCATGTGGTCATCGACGAGGCGCAGGACTTCGGTATGATGGCGTACCAGGTGCTCCATTACTGTCTGCGCGACTGCACGTACACGATTATGGGTGATACGTCGCAGAATATTCATTTTTCGTACGGTCTGAATGACTGGGAGGAACTGAAAAAGCTCGTGCTGACGGGAACATACGACGCGTTTGGTGTGCTGCGGAAGAGCTATCGGAATACGGTGGAGATCTCCGACTTTGCGAATGAGATTCTGCGGCACGGAGACTTTGCGATTTATCCGGTGGAGCCGGTGCTGCGGCATGGAACGGCAGTGCGGAAAGAGGCGTTCGGCGATGAGGCAGAGCTGCTTGCTGCGAGTGTGCAGACGATCAAGGCATGGCAGGAGCAGGGATATGAGACGATTGCCGTTGTCTGCCGGGATGAGGAGGAAGCTGCCAAGACGGCGCAGAAACTGAAACAGTACGTGCCGGTTGTGGAGGATGACATCGAGACGGCAGAGTTCGGCGAGGGCGTGATGGTGCTTCCGGTCGCGTATACGAAGGGACTCGAGTTCGATGCGGTGCTGCTGTTTGAGCAGACGGAGGAAAAATATCCGGAGAATGACGGGCAGGTGAAGCTCCTCTACGTGGCGGCGACGCGTGCGCTGCATGAGCTGGCGGTGTTGTATACGGGAGAGCTGACGGGAATCCTTGCAAAAGAAGCGCCGAAGGGCCGCCACAATCAGGAATTTGCAATGGAGACGCTGACGAAGGAGAAGGAGTACGAAAAGGTATCACTGACGCAGAAGGAGGTGCGGGAAGAGAACCGTGCGATCGGTATCCAGGAGATGGATGAGAGGAACAGCCACGGGCCGAGGCGGATCGTGATCAAGCCGGAACAGATTCCGGGAAGAGCGCCAGGAAATACGAGCACGACGGGGACGGCGGTGATGACGAAAAAGGGCACATCCGCAGGGCAGAATATGTCGGCAGGAGCAGATATGTGGAATGATGCGCGGACCTCGGAACAGCGCGTGCCGGAGGGCGTATCGTCGATCTTTGCGGGCGCAGCCTACAAGGGAAAGGCCAGCGGAAAGGCGCCTGGAAGCCACCGGTTTGCGGGAAGCGGAACCGGAGCGGCGGGAACACAGGCAGGAAAAGCCGGGCAGCAGAATGGGACTGGCACAAACGGTATGTCGAGTGCGAAGAGTTCAGGCGGCGCGAATCCGATGCAGGGCGAAGCTGTCCAGCCGGACCGCCTCAATACCTCGCCATACGCATTCGGCGCCATTCCGGAAAACGAGCTGCTGCGCATCAAGGGTCATTCGAAGATTAAATGCGCCGTGAAATGGGCGAAAAGAGGAAAGTCGGCGGTCGAGATTGCGAGCATGTACGGTGTCTTACGCATTACCCCGATCACACCGGAAGTCATCCGCATCAGCTTCGTCAAAGGCGTGACCGCAAAAGTGCAGGATACGTACTGGAAGCCAAAGGCAGACACCGCCTTCAAATGGGGTGCGAAGGAATCGAAAACGGCAGTCCTTGTCGAGACAGAACGGCTTCATATCAAGGTCGAGAAGAAAGACGGTGCGCTGCAGTTTTTCGATGTAGACGGGAAGCTGCTACTCTCGGAGAAAAAGGATGAGCCGCGCATGATCGACGGCGGCATGACATGGACCTTCTTCGACTGGAGCGGATCGGAAAAATTGAAGGCGAAGGGCATTCTCTCGACGGAGTGGATGGACCTAACCGCCAAAGCACGCTACGTCTCCTTCGGCGGAAAACAGGCGCGGATGCCGCTCATTGCATCGAACCGCGGCTACGGCATCGCAGCGGCCGCATCGAAGACGGCGCTGCTGTGCAATGTGCGGACGTTCGGAACGTATCTCCACACAGCCGGGGACGGACAGATTGATTATTATTTTATTCTCGGAAAAGACCGGGAGGAAATCGTAAAACGTTATAAAGAGCTATAGAAAAGGAGCAATAAAGTTTCATGAAAACTCTGGTAATTGCAGAAAAGCCATCCGTGGCACGCGACATCGCGCGCGTGCTCGGGTGTAGCAAAAAAGAAAACGGGGCGCTGGAGGGAAGTAAGTACGTCGTCACCTGGGCGCTCGGACATCTGGTGACCTTAAAAGACCCGGAGGACTATGACAAGAAATACAAAGAATGGAACCTTGCCGTCCTGCCGATGATGCCGGAAAAACTGCAGATCAAAGTGATCCCGCAGACCGGAAAACAGTATCACGCCGTGACGACACAGCTTGCGAGGAAGGACGTGAATGAGGTTGTCATCGCAACGGATGCCGGACGCGAGGGCGAGCTGGTGGCGCGGTGGATTCTTGACAAGGCGCACAACCAGAAGCCGTGCAGACGTCTCTGGATTTCGTCTGTCACCGACAAGGCGATCCGGGAAGGATTTGCAAACCTGAAAGACGCGAAAGAGTACGATAATCTCTACTGCGCTGCCGTCTCCCGTGCAGAGGCAGACTGGCTGGTCGGCATCAATGCGACGCGAGCGTTGACCTGTAAGTACAATGCACAGCTCTCCTGCGGCCGTGTGCAGACCCCGACGCTGGCGATGATCGCGCGCCGGGAGCAGGAAATCCGCGAATTTGTCCCGAAACCGTATTACACTGTGACAGCCGCAGCGGGCGGAGTCGTATACACCTGGAAGGATGAAAAATCGGGCGGCACACGAATTTCCGATCAGGAAAAGGCGAAACAGATTGCGGAGAAGGCAAAACGGTATCCGCTTGTCTTACAGGAAGTCGAAAAGAAGAAAAAGCAGAAAGAGGCGCCGCTGCTTTATGACCTGACCGAGCTGCAGCGCGATGCGAGTGCGCGGTTCGGGTATTCGGCGAAGCAGACGCTGAATCTGATGCAGAGCCTGTATGAGACACATAAAGTCCTCACGTATCCGCGGACGGATTCTCGGTATCTGACAAAAGATATTGTGCCGACATTAAAAGAACGTCTCGATGCAGTGAGCATCGGACCGTACAAAGCACTGGCTCAGCAGGCGAAGCGCCGTCCACTGAACGGAAAACTGTCCTTTGTCAATGATGCGAAAGTCTCCGATCACCATGCGATCATCCCGACGGAGCAGTATGTGCAGCTCTCCGCACTCTCGAATGACGAGCGCCGCATCTACGATCTCGTTGTGCGCCGGTTCCTCGCCGTGTTGCTGCCGCCGTGCGTGTACGAGGAGACGGTGATCCAGGCATCCATCGAAAACGAATGCTTCACTGCGCGCGGAAAACGCATGGTGGAAAAGGGATGGCAGGAAGCGTACGAGGATAACCGGTACGACGAAGAGGAAGACGCAAAAGAAGAAGTGCGTGACCAGAATCTGCCGCTTTTACAGGAAGGACAGAAGATCGAACAGCCGAAGATCAGTCTGCGCGAGGGCAAGACGAAGCCGCCGGCGCGGTTTACGGAAGGAACGCTGCTCTCCGCGATGGAAAATCCGGTCCGCTACATGGAAAACCGGGACAGCGCGCTGGTGAAGACGATCGGCGAGGCGGGCGGCCTTGGAACGGTTGCGACGCGTGCGGATATTATCGAGAAGCTGTTCCGCAGTTTTCTTCTGGAGAAAAAAGGCAATGAAATCTATCTGACATCCAAGGCACGCCAGCTTCTGAAACTGGTGCCGGAGGATCTCAAAAAGCCGGAGCTGACGGCAAGCTGGGAGATGCAGCTGAATGATATTGCGAAGGGAAAGAAGCGCCGCGATGCATTTATGAAGGAGATCCGCAGCTACACCGAGGAGCTGATCGGGGAGATCAAGACGGAGGAGGGAACGTTCCGCCACGACAACCTGACGAACAAGAAATGCCCGAACTGCGGCAAGCGGCTGCTGGCAGTCAATGGAAAGAACGCGAAGCTGCTGGTCTGCCAGGACAGAGAGTGCGGCTACCGCGAGACCGTTTCCCGCACGACGAATGCGAGATGCCCCATCTGTCATAAGCGCATGGAGATGATCGGAAAGGGCGAGGATGCGACGTTTGTATGCTCCTGCGGCCACAAGGAGCGCATGACGAAATTCCAGGAACGCCGCAAAAAAGAGGGCGGCGGCGTGACGAAGCGTGATGTGGCAGCCTATATGAAGAAACAAAAAAAAGAGGCCGAAGAACCGGTGAACAATGCGTTTGCCGCGGCGTTAAAAGGAATTAAATTATAAGAAATGGAGCGTGTCCTGTTGGAAATCAAGAAACGGCAGAACACGCTTCTTTTGGCTATTCAGAGCCCTATCTCGATTCCGCTTCGCTGCCTCTCGATATGGCTTCTAGCCATATGAAATTGCCTGAAAAAGCACTCATTCATGCAAGCATGATTCGCACTTTTTCCTGCAATTTCGCATGGCTCTGAATAGTTAAAATCGTTGAGAAAAGAGTCAAAAAAAGTAATTGTTTTATGCGGAGTTATGCCGTAAAATAGAAATAAATGGGATAAGAAAACAAAAGATTCTGAAAATAAAAACAGGGAGGTTTTCAATGAAACAGACAGATTTGGAAAAGCTGCTGGCGGATATGTCGCTGAAAGAAAAAGTGGATCAGATGCTTCAGTTAAGCGGAGCCTTTTATCTCGGGGATGAAAACAGCGTCTTAACCGGCCCGGCGAATGACATGGGAATCGGAAAAGAGGATCTTAACATGGCAGGTTCTATCCTCGGTGCGGCAGGCGCCGACACGATGAAAAAACTGCAGGAGGACTACATGGCAAAACAGCCGCATCACATCCCGATGCTGTTCATGATGGACGTCATCCACGGCATGAAGACGATTTTCCCGGCGCCGCTGGCCCAGGGAGCCACCTTCGCCCCGGAGCTCTCCGGCGAGTGCGCATCCGCAGCCGCAAAAGAGGCATCCGCGGCAGGACTTCATGTGACATTTTCCCCTATGGTCGATCTCGTGCGCGATGCGAGATGGGGCCGTGTGGTAGAATCCACCGGAGAGGATCCGTACCTGAACAGCCGCTTTTCCGAGGCGATTGTAAAAGGATTCCAGGGTGACGACTTAAAAACACCGGGCAAAGTTGCATCCTGCATCAAACATTTTGCCGGATACGGCGGAGCTGTGGCAGGAAGAGACTACAACACGGTCGAACTCTCCGAGCATACCTTCCGTGAATTTTATCTCCCGGCCTACAAAGCAGGCATCGACGCGGGCGCAGCGATGGTGATGACTTCCTTCAACACGATCAACGGAGTTCCGGCGAGCACCAACAAATGGCTGATGCGCGACATCCTGCGCGGTGAGATGGGATTTGACGGCGTCCTGATTTCCGACTTTGCAGCCATTCTCGAAACCGTTGCCCACAGAAGCTCCAAAGATGCTGCCGACGCAGCGAAAAAAGCGCTGGAGGCAGGTGTGGATATCGATATGATGACATCCGTTTATTCTGCAAATCTCTGCCGTCTCGTAGAAGAAGGCGAGGTTGACGAAAAACTCATCGACGAGTGCTGTCTGCGGATTCTGGAACTGAAAAATAAACTTGGTCTGTTTGAAAATCCATATAAAGATGCCGATGCAGAGAAAGAAAAAGAGTACAATCTCTGCCCGGAGCACCGCGCGCTGGCCAAGAAGGCGGCGGAGGAATCCTTCGTCCTGCTGAAAAACGACGGCGTGCTGCCGCTCGATACCACGAAAAAGATTGCGTTTGTCGGCCCGTACACGAACAATCATGAAATCAAGAGCAGCTGGTCCTTCACAGGAGACAGTAAGGATTGTGTGACGATTCAGGAAGCCGCAGAAAAAGTATTCGATGCATCCCGCACGACGTATGCCGAAGGATGCCCGGTCATCGGAAACGATGTAGATCTGGTTGGATTTACCGAGACAACGCCGAAAAAATACAGCGAGGAAGAGCTTGCCGCCATGGAGCAGAGCGCATTACAGGCTGCAAAAGAGGCTGATCTCGTTGTCATGCCGATGGGAGAGCATTACCTGCAGAGCGGCGAGGCAACCAGCCGTGCCATGATCGACGTGCCGGAGATCCAGATGGAGCTATTCCGCAAAGTGCTGGCTGTCAATCCGAATGTGGTTGTCGTTCTCTTCAACGGCCGTCCGCTCGATCTGCGCGAGATCAGCAAAAAAGCAAAAGCCGTTCTCGAGGTATGGTTTCCGGGAACCGAGGGAGGAAGCGCTGTTGTCGATGTCCTGACCGGAAAGAAAAATCCGTCCGGCAAGCTGCCGATGAGCTTCCCGTACTGCGTCGGACAGGCACCAGTCAGCTACAACGAGTATTCCACCGGAAGACCGAATCTGCCGGGCATGAAAGAGCGGTTCCGCTCCAAATATCTCGACATCCCGAACGCACCGCTGTATCCATTCGGCTATGGCCTCTCCTACACGACCTTTGCTGTTTCGGATGTCGTGCTCGATCAGAACGAGATGGATAAAAACGGCAGAATTGCAGCAAAGGTGACCGTGAAAAATACAGGCGATGTCGCTGGATGCGAGGTTGTGCAGCTGTACATCCGCGATGATTATTCCGATGTAGTTCGTCCGGTGAAAGAGCTGAAAGGCTTCCGGAAAGTAGAGCTTGCCCCGGGTGAGGAGCAGGAGATTACCTTCTACATCACTGAGGAGGATCTGCGCTACTACCGCCTCGACGGAACCTTCGGCAGCGAGCCGGGTACATTTACCGTCATGATCGGCGATAGCAGCACAACGGAGAACAGTGCGGTATTTACATTAAAGTAATCAATTGGGAAAAAGGGTGAAACTTATGGAAAAAACAACGAAAAACGGAATTAACCGGATCAGCCAGGAGGGCGGAAAAACGATCGCCTGGGCAGAGGAGTCCGGTGTCAAAGTATTGGAAAAAGACGGGTATTACTTTAAAGATCTTGCAAAAACAGGCGAACTGCTGCCGTACGAGGACTGGCGTCTCTCCGATGAGGAGAGAGCCGCAGATCTTGCAAGCCGCCTTTCCATTGAAGAGATTGCAGGTCTCATGCTGTATTCGCCGCATCAGGCAGTTCCGCCGATGCCGGGCGGACCGTTCCAGGGAACGTTTGACGGAAAAACGTATCTCGAATCCGGCAAAGAGCCGTATGCGATTTCCGATCAGCAGAAGGAATTTCTGGAGGACGAGCACATCCGCCACATCCTGCTGACGAACGTAGAGAGCCCGGCGATTTCCGCAAAATGGAGCAATGAACTGCAGAAACGGGCCGAGACACTGCCGTACGGCATTCCAGTCAATCTTTCGTCCGATCCGCGGAACGGAGCGAAGGATTCTGGCGCAGAGTTTAAGAGCGGCGGAAGCGACATCAGCAAATGGCCGGAGGGCGTCGGCTTTGCCGCATGCTTTGACCCGGAAGTAGCCGGACAATTTGCAAAAGATGCCTCCCGTGAGTACCGTGCACTCGGCATCACAACGGCGCTCGGACCGCAGATCGACCTCTGCACCGAGCCGCGATGGATGCGTTTTGTCGATACGTTAGGTGAAGAAGTGGAGATGTCCAAAAAGCTGACGAAAGCATACTGCGACGGCATGCAGACAACAGAAGGAGAAGCGGACGGCTGGGGAAAAGACAGCGTCAATACGATGGTCAAACATTGGCCGGGCGGCGGAACAGGAGAGGCAGGACGTGATGCGCACTATGCCTTCGGACAGTTTGCCGTTTATCCGACCGGAAACTTTGAGGAGCATTTAAAACCGTTCACCGAGGCGGCCTTTCATCTGGACGGACCGACCGACTGCGCATCTGCGGTTATGCCGTATTACACCGTATCCTACGGCGTGGATAAAAAGAACGGCAAGAACGTTGGAAACTCTTACAGCGAGTATCTGATCAAGGATCTGCTGCGCGGAAAATATGAATTCAAAGGCATTGTCTGCACCGACTGGGGTATCACACAGGATCCGAACCCGACGATTGAGGGCTTTGGAAGCCGCTGTTACGGCGTGCAGGATATGACGGAGGCAGAACGATGCCTGCTGGCAATCACAAACGGTGTTGACCAGTTCGGCGGAAACAGCGAATCCGGCCCGATTGTCGAGGCGTATAAGATCGGCTGTGAAAAATACGGCGAGAAAGCAATGCGCGAGCGCATGGAGCTGTCCGCAAAAAGACTGCTGATCAACATTTTCCACTGCGGTCT
Source organism: Tidjanibacter massiliensis (assembly GCA_963661155.1). Taxonomy (GTDB): domain Bacteria; phylum Bacillota; class Clostridia; order Lachnospirales; family Lachnospiraceae; genus Fusicatenibacter; species Fusicatenibacter massiliensis_A. The sequence continues at coordinate 10,091 of CAVLAW010000013.1, read as the reverse complement.
CTTCGAGGATCCGTATCTTGATCCGGAAGAATCTGCAAAAATTGTGGGATGTGAAGAGTTCTGCTGCCACGGCTATGAGGCACAGCAGAAATCGATCGTCCTGCTGAAAAACAGTGCAAAACGGGCGCCGGAAGGACAGAGCGGTGTGCTTCCGCTGAAAAAAGACCTGAAGGTCTATGTTCCGGAGAGAAAAATCGGACCGTCCAAAGCATTCTTCCGCATTGATCTGCCGGCAAAAACCGAGGATCCGCTGTCGGAGGGACTGCCGGAACGCTATGGCACACGCGTAGCAACGCCGGAGGAGGCAGATGTGGCACTGGTCTTCATCGAGAGTCCGGCCTGCAACCCATATTCGACCGAAGATCTTGAAAACGGCGGCAACGGTTATCTGCCGATCACCCTGCAGTACCGCCCGTACACCGCGACAAAAGCGCGTGAGGTGAGCATCGCAGGCGGCGATTTCCGTGAGGACTTCACGAACCGCAGCTATCTAGGAAAGACGAACACCGCCTACAACGAGGCAGACCTCGACAACATCCTCGAGTGCCGCCGCGCGATGGGAGACAAGCCGGTGATTGTCTGCGCAACCGTCAACAATCCGATGGTCATGCATGAATTCGAGGCAGATGCCGATGCGATTGTCGCAGAGTTCGGCGTTTCGAGAGCCGCTGTGCTCGACGTTGTCTTCGGCGATTACAACCCGACAGGCCGTCTGCCGATCCAGATGCCGAAAGATATGGACGCAGTGGAGCAGCAGAGCGAGGACCGTGCGCTGGATATGGAGACGTATACTGACAGTGAAGGACACAATTATGACTATGGATATGGCATGAATTACGAGGGTGTTCTTCCGAAATGGGAGGAATAAAGAGATGATTGTTCCAAAATATTATGAAGATATGGCACATCTGCATGTGAATACCATGCCGAACCGTGCCTACTATATTCCGGCATCACGCCGCATGGATGATCTGGTGGAGAACCGGGAGGCGTCGGACCGCTTCCTGCTGCTCTCCGGTGACTGGAAATTCCGCTATTTTGACAGTGTTTATGATGTAAAAGAAGAGTTTTTCACAGAGGGCTATGATACTTCCGCATTTGAGACGATTCCGGTGCCGTCAGTCTGGCAGAATTACGGTCATGACCGCCATCAGTACACCAACGTCCGCTATCCATTCCCAGTGGACCCGCCGTATGTGCCGTATGAAAATCCGTGCGGCGCCTATGTGAGAACCTTCGAGTGGAAAAAACAGGCGGAAGCGCCGAAAGCATTTCTGAACTTTGAGGGGGTCGATTCCTGCTTCTATGTGTGGATGAACGGCAGCTTCGTCGGCTACAGCCAGGTGTCCCATTCCACGAGCGAATTTGATGTAACGGATTTTCTGAAAGAGGGAACGAACACGATCGCCGTGCTGGTACTGAAATGGTGCGACGGAAGCTACCTCGAGGATCAGGATAAATTCCGGATGAGCGGTATTTTCCGCGATGTCTATCTGCTCGCAAGAACGGAAAAAGGCATTCGCGATTACTTTGTAAAGGCTGCGCCGGATGCAGCATATCAGAACGGCGAGGTTTCAATTGCGATCACCTGGAACGACGGGGAGCCGCAGAAAGGAACGGCAAAGCTGTTTGATGCAGAGAATCATCTTGTCGCAGAGGCAGCACTTGGCGGCGATGTGGTTCAGATGAGCGTGAAAGATGCACATCTCTGGAATGCGGAGCAGCCGTATCTGTATACCCTGGTGCTGGAGACGGCGGGCGAGGTGATCACCGATCATGTCGGCATCCGTGAGATCCACACGAAGGACGGCGTGCTGTACCTGAATGGTGTGAAGATCAAATTCCACGGAACGAACCGCCACGACAGCGATCCGGTGACAGGATTTGCAATCAGCCTTGCACAGATCAAAAAAGATCTGAAGGTGATGAAAGAGCATAACATCAACGCGATCCGCACCAGCCATTACCCGAATGCGCCGTACTGCTATCAGCTCTACGACCGTCTCGGATTCTATGTCATCGATGAGGCGGACAATGAGAGCCACGGCACAGAGGCAATTTATGCGAATTACAAGAGCTGGGAAGAGTATGCGAAGAACTGGAATAAACTGATTGCAAATAATCCGGTATTTACAGAGGCGACGGTAGATCGTACCCAGCACTGCGTCGAGCGCGACAAGAACCGTCCGAGCGTTGTGATCTGGTCCATGGGAAATGAGTGCGCCTATGGATGCACCTTTGAGGAAGCTTTAAAATGGACGAAAGACTTCGATCCGACGCGTCTGACACATTATGAGGCAGCGCGGTATGTGGACGATCCGAAGAAATACGATTACAGCAATATCGACCTCTACAGCCGTATGTACCCGTCTCTGGAGGAGATCAAAAAAGAACTCGTCGAGTACGGGGACAAACCGTATATCATGTGTGAATACTGCCATGCCATGGGCAACGGACCGGGAGATCTTGAGGACTACTTTGAGCTGATTCACAGCGAAGAGAAGATGTGCGGCGGCTTCATCTGGGAGTGGTGCGATCATGCAATTGATATGGGAAAAACGATTGAAGGAAAGAAGATGTATGCGTACGGCGGCGACCACAACGAGTATCCGCACGACGGCAACTTTTGTATGGACGGCCTCGTTTATCCGGACCGCACCCCGCATACGGGACTGATGGAGTTCAAAAATGTGCATCGTCCGGTGCGCGTGACGAAATTTGATGCCGAGAACGGTATACTGACCATCAAAAACTATATGAATTTCGTGAATCTGAAAGACTACGCCGTGCTCGGCTATGAGGTGCTTGTGGATGGTGAAGTGACGGAGAGCGGAAACATCACAGACGAGGCGCTGCTTGATCTTGCGGCCGGCGGTGAAAAGACGATTCCGCTTATGATTACCGTGCCGGAGCAGGGCAAATGCGCACTGAAGGTTACCTGGTATCAGAAACAGGCGACTGAACTGGTGTCGGAGCATTTCTCCCTTGGATTTGAAGAAGTTCCGGTGGAAACGAAAGACAATCAGAACCAGAAAGCAAAAGAAATGATGAAGCGTCCGGAGGGAAATGCTTCGTTTGGATGGAAAGAGGACGATCATTATCTGACCGTATCAACGGATCAGTTCTGCTATACCTACAATAAATTTACCGGTCTGTTTGATGAGATGTGCTATGCGAACCAGAACCTGCTCGAGCGCCCGATGGAGCTGAATATCTGGCGTGCGCCGACGGATAATGATCGAAATATCAAGAACACCTGGATGCGTGCGCAGTACGACCGCACTGTGACGCGTGCGTATGAGACGACGGTACGGGAAGAGAACGGCTGCGTGGAGATTGAGACGGACTATTCGATTTCATCCCCGGCGCTGCAGCGGATTCTTACCGGTGTGATCAAATGGACGATTTATGCGGATGGAACACTCGATGTTCACGTAGACGCAAAGAAAGACCCGGTATTCCCGGTTCTGCCGCGCTTTGGCCTGCGTCTGTTCCTGCCGAAATCGTTTGAAAAACTGACGTACTGCGGCCTCGGCCCGGTGGAGAGTTATGTGGACAAGCACAGAGCCAGCTACCACGGTGTCTTCCACAGCACCCCGGCAGAACAGCAGGAAGACTATATCCGCCCGCAGGAGAACGGCAGCCACTATGACTGCGATTACGCAAGCCTCGCCAGCGATCGTGCGGTACTGACGGCGGTGGGAGAGAAAACCTTCTCCTTCCAGGCATCCATTTACACGCAGGAGGAGCTGACCGCGAAAGCCCACAACTATGAGCTTGTGCCGTGCGGAAGCACCGTCTTCTGCATCGACTACCGTCAGGCGGGAATCGGTTCGGCGAGCTGCGGTCCGATGCTGCTGGAGAAATATCAGTTAAAAGAAACGGAGATCAGCTTCGATGTGCGGCTGAAACCGGAACTGCTGTAATCATATCGTGAAATGAAAAAGAAAAAGCGTTGTTTCATCTCCTGGAAAGGAGAGAGGGACAGCGCTTTTTCTATGAGAATATAATCCTGCGTTTTAAGAAAAAATCAGTCCTCCGCCGGCTGATCGGAGAGCAGGACGCTTCCGTTGACGGTACTTGCCTGAATGGTGAGAGCAGAATTGCCGGAGCGGGTGAAAGTTTTTGTGCAGGATTCCGTTTTTCCGTTGGAGACAAGGCGGATTTTTCCGGTTGTTGTGGAGGCCTGGACGGACGCGTTAGCGAGACCATGCGGGAGGTGGAGTTTTACGGCGCCGTTGACGGATTTAGCGGTCAGGGACTCAGCGCAGGTGCCCTCGAAGAGGACTTTGCCGTTGATGCCGTTTAAGGCTGCGCGGGAGCAGTCACCCGAGATATGGAGTTTGCCGTTTGTGGCGGAAACGTTGAGGCTGCCAGCACGGAGATTAGAGAGGATGATTTTACCATTGGTCGCCTGGATCTGGCCGCTGGACATGGAGAGGGAATCACCGGTGATTTTACCGTTCATAGCGGAGAGTTCCAGAGTGTCGAGAGAGAGCGTGTTCAGCTCGGTGGTTCCGTTTGTGGAACGGAGTGTCAGCTTCTGTACGGTGGACGGAATCTGGAAGCAGAAAACTTCTTTCTGGTTCGGGCGATAGAAGAGGTGTTTCCAGAATTCGGCCGGGGTGAGTTTTTTCTCATGCAGATAGAAGGTATTGCCGTCGATGCCTGCCTCGAAGCGGTCTTCGCTGAAATCGCCGGAAAAATCAAATTCAACCGGAGCAGAACTGCCGGGGGCAAATTCGGCGGAGGCGTTCCGCAGGGAGATCTCCATGGCGGTGATGGCCGTGGACGGATCATATGGATAGGCGGCCTGGCGGGATTCTGATTTTTTAAACGATGATGTTTCAACTGTTTCGGTATTGGAAGCGGCGGTGTCCGCTTTAACAACGGGATGCTCCGTAGTGGCGTACTCCTGGCGGAAGAAGTCGAGAACATCATCGACATTGCCGAGCTCCGCGCAGATTTCCTCATCGGAGAGTCCCTGGCTGCGGGCATCGGCAAAATGGGATTCGAAATCATTTAAAATTTCCTCTGCGGCGGCAGAATCAAAGGATGCGAGTCCCTGTTTCAGTGCGTTCATATAAGATTCATACGTTGTATTCATGACGATTTTCCTTTCTATGGTCAGATGGTTTCTGTGGAGATCAGGCGGTTGACCTGCTGTGTGAACTCCAGCCATTCCTGTTTTTTCTCCTGCTGGTAAGCTTTTCCGGTTTCGGTCAGATGGTAATATTTCCGGGCGGGGCCGGATGCAGATTCCTGCAGATACGTTTCCACGTAGCCCGCTTCCTTGAGCCGTTTCAAAATCATATAGAGCGTTCCCGCAGCAATGGACATTTCGCGGGAAATGGCGTCGGTCAGCTCGTAGCCGTATTTATCCCCGTACGTCAACTGGGAGAGGACACAGAGCTCGAGGACGCCTTTTTTGAGTTGTGGATTCATACGAATACCTCCTTGTTGAGTAGATCATAACACAGACTATATCACAATGCAATATAGTAAACGAAATTTTTATCCTGTCATGTGTTCGATTTTGTACATGGAAATGCCTTGAAAAGAACCGCGGATTTCCGTATAATCAAGCAGAACCCTGAAAAACGGCAGGAATTTTCCGGGCATCCAGGAAATGGAAAAATACCGGAAAATACAGATAAATGCAAAGATGGTTAGTTGGAAAGAAGAGGAAAAAACATGAGTGAGATGAATCAGAACAACAATGGCCCGGTAAAGGGCGCGATCCATTCGATCGAGAGCTTCGGTTCCGTCGATGGACCTGGCGTACGCTATGTGATTTTTGTGAAGGGCTGCAACATGCGCTGCCAGTTCTGCCACAACCCGGACACCTGGACAACAAAAGATGCCGACTGGCAGACCGCAGACGAAGTGCTGAAAAAAGCGCTCCGCTATAAAAACTACTGGGGCGAAAAGGGCGGCATTACCGTGAGCGGCGGAGAACCGCTGCTGCAGATCGACTTCCTGACGGAGCTGTTCCGCAAAGCAAAAGCAAAAGGCGTTCACACGACACTGGACACGAGCGGAAATCCGTTCACAAGAGAGGAGTCGTATTTCAGCAAATTTAACGAGCTGATGAAATACACAGACCTTTTGCTGCTCGATATCAAACTGATCGACGACAAGGCCCACAGAGAGCTGACCGGCTGCACGAACGAGAACATCCTCGACCTGGCCCGCTACCTCGATGAGATCGGCAAACCAATCTGGATCCGCCACGTCCTTGTCCCGGAGCGCAGCGACTACGACGAGTACCTGATCCGCCTCGACGAGTTCTTACACACCCTGCACAACGTGCAGCGCGTGGAGGTTCTCCCATACCACACTCTCGGCGTTTTCAAATGGGAAACCTTAGGAATCCCATACAAACTCGAAGGCATCAACCCGCCGACCAAAGAACGCGTGGAAAATGCAAACAAGCTGCTGCACACGGCGGAATATACAGGATATCTGAAATAAGAAAAGAAAAGTAAAAGTTTGTGAAAAAGTAACAATTTTTATGAAAAGTTTATAGTATATCTGTTCAAAAACCAGAAGAAAAGGAGTATAATCTCTGTTATGGACGAAACAGAAGCTACAATGTGACGGACATGACAGGGACGACAGCAAGACACTACGAACCATTCTATAGCAGCCCCCAAAAATAATACAAAAAATTCAGCACCGCAGAGCGAGAATTACCGCGTCACAGACTTTCGGCGTACCCCGGTACGCCTTCAAATCTGTTCCTTGTAATTCGCACTCTGCAGCACTGCCTTTTTTGTATTATTTTCGGGTACTGCTATAGATTCGCCGCGGCAGTTGCTGCATCCACCGAAATTTAAGTAAAAAAGAAAGAAGGATTTACAATGTTTGGTTCAAAAGAGGCATCGGAAGATAAGCTGAAAAAAATGGTGGAAAAAGGGAAATGGGACAAATTAAGAAAACAGTATCTCGATTCTGACAAGACAACACAGGTCGCACTTGCAAAAGCCTGCGCAGCTTCGAAAAACGACGGTTCTGTTAATATCCTGACTTCTCTTCTGGAAGTAGACGATGTGGACGTAAAGACCGCAGCCGTTACCAGCCTTGGTGAGGTTGGAGACGATCATGTGACAGCACTGATCCGTCAGCTGGCCATCAAGACACCGGCAGATCAGACCGAGCTGAAAGCAGCCATCACAAAAGCGCTGGAGAAAATCACAGAAAGAGCATAAGTATCACACAACCCCAAAAAGCAAAGGAGTTCCCCAAAAAAAGGAGCTCCTTTTTTACGCGGGCAACGAGCCAAGATCCGTGCTTGCACGAGACCTTGGCGACTGCCGCGATAACTTGAGAAACTCGCGGAGCGTGTTTCTCATAGTTCGTGCAGAAAGTTTCCAATTCTTACGAAATCGTAATAATAATCCAGTTGTATCCGCCTACAGAAAAATGATATAGTGAGAGCAACACAGACACAAAAGCAGACCGCGGAGCAAAAACATCCGCAGAAAAACGGGAGGAAATCAAATGGAATTTGTGTTAGAACATGCAACCATACTTGCTGTGATCGCAGTTGTACTTGTGATTCTTGCTATTCTGGCGAGCGGATACGTAAAAGCGCCGCCGGACACCGCCTTTATCATTTCCGGTTTCAAAAAAGGCCAGCGCATCCTGATCGGTAAATCCGGAATCAAGATTCCATTCTTTGAGCGGCTGGACAAGCTGAGCCTGAAGCTGGTGGCGATCGACGTCAAGACGAGTGACGCTGTACCGACCGCAGACTACATCAATATTCAGGTGGACGCGGCCGTCAACATTAAGATCGGAGATGAACCGCAGAAGCTCCAGAAAGCATCCCAGAACTTCTTGAACCGCGACAGCGAATACATTGCCAAAGTTGCAAGAGAAGTTCTCGAAGGAAACATGCGTGAGATCGTCGGAAAGATGCGTCTCGAAGAGATGGTTTCCGACCGCCAGAAGTTTGCGGAGCTGGTCAAAGAAAACGCAGAGCCGGACCTGGCGGCGATGGGACTTGATATCATCAGCTTCAATGTACAGAACTTCGTCGATTCCAATCAGGTCATTGAGAACCTTGGTATCGACAACATTGTAAAGATCAAAAAATCGGCAGCGATCGCCAGAGCCAATTCAGAGAAGGAAATCAAAATTGCCCAGGCGCGCGCCAACAAAGAAGCGAACGATGAGCGCGTCCTCGCAGAGACCGAGATCGCAAAGAAAAACAACGACCTTGCCATCAAGTCGGCAGAGCTGAAAAAAGACTCCGACATCAAAAAAGCTGAGGCAGATGCAGCGTACAAGATTCAGCAGGAGCAGCAGAGAAAAGAGCTGGAAATCACTTCTGCGAACGCTGACATCGCCCGTCAGGAGCGCGAGGTAGAGCTTCGTGCGAGAGAAGTAGAAGTAACAGAAAAATCCCTCGAGGCAGAGGTCAAGAAAAAAGCCGAGGCAGAGCGCTACGCGAAACAGCAGCAGGCTGAGGCAGACCTGTACCGCCGCCAGAAAGACGCGGAAGCCGATCAGTTCGAAAAGATCCGTGAGGCCGAGGCAAAGAAAGCCCAGGCGGAAGCAGACCGCTACGCAATGGAGCAGGAAGCCCTCGGTATCAAGGCAAAAGGTGAGGCGGAAGCCGCTTCGATTCGTGCGCAGGCACTTGCCGAGGCAGAAGGTATGGAGAAGAAGGCGGAGGCTTACCAGCGGTACAACAAGGCTGCCATGGCAGAGATGATGATCAAAGTTCTGCCGGAGATCGCCGGAAAGATCGCAGAGCCGCTCAGTCAGATCGACAAGATCACGATCATCGGCGGCGGAAGCGAGGACAACGGCATCGGCTCCGTAGCGGGCAATGTGCCGGTGGTCATGGCAAAGCTGTTTGAGTCGATGAAAGAGGCGACCGGTGTTGACCTCTCGGAGATTATGAGAGCCGATACGTACGATGCGAAAGTCAACCGTAATATTCAGATTTCCAGCCCGGATGAGCTGAAAGAATATTTGAAGGCGGAAGCTGCAAATGCAGTGGATGAAAAAGAGACAGAAAAAACAGAAACGCCGAAAGTGAAGCAGAACGATAGCAGCGAGCAGTAACAGCGTAAAAAAAGCAGAACAGCCAAAGCTGATCCAATAAAGAATGGATCGACAGGTGACAGATAAAACAAGAAGAGGCATGAATCCCAAAATATTTCCGGATTCATGCCTTTTTCGATATGTGATATTACAGATTTCAAAAGCGGTTGTCCTACTTTTTCGCCCCGTTTTCCAGCATGCTCATAAACTCTTTCGCCGCCTGCGGAATCGGCAGATGTGAGCTGTGGGCGACCACGAGCTGGCGTGGCGGGAGTTCCTCGACGAGGTCGAGCTGGAAGGCCGCCGTCTCTTTTCCGAGGCAGTAATCCGGCACGAACGCGATGCCAAGGCCGATGCTGGCGAGGTCGATCAGAAGATCGTTGCTTCCAAGCTCAATCTCCGGTACGAGGTCGAGCTGGAACCGCTGGAACTGGCTGTGCAGGAACTCACTCGTCGTGCTTTTACGGTCGAGCATCAGAATCGGGTACTGCAGAAGCTCTTTTAAATGAACCGGCCGGTTTTCCAGCTCTGGATAATACTCCCCGTTGGCGATGAAAATATCGTGGAAGGAGTGGATCGGAATTGTGTGGAGACGGCTCGAAAGGTGCGAGTTTGGATAATTTGTCACGATGAAATCCACCTGTCCTGATTCGAGCAGATCGACGCACTGCGTTGAAGTCTGGTTCGTTACCTTAATGTGGACATTCGGAAAGGCACGGTGGAAACGGTTCAGGTACGGAACGAGAAAATAGCGGCAGATCGTATCGCTTGCACCTATGCGAAGCTGGCCGCCGCCGAGCGTTCCTGCCTCCATGATCTGCGCTTCGCCGCGGGCGATCAGGTTGATCGCAGGTTCGACGTGACGCAGCAGCGTCTCACCCTCCGGCGTTAACTGGACGCGCTTCGTACTGCGGATAAAGAGCGTGATCCCGAGCTTTTTCTCAAGCACCTTAATCGACTGGCTGACCGCCGACTGCGAGATAAACAGCAGCTTGGAAGCTTCGGAAAAGCTGAGCGTGGTGGCAACGTAATAG
>CAVLAW010000012.1:0-27571 GCA_963661155.1 Tidjanibacter massiliensis | reverse complement strand
GACAGCTTTCTTTGAGCTTTAGCCAATCGCTTCTCAGCTTTTCGCAGGAAGTTCTTACGCAGCGCAACAGCAAGTGTTTCACTGCTGAGTCAACAGTAATGTTATCTGCACTCCTGCAAAATGTCATAAATCTCATCATGTGTCAGTTTCTTGCAGCATCCTGCCGTCACAACGGTGGAATCTGCTACGGCACGAAGATCGGTGTCTTCCGGAATTCCAAGCTCTGCAAAGGTAGTCGGAAGGCCAATCTCTTTGATGAAGTCAGCCAGTGCCTCGATGCCGGCCAGTGCTGTTTTCTCCTCATTTGCTTTTGCCTCAATTCCCCACACATTCTGTGCGAAGCGTGCAAAACGCGCTGCTCCGGATTTGTAGATATGACGGTATAACACCGGATGAATCACCGCAAGGCCTGCTCCATGATTGCAGTTGGTGTAAGCGCCGAGCTGATGCTCCATCATATGAGCCTGGAAGTCGGTCACTTTGCCGATTTTCAGAATGCTGTTTTCCGCCATCGCAGACGCCCATGCCAGTTCGCTTCTGGCTTCGTAATTGTTCTCATCCTTCAGCAGAATGCGGATATTGCGAATAACGCTGCGCATCACGGCCTCGTTGATATCATCGGACAGATTGTTTTCTTCCGGTTTGCCGAAATACGTCTCCATCGCATGGCTTAAAGTATCAAATGCACCGAAAATGACCTGTTTGAATGGTACCGACATCGAATACTCCGGATCCAGGAAAGCAACGTCTGCCTGTGCTCCCCAGAGGGCGCCTTTGATCTTCTTTTCTTCGTGTGTGATAACTGCTCCATTGTTCATCTCGGAGCCGGTTCCAAAAACGGTAACGATGGTTGCCAGCGGGATAAATTTCGACGGATACGTATGTTTTACCGTCTGCATCTCCCAGATGTCCTCATCCAGCATCGCCTGTGCAGAAACGATCTTACAGCAGTCAGAAACGGAACCGCCGCCGACGGCAAGAATCAGATCCACATGATTTTCCCGCGCAAGTGCCGCACCTTCCTGTACTTTCGCATACGTCGGGTTTGGCATGATTCCGGAGAATTCAACCACACGTTTTTTCTTCTGATTCAGAATTCCCATGACCTCGTCATAGACTCCGTTGCGTTTGATCGAGCCGCCGCCATACGCCAGCATGACACCCTCTCCGTACTGATCCAGCACGCAGCCAAGGTATTCTTTTACGCCGCCCTTTCCAAAATAAACTTTTGTCTTGTTTTCAAAAATGAAATTGTTCATTGGATAAACTCCTTTCCAGACTGCTTCTTTTCTTCCTTTACTTTTTACATTCTTATCATAAACAAAACGAGGCTTTTTCGGAAGTCTCGCTTTGTTCTGCACCCTGGAAGTTGGAAATACCGATGGATTTGATTTTGCCCTCTTTGTATGCTTTTTCCAGCTTGCGGTATCCTGCCATGAAGTCGCCTGCCGGCTGATGGATAAACATCAGATCGATGTAGTCGGTTCCAAGCAGCTCCAGACTCTTTTCCACCGTTCCTTCTGTCAGATACTGGCTTGCCCAGATTTTGGTCGAGATGAAAATGTCCTCTCTTGCCACACCGGATCTTTTGTTTTCCTGTCTCTGTAGCCTTAGCTTAGCACCCGGGAGTCACTACCGGTCAAGAACTTTTTGCTAAAATGTAATTGTAAATTCGTGTTTTAAGACAACCGTCAAATCAAAATTGGTCCACGGGACCAATTATTGATATGCATGGCAATAAAAAAAACGCCATGCCATAAATTTCTGTTGTTCTATGGTATGACGCTTTCTTCCTCTATTTTTTTATTTTCTTAATCCTGCATTCATGCTCTTTCGTCTTTTTATTATAGTTGATCCCGACAAGAAGAATGTCTCCTGTATATTGCAGAACAGAATCCGGATATTTTTTGTCCTGAATCTGCCCCAGTGCCGTGTCTGCGCCTTTGTTCCACTTAAGTTCTACCAGCAGCGCCGGATAACTCGTTTTGTATTCCGGTTTGGGAAGATAAACAAAATCCGCAAAACCGCGCCCGGTCGGCAGTTCTCTTATGGGCTTGAAATAATACTGCATAGCGCTTAAGTATGCAATCGTAGGCACACTGCTCAGTGAATTTTCATCATTATACTGAATCACGGAACTGTATTCCTGATGAATCCGTTCCATGCTATCCGCTACTGCTTTTTCCTCCATGTTCAGCGTCGCCTCCAGCAGATCCGAGGATTCCCTCTGAAAAGTAAGCATTTCGTTCCATTTGTTGCGTTTCACCGCGTTGTTTAATTCATGCCTGATTTCCTCATTTGGAATAAAAACCTGTTCCCGGTCCTGATCATAAGCCAGATAGCCAAGATGGATCAGATATGTCAATACATCATCCCGGTTAGCGAAGCTTACGGTATCGTTCTGGAAAGATGTCACATCCACATCTACGGCGGCCCCCGACATCATCTCGATGATGGCTGAGCGCAGTCCGTCAAAATCCATGTTTATCAGCGGCACGATTGCCTCATAGCTGCCGGTGTTTGACCAGTAACTTTTATATTTTCCATTCAGCATCAGGCTGACAACGGCTTTCGGATTATACACCTGATAGCCTTCCAGTGAATATCCGTCATACCATGATTTCACCTGTTCATAACTGCATCCGTACTCGTCGCATAACGTATGCACTTCTTCTGTAAAACCCACATACGGTGCCATTCTTCCTGCGTCAAGCATCGTAAACTCTTCGAAATTGTTGAGGGCAGACTGCGTCTTTAATTTTTTGATCGGCAGAATCCCTGTGAGATACGCCAGTGCAATATACTTTGACGGCTCTGACCCTTTAAACATGCCCCGCAGAAAATCAATATATTCTTCCTGTACTTTATGATTCTGTGCCTCATCGCGGATCAGAACATCCCATTCATCAATAATGACAACAAATTTACTTCCGAAAATGTTTCATTTCCCGGATTTAAAAATCTTCCCATAGCGTCCTCCTGTTCACATTGTGATCTTTCCCGTATTCATTATACACGGAAAGAACTCCGATGGATAGACTTTATCTTTCAAAAAATGCTGCACCATGAATTCTGTGTTTCATGGTACAGCATTTTCTCAAACTTTTTTATTTCTGATCAGATATCCAGTGCCGCATGGTATCCCTGATATACAGCATTTGTAATGGTCGATACGCGTCTTGCATCTCCGATAATGCGGACGAACGGCGCGGTGCTGCGGAGCTGTTCTACGACATCGGTTCTAGCTCTCTGGCCGAGGGCGCAGATGACGGTGGTTCCTTCTACGAGGTGGCGCTCACCATTGGCGTCGGTACACCATACGCCTTCCGGGGTGATCTCCTCGGCGCGGTAACCGGTGTGGACGGCTTTGACCTGTTTTTCGATTTCTTTTAACAGCAGCGGACGGTGACGGACGTTTGCATCCGGGGCGAGGGCGTCGCGCATCTCGACGAGCTGCACTTCTTTGCCTTCCATGCCAAGAGAGATCGCGCACTCGCATCCGGCGAGGCCGCCGCCCATGACAACGACTTTGTCGGAAATCTTGTCGAGATTGCGGTACAGTTCATTGACAACGACAACCTGCTCACCGTCCATGCCTTTGATCGGCGGAACGAGCGGGCGGGAGCCTGCGGCGATGATAAGGGCATCCGGGGCTTCTTTCTCGACGTACTCCGGTGTTACCTCGGTGTTCAGACGGATTTCCACGCCTGCGTTTCTTGCAAAACGCTCGTATGTCTCAGTCAGTGCGTACATTTCATGTTTGAACGGCAGAGCGATTTCGCTCTTTAAGATACCGCCAAGTTTGTCCTCTCTCTCGCAGAGAACAACACTGTGGCCTCTTCTTGCTGCAGTCCATGCTGCATACAGTCCGCCAGGGCCGCCGCCTGCAACGAGAACTTTTTTCTTTACTGGAGCCGGCTGTACTTCATCGCCCTCCATCTCTCTTCCGATCAACGGGTTGACGGTGCATCGTCTTGTACCGGTTGCCGCACGCTCTGCCATACAGGTGAAGCATCTCAGACAGTGTACGATATCCTCTGAGCGGTTTTCCATCACTTTGCTCGGCAGGAACGGGTCTGCCAGAAGGGCTCTTGCCATGTAAACAACATCGGCTTTTCCGGATGCGATGATCTCTTCCATCTGTGCCGGATCGTTCAGGCCGCCGATCGTTGCAACCGGAACGGAAACGTGTTTTTTGATCTCTGCGGCAAGATAAACGTTGCATCCATGATCTTTGAACATCGACGGATGGGTATCGCCGAAGCCTCTCTGATACGTTCCAACCGATACATGAAGCAGATCCACACGGGATTCCAGTGTCTGTGCGATGCGGACACCTTCCTCCAGATCGTATCCGCCCTCGAACAGCTCGGAACCGCTGAAACGGAACTCGATTGGGAACATCGGACCTACTGCGGCGCGGACAGCATCGAGTACCTCACAGGCAAAACGACAGCGGTTTTCCAGGCTTCCGCCGTACTCATCGGTTCTGTGGTTGAAGTACGGGGAGAGGAACTGGTTGATCAGCCAGCCGTGGCCACCGTGAATCATCAGCATTTCAAAGCCGGCGCGTTTGGCAAGACCTGCTACGGTTCCGTATGCCTGAACGATCTCCGCGATCTGCTCTTTCGACAGTGCGCGGACTGGTACGCCGTCCGGGCGTGTGGTGTCGGACGGTCCCCACTGGCACATCTCGTGCTGTCTCGTCTTGTCGGTCATGTAAGTTCCTGCATACATACCGGAATGGGACAGCTCCAGGCTCGGAACCGCGCCGTGGCGGGAAATTGCATCAGCGGCGTAGGTTGCGGATGCCAGGGAGTTTAAAACTGCAGTATCCAGATGATATGCGTGGGAACCGTCGGTTGCCGGGTGTACCATGCACTCGCTGACAGTTACGGCTGCGGCGCCGCCTTTTGCGCGGAGTTCATAAAATGCTGCGGATTTCGGTCCGATACAGCCGTCGTTCGTGATGTCGGTTCCGCCCATCGGCGCGGAAAACATACGGTGCGGGAAGGTCTTTCCGGCAATGGTGATCGGGCTGCAAAGGTGTGGATAATCATACTTCATGTTTTTGCTTCCTCCTGTTCTTCTCATGGTTCCTATCTTATCACGCCTCGCAAAACATGTCAATATTTACATGTTTTATTTTACATGTTTTTTCTGTGGATTTTCCACAGAACCTGTGTTATACTCAAAGGCAGATGAACAAAACCGTCTTGAAAAATCATTTGATAAAGGAATTTAACTGTATATGGGAACTTTAAAATATGCAATTCTCGGACTTCTGAACCGAAATCAGATGACAGGCTATGAACTGTCGAAAGAATTTGAGACAACTTTATTTGAATTCTGGAATGCGAAACACAGCCAGATTTACCCGGAACTCAAAACGCTGACGGTGAAAGGGCTGATCCAGTATCATGTGGAGATCACCGGAAATGTGCTGGAAAAGAAGGTCTATACGATCACCGACGAGGGACGGCGTGATTTTCAGGAATGGGAGGAAACGCTCTGCCCGGTGCAGACGGCCTCGAAGGATGAGTCCCGCCTGCGGCTCTTCTTCCTCGACGGCACTTCGCCCGATTTCCAGCGCCGCTTTCTCTCCGACCAGCTCGCCCAGCATCAGAAACGGCTGGAACACTTGCTGGAAAACCAGAAAAAATTTGATGAAATCCCGCCTGCGGATAACCGGGCTTTTTCGGATTATCTCGTCCTGCGCGGAGCTATTTACCGCGAGGAGGCCACGCTGCAGTGGATGAAGGAATGCATTGCACTCAGCGAGCAACGGCTGGCGAAAGTGGAACCGCAGGGATAACCTGCCAGATCTGCCGCCTGCAGTTTTTTCAGATCAAATAAAAAATGCAGAGAACCTGTTTTTCGGCTCTCTGCATTTTTTATAAAGATTTTTAATTTTTATTTCTCCATTGCCTCTTTAATCGCTCCGAGCAGCTCCTCATACGTCTCATACGCCGGGATCTGCGGATAGTCGGCTTTGATTTTATCGGTCGAGCGGAACAGGAAACCTGCCTTGCTTGCCTGAATCATGCCGAGGTCATTGTAGGAATCGCCGCTTGCGATCGTCTCGAATCCGATGGCCTGCAGGGCTTTTACGGTCGTGAGTTTCGACTGCTCGACTCTCATCTTAAAGCCTGTGATCTCGCCGTTGTCTGCGACTTCCAAGGAGTTGCAGAACAGGGTCGGATAGCCGAGTTTTTTCATCAGAGGTGCGGCAAATTCGGTGAAAGTATCGCTGATCAGGATCACCTGGGAGAAAGTGCGCAGCTCGTCGAGAAATTCTCTTGCGCCCGGCAGCGGGTCGATTTTTTCGATTGTAGCCTGAATTTCTTTCAGTCCAAGACCGTGCTCTTTTAAGATTCCAAGTCTCCATTTCATCAGCTTGTCGTAATCCGGTTCATCGCGTGTCGTTTTTTTGAGTTCCGGGATTCCGCTTGCCTCCGCAAATGCGACCCAGATCTCCGGTACCAGTACTCCTTCTACATCCAGACATGTAATATACATTGTTATAATCCCCTTTCTTACGCTGCCCGCCCCTCATGCCGACGGGGTTCTTGTTTTTCACAGCATCACTTTACCACACTATACCATAGAATGTGCTTCTCTGCAATTTCTATTCTATAGCAAAAATCCGAAAATCATGCGGAAATCTGAAACACTTTCCTTCCGCCGTTAAGCAAGAATAGTTTTGCTGCTGAAGGAACAATCGCGCATCACTGCCAAAATTTCCTGCTTTGACCAGGGAAACCGCCTTCCCGGGATCCTTGTTTCCGGAAAAGGCGGTTTCTGATGATATTTTCATCCGAAAATAACTGCTGCAGCAGTTCCTTTCGATTTTTATTGATTTTTCAGCGCATCCCGGATCCGGTCGAGTGCCTCGGTCAGTGTTGCGCGCGGGCAGGCGATGTTGATCCGCTGGAATCCGCGTCCGCAGTCTCCGAAGATCTTGCCGCTGTCGAGCCACAGCTTCGCCTTGTTGATGATCAGGTCTTCGAGTTCATCCACGGAAAGTCCCGTCTCACGGAAATCGAGCCATACGAGGTATGTTCCCTCCAGGTCGATCATCTTCACACCCGGAAGCTGCTCCTCCACGTACTGTTTCGTAAACTCTGCGTTCGCCTTCACATAAGAAAGCATCGCCTCATACCACTCTTCGCCCTTGTTGTACGCCGTCTCGCATGCCACAAGACCCATGACGCCGAGCTGGCTCGTTCCGGCTGCGTCGAGCTGTTTCTGGAATTTCGCGCGAAGCTTGGGATTGGCGATAAAGATATTCGACATCATCATGCTCGCCAGATTGAATGTCTTGCTCGGTGCGGTGCAGGTGATTGTGATATCCTCATACTCTTTTTTGATGCCGGCAAACACCTGATGCTCGCCCTTGAAAATGAAATCACCGTGGATCTCATCGCTCACAACCGTCACGCCGTATTTCACGCAGAGATCGCCGATTGCGGTCAGCTCCTCTTTTGTCCAGACTCTTCCGACCGGGTTGTGCGGGTTGCAGAGGAAAAAGAGCTTGATCTGCTCAGATTTCAATTTTTCCTCAAAATCAGCCACATCCATGTGATACCGGTTATCGTCGCCGAGCACCAATGTATTGCTTACAGCTCTTCTGCCGTTGTCCGCAATGACCTCCGAGAATGGATAGTAAACCGGCGACTGGATCAGCACCGCGTCACCCGGTTCGGTGTAGGCTTTGACTGCCATCGCAAGCGCAAACACGACGCCCGGCGTTTTGATCAGCCACTCTTCTTTCGGCTCCCAATTGTGATGGCGTTTCATCCATCCTGCAACTGCCTCAAAATACGGAGTCTGCACATCGCTGTAGCCGTAAATGCCCATTTTCGCACGCTCCACCAGCGCATCCTCGATGTAGGAGGATGTCTCAAAGTCCATATCCGCTACCCACAGCGGCAGGACATCGGCCGGCATTCCGCGTTTTACTGCGAAGTCATATTTTAAACAGTCTGTATTTCTCCGGTTGATGATTCTGTCAAAATCAAGATTTTTTTCCGCCATTTTTCTCTTCCTCAATTTCTGCAAAAACCTTTTCCAGTTCACCGATCAGGTCTTCAATATTTTCAATTCCGACGGAGAAGCGAAGGGTGCTCTCCGTGATTCCGTTCTGCTCGCGGATTTCTTTCGGCACATCGGCGTGTGTCTGTGTGGTCGGATAAGTCACGAGTGTCTCCACACCGCCAAGGCTCTCCGCAAAACGGATCATTCTTACTTTTTCCAGAATGGCAAGGGCAAACTCTTTGCTCTCAAGCTGGATCGTCAGCATCGCACCGAAGCCTCTCGCCTGTTTTTTCATAATTTCATGGCCCGGGTGGTCCGGCAGTCCCGGATAGATCACTCTGGTGACCGCTTTCTGGTTTTTCAGCCATGCGGCGATCTGTTTTGCATTCTCCTCGGAACGCTCCATGCGGATACCGAGGGTCTTCATGCCGCGCAGTACCAGCCAGCAGTCAAACGGAGCCAGACCTGCGCCTGTCGTCTTGATCAGGAAACGCAGTTTTTCCTGAATGTCCTCGCGGTTCGTCACGATAAAGCCTGCCAGCGTATCGTTGTGGCCGCTTAAATATTTCGTGCCGCTGTGGATGACAACGTCAGCACCGAGATCGAGCGGATTCTGGAAATACGGGGACATGAAGGTGTTGTCCACGATCAGAATCAAATCGTGGCGTTTTGCGATGTCGGCCATCTTCCGGATATCGGTGACGTTCATCATCGGGTTCGTCGGGGTTTCGATGTAAATTGCTTTTGTATTTTCTTTCACATAGCTCTCCACATCGTCACGGCAGCAGTCGATGCTGGAAAACTCGACGCCGTTTTTCTCGTTGACGTTGTGAAACAGACGAATGCTGCCGCCGTACAGGTCGGAGTCCGCGATGATGTGGTCGCCCAGACGGAACAGTTCCATCAAAAGAGAGATCGCTGCCATGCCGGAGCTTAACGCGAATGCGTCAATTCCGTTTTCCAGTGCTGCCACCATCTTTTCCAGATGCTCTCTGGTCGGGTTCTGCAGTCTGCTGTAATCAAATCCGGTGCTCTGTCCTACGCCCGGATGCGCATACGTTGCGGTCTGATAAATCGGGTAGCTGAGTGCACCGTAATGGCTACACTGTCCCTCGTCCTCTTCTAAATGGATACATTTTGTGTCAATTCCTCTTGCCATATGAATAATCTCCTGTAATTCGTAAATTTCTTTATTTTCTTTCTATACTAATCTGATAGGTTTTGTAACGTAACCTATCATAACAGAAAATCCGGCATTTGTATATTTCCTTTTTTCTTTGACTTGTTATAAGTTTTTCCTATAGCACATGTTTCACTCACAGAAAAGAAGCGGCAGTCGAGAGATTTTTTCTCCCGGCTGCCGCCCTTTTCCTATATTTTAAATAAGTTCCGCACAGATCGGATAATGGTCGGAAAGGCACACGCCGTCCTTCTGCTCCGTCCATTTCTCCACCTTTTTCAGCTCCCATTCTCCTTGTTTTATTAATATTCCAGATACGCCCCTTTCATCGGGCTTGCTGCGTGGAGGCCAAAAAGGCGGAGTACGCCTTTTTTGTATTTCGGCTCGCACGGTTTCCAGTTTTTGCGTCGTTCTTTTAAGACTGCGTCGATTTCTTCCATGGATTTACGCTCGCCGGCGATGCCGATGATGTCAAGTTTCCGTTCTTTGACATCAATCTCGATCAGGTCGCCTTCCTCTACGAGGGCGATCGGGCCGCCGTCTACGGCTTCGGGGCTGCAGTGGCCGATGACCGGGCCGGTGGAGGCGCCGGAGAAGCGGCCGTCGGTGATAAGGGCGATGCTTTTGCCGAGTTCTTTATCGCTGCTGATTGCCTCGGAAGTGTAGAACATCTCCGGCATGCCGCTGCCCTTCGGGCCCTCGTAGCGGATGAAGACGGCGTCGCCTTTCTGTACTTTATGTTTCAGCACAGCGTCGAGGCACTCCTCCTCGCTGTCGAACGGGCGGGCGCGAAGGACGGCGTGGAACATTTCTTTCGGGCATGCCGTGTGCTTGATGACGGCTCCCTCCGGCGCGAGATTTCCGCGCAGAACGGCGATGCTGCCGTCTGTTCCGATTGCCTTGTCATACGGGCGGATGATGTCTTCTTTTGTGATCGAGGTTCCATACCGCTCGTTGAATTTTGCAAGCCATCCGCCGCACTTCTCATAAAATCCATTTTCACGAAGCTCCGCCAGATTTTCACCGAGCGTCTTTCCGGTCACGGTCATCACATCGAGGTGGAGATGGTCTTTAATCTCCTCCATAATCGCCGGAACGCCGCCCGCGTAATAGAAGCACTCTGCCGGCCATCTTCCCGCCGGGCGGACATCAAGCAAATACCGCGCATTCCGGTGCAGCCGGTCGAAGGTGTCGCCGGTGATCTCGATGCCGAATTCATGCGCAATCGCCGGGATATGCAGCAGACAGTTCGTGCTTCCCGAAATTGCCGCGTGGACAAGAATCGCATTTTCAAAACTTTCTTTCGTTACAATATCACTCGGACGCATATGCTCCATCTGTGCAAGTTTCACCGCCTGGCGGCCTGCCTCTCTTGCATACGCCAGCAGATCCGGGCTCGTCGCCGGCATCAGCGCGCTTCCCGGCAGCGCAAGGCCGAGCGCCTCCGCCATGATCTGCATCGTCGAGGCCGTTCCGATAAACGAACAGGCCCCGCAGCTCGGGCAGGCATTGCATTTTGCCCATTCTAGCTTCGCCTCGTCGATTTCGCCGCGCTCAAATTTCGCGCTGTACATGCCGAGCTGCTCCAGCGTCAGCATCTCCGGTCCCGCGTTCATCGTTCCGCCCGGCACAACGACCGACGGAATGTCGACACGCGCAAGACCGATCAGATTGCCCGGCATGCCCTTGTCGCAGCTCGACAGGTAAACGCCTCCGTCAAACGGCGTTGCATTCGCATGAATCTCAATCATATTGGCGATCATCTCGCGGCTCGCAAGACTGTAGTTGATGCCGTCGGTTCCCTGACTCTCACCGTCGCAGATATCCGTGCAGAAATACCGCGCGCCGAAGCCCCCAGCCTCCGCAACACCTTTCCGCACTTCCTCGACCAGCAGATTCAAGTGCCCGCTTCCCGGGTGGCTGTCCCCGTATGTGCTCTCCACCATAATCTGCGGCTTTCCCAGATCCTCCTTTTTCCATCCCGTTCCAATCCGGAGCGGATCCATCTCCGGCGCAAGTTTCCGCATTTCCTGACTCTTTAACATGACCTTCTCCTCCTGTATTTTTCCTAGTACATCGTTTCGTAAATAACTATACCAATCGCGCAGGATGCGGATTCGAGTGTGCAGATAAAAAAACGCAGGCGTAGCGGGCTACGCTGAGGCTTTTTTATCTGTGCAATCGGATTCGCAGACAAGTGAGTGGTATAGTTATTTCGAAAACGATGTACTAGTCTGAATCCCCCAAAACGGACTCTTTTTCTCCTGCTTTTAACTATAGCAATCTGCCTTTTTCATTGCAAGCAAAAAGCCCGCTGACCGTAAATTTTTTTCCGGTCAGCGGGCTTTTCGCATAACTTTCAATTATTACAGCACATTGATCACAAATCCAGCCAGCAGTGTTGAAAGAACGGTGATAACCGTAATTCCTCCCACAACATACGGCACATTCAGGGTATCTTCGATAAACGCTTTCTCCTCCGGCGTCTCTCCGACTGCATCGCCGACCTCGCGGCAGATGACTACGTTGCTC
This sequence comes from Tidjanibacter massiliensis, assembly GCA_963661155.1. GTDB lineage: Bacteria > Bacillota > Clostridia > Lachnospirales > Lachnospiraceae > Fusicatenibacter > Fusicatenibacter massiliensis_A. The sequence goes on along the minus strand of CAVLAW010000012.1, from coordinate 15,822 downwards.
GGGAATCCGAGGAACTGCTCGACACCGATGCCGACAGCCAGATCCTTGTCGCCGACGAGTTTCCAGGTCGGAAGAACCCAGCCGACCAGTGCAACACCGATCAGCGCTGCGACGAACAGAACGATCGTCTGGAATGCCATGGTGCCAAGATCACTTAAGGAAACCTTAGCCAGGGACGGGATGATCGAACCGAAGACGGCAACCATCATCAGACCATAGGAATTGGATTTCTGCAGCGGTTTCGTCGGAACGAGTCCGGAAGCGGCGCAGGCAACGCCGAGAAGCAACGCCCAGATACTGTAGTTGATCGGAGTCAGATCGCCAAGGATATGGGCAACCCAGGAACCGGCTGCCACGATCGCCATCATCACATTGGCAGAATACCATTCTTTGTGTTTGTCTGCAAAAGAAACGCGGGCAGATGCACCATTTGTATTTCCCTGTTTCTGGAACTGCGCCGGATTCTCACGGTATGCTTTCAGCAGTTTCTTTCCGTAACGGATACCCATCGCAGAAGCGATCGGCGCACCGACAAATTTCTGTACGGAATAAATCACCGCACAGAGTGCTGCTGCCGTTGCCAGTCCTTTTTCTGCTGCGGCGCTTGCCATCAGCGAAGTTGCCATGGCCGCACCGTTGATAACCGGCATGCCGACCAGCACGGTGTCAAATCCGATGATCGGGGATACCAGCAGCATTACGATACAGGAAGCCAGCATACAGAGCGCTGCCATCAGCACCGTTTTCCACTCCTCGATCAGCTGTTTTACATTCAGGGTCGTACCCATGTTGAACAGTACCATTGCGATTGCCAGTTTCGATAACGCCGTGAGGCCTCCCTGGTCAATGATGTCCGCTGGGAGCAGTTTCGTCAGAAAGCCTACCAGGAACAGAAGCATAACAACCATCATTCCGGACAGCTTTCCTTTTGTAATTTTTCCGACAATGTCGCCCAGTGCAAACACGATCAGAACGACCATGAAGCAGGAGAACATTGCGTTGTTTGTTAAGATATCAGCCATTTTCTTTCTCTCTCCTCTGTTGTCTTTTTCATACCTTGTCGATGATGCGCGCTACCAGCTCTCCGGCCTGATAGAAATCATCGAGGTGCAGATATTCCTCGGTCGAATGATTTTTGAAATATCCCGTTGCGATACCGACGCAGGTAATTCCCTTCTGATTGAAGATATTGCCGTCCATACCGCCGCCTCCGCCGTTGATCTGCGGTTCGATTCCCATCTCTTTCAGGGATTCGGTGACGATCTGGATCATCTCGGAGTCCTCCGGGATGAAGAACGGCAGGAAGGTGTTTTCTCTTGCAAACTCTACGCGGGCTCCGCGCTTTTCGGCGATCTCACGGCAGTGTGACTGGAAATATGCCTCATAGCGGTCGAGTTTTTCTCCCGATCTGCTCCGCATTTCTCCGCGCAGAATCGCATGATCGCAGACAACGTTCATCGCCTCGCACGTTTTCGACCAGAGGTGGGAGAAGTTGGACGTTGTGTTTTCGTCGAGTCTTCCCGTCTCCATCGTTGCGAGCATTTCCGCCATAATCTTTGCCGCGTCGATGCCTTTTTCCGGCTCATTTCCCGCATGGGCTGCCTTGCCGAAAACCTGTACTTCCAGAAGGGCACGGCCCGGCGCCCCGTTTACAATTCGTCCGATGCGTCCCGGGGAATCGAGCACATACATCGTTTTTGAGGTCAGAAGGCTCACATCAAATGCCTTCGCACCGTACAGTCCGGCTTCCTCGCCGACCGTAAAGAGGATCTCCAGCTTCGGAAGCTTTTTCCCGGATTCGATCGCCTGGCGCACACCCTCTAAAATGGCCGCCACACCGGACAGATCGTCCGCTGCCAGAATCGTGTCACTGGAAGAGTGAAGGATTCCATTGTCCTCCACCGGCCTGATTCCAATGCCGCCCGGCACACGGTCCATATGGGAACAGAAACAGACCACTCCGTCTCGTTCCCCTTCACGGACCGCCAGAATATTGCCGCACACACCGCCGAACGTAGCGCCGGCCTCATCCCGCGTAATCGAAAATCCCATCTGCTCCAGCTTTTTCACCAGATGCTCCGCAATTTCCGTCTCCTGGCCGCTCGACACATCAATCTGCATCAGCTCAACCAGCTCATCCAACATACGTTGATTTTTCATAATCTCTCTCCATCTTGAAAAAAATTTTCAAAAACAATTCTTATAGATCATACCATTTGCCTTTCGTCCTTAATAGGTGTAAAATTATGCCATAATTCATTTTTATGTCTTTAATTCTTGGAAAGGAACTTTATCTATGAAAATCGGAGTAACAGGTTCTGACCATATCTGCGACAGGATTCAGAAAACGCTGGAAAAGCGCATGCCGGATCTCGAAGTGTTCTACCGGCGGTCCAACGATTACCGGTACGGTCTGGAGGCAGCTGCCCAGTTTCAGAAAGAGAAGGTATCCGGCATTATTTTCACCGGGCCGACGAACTATCACTATGCTTTAAAACGGCTGGAACCCACGGTTCCCTGGACGTTTCTTCCGCACAATCAGGCTTCCATCTTAAAAGCACTCGCCGAATCTGCAGTCCGCTACTCCTGCGTGCCAGATGTCATCAGCATTGATATGTATGAAGAGCAGCTCGTGCAGGAGACGCTGGAGGAAATCGGAATTTCGGACGGCCGCGTCCTCGTGGCGCACGGCTCCTCCCCGGAGCAGGATAATTTTCAGGATGCCCTTACGGATTTCCACCGCTACAACTATTATCACAACGGGGCGAAGGTCTGCTTTACCAACATGGAGAAAACCTACGAACTGCTGACCGCGGAAGGGATTCCCTGCATCCGCATCTCCGTGTCCGAGGACGTGATTCTCGAACAGGTTTACCATCTTCAGTTTCTGGAAGACACGGCGCAGAAGAACCACGGACAGAGCGCTTCCGTACAGATTTATTTTGATTATTCCTTTGATCAGGAGACGGATCTTTCGCTCCGGGAATGGGAGAAAATTCATTATCAGAATGAGATGCGCGAGCTGATCTACTCTGCCGCCCACCGCATGGGGGCCGCCGCATTTTCCGAGGGTGCTTCTATTTTTTATATCATGTCATCCCGCCCGGTTCTGATGCGGGAATTTATTCAGAACGGGGAATATCAGAAAATTCTGTTTCGCGGGCAGCAGACACCGCACAACCGTCTGTGGATCGGCATCGGCTACGGGAATACTCCTATGGAGGCGAAATCCCGTGCGGCGATGGCGCTCAACCACTCGATTGCGGATCGCTCCGGCGCGAACTATATCGCGGAGGACGAGCATCAGTTTACCGAGATTAAAATTGATGACCAGACCGATCACACAGCGTATCTTCTGCACCGGCTTCATATCAGCAGCGGTACGTACGAAAAGCTGAAAGAGATTCTGACAGTACATGACCAGGAAATCACGTCCGCACAGCTTGCCGCGGAGATGGGGATTACGGAGCGAAGCGCGAACCGGCTGATTCTGCGGCTGGAACAGGAGAACTGCGTGACCACGATCGGAAAGATCAGCGGCGGCAGGGGACGGCCGGCACGGATTATGAAAATCACACTTTAAATAAACTATACGAAATGGAGAATTGTTATGGATACCAGAACGGAACAGGCATTTGCTTATCTTGAGAAAAACGAACACAGCATGATGGAGCTGTTGAAAAATCTTGTCTCCATCGAAACACCTTCCGCCGACCGCGAGGCGAATGAGCGGATTGCGGCGCATCTCGATACGTACTGCGATGCGCTCGGCATGGAGCGGCAGATTCATCATTTTGAGAAGGCCGGCCCGACGTTTGCTGCGTGGACGCGGCCGCAGGAGAAGAAACCGATTCTTCTGCTCGGTCATATGGATACGGTTCACGCGGTCGGAAAATTTGGTCCGGAGCCGTTTCTTGTGAAAGATGACCGTGTGTACGGCCCCGGCATTTATGATATGAAGGGCGGCGATGTGATCGCGCTGTTTGCACTCCGTGCGCTGAATGCGGTTGGGTATGAGGACCGCCAGATCAAGCTGGTGCTCACTGGTGATGAAGAAGTCGCCCATGCATTTTCCCACGGCGAGGCCGGAAAGCTTGTCGAGCAGTATGCCAGCGGGTGCGAAGCAGCGTTTAATCTGGAGTCTGGATACACGAACGGCGAGGTAACTACGAGACGAAACGGCGGTGCGATCATCCGCGTGAAGGTAAAGGGAAAAGCGGCCCACGCCGGAAAGGAACCGGAGAAAGGTGCGAGCGCGATTCTGCAGGCGGCGCGTATGATCACGGAAATTGAAAGCCGCTCTGTTTTCGGCTATCTCTCCTTTAACTGCGGCCGCATTTCGGGCGGAACCGGAGCCAATGTCATCCCGGATTCCTGCGAATTTTCCATCGGCATCCGCTACGCCGCCAACGCACAGTATGAGGAGGCCATCGCGTTCCTGAAAAATCTCTGCGAGCACGTCACCGTCCCGGGCACAAGCTGCACGATGGAACAGAACGGCTACTACCCCGCCATGGAAATGGTCGACGGCGCCGACCGCCTGCTCTCCCTCTACCAGGAAAGCTGCCAGATGCTCGGCGAACCGATCCCACAGGGCATCCAGCAGAGCGGCTGCTCTGACACCTCCTTCGTCACCCGCATCGGAATCCCCGCCCTCTGCAGCCTCGGCATCCAGGGCGCAGGTGCACATTCGCTCGATGAGTATGCGATACCGTCGTCACTGCTGACACAGTGCAAGAAGCTGGTGGCTACGATTTTGGCGATGTAAAATGCTGAGCGGTTCTTGACAAAGTGGAAAAGTCATTTTAGTATATAAAAAAGAAACGGGTTTTCACCATACATCTTGTTATGGCCTGCTCGTTTCTTTTTTCTTTCTCTATTCTGTTATTATCCAATCACATCCGTAACCGCATGTACTGCTTTCGCCACGAAGCTGATCGTCTTCTCACTGAACACTTCCCCATCTTTTGAAATCGAGACCTCCGCAAGTCCGATCTCATCGTCCTCGCTTGCTTCGGTGCTGCCCATGAGGGTGGTCCATTTGATCTGGATGTCGGCGGCGGTGATCGTGTGGTCGCAGGTTACGATGTACTGTGCTTCATCGAACAGCGGCGAGTTGGATTCGGCGTAGACGATGATGTCGTTGTTTTTTTCCTGATAGATCCGTATCGTGTAATTCACCAGGTCTTTTTCATCTGTGATATAGTCCTTGTTTGGCGATACGTTTTCCTCGTGGATCAGGCTGGCGTCTTTGGGAATTGTCGTTTTCTCTTTTGTTTTCGTCATCCCGATCAGCAGCATACAGTTACAAAGCGCCGCGATCAGAACAGCAATCAGAAAAATTTTTACTCTAGGCTTCACTGTTTTCTCTTCTTTCTTAGTTTTTCGTTTCTCCTGAAGTTTCTTCCTCATTATACATGATTCCTCAAAAATAAGAAATAACAAGATCCATTACATCTCGAAAAATCTTATTTATAAAATTTCTCAACAAAAAAGATTTCACTTTCTGTTTGCATATGTTATGCTATACTATCCGTTAGGCTATTCTAACTCACAGGAAAGGAGATTTCTCATGCCTTTGAATTTAACCGATTTCAACAAATTTTATGTCATCAATAAAATCTGCGGTCAGGAAAAGCAGCGGCATTATCTTGAGTCCCTTGGCTTTGTCCCTGGTACCCGCGTTTCCATTCTGTCTGAGCTTCACGGATATTTCCTTGTGATGGTAAAGGGAAGTAAAATCGGGCTGGACAAGAGTCTGGCCAAAAAAATTATTGTATATGCCGCCTGACCAATGGGAGGGTCTTCTCTGGCATATATTTTTCGAAAGTATGGAGTATTATGGAAAAGAACAAAAGAATTATGAAACTGTGCTATCTGCAGATTGCATTCTATGTCGTCTTTCTGACGTCACTGCTTCTGCATTACAAGCGCGGACTCGATCATCGCGCCTTTGCGCTTCTGATTATCCTTACGCTGCTCGGCTGCGCTTCTGCACTGACGCTCACCGATTATCTGAAAAGCATGATCCGCCGTTCCGGCTTTGATGTTGCCGGCGTTCATGACAAAAAGTCGCTGGAAGAAAAGCTGCTCCAGCTTCAGAACGCAGACGATACACTCGATGTCGGCGTGATGATGTTTGATATGAACAATTTAAAAACGATCAACGACACGTACGGTCACGAGGAGGGCGATGTCTTTATCCAGACCTTCGCTTCCTATCTGACCCGGATTCTGACGGAAGACAGTTTCCTTGCGCGGTTCGGCGGTGATGAATTTGTTATCGTGCAGAATCATGCAACGTGGAATCAGCTCGAACAGATGAACATTCAGCTCCAGTCCATGATCGACACCTACAATCAGACGGCGGAGCATCCGCTGAGCTATGCCGTCGGCTATGAGCTGAGCTGCAAAAATCATTATTATCTGATTATGGATCTGCTCCAGATGGCGGATGAGAAAATGTATCAGGATAAGCGGTACAAGAAACAGCTTCAGAAAAACGGACCGTTGGCTGGCCGCCGCAATGTGCTGGCCGAGAGCATTTCCACGGATTCGTTAAAAGAAAAAATCTTTACGATCCTCAATAACCGGAGTGAGGAAAAGCAGTATGCCTTTGTGATGACGGATGTGGACAATTTTCATCTGATCAACGATTACTGGGGATACGAGACGGGAACGAATATCCTGAATTTCATTTTGAAACGGCTGGAACTTTTTCCGCAGACACTCTTCGTGAACCGGTATCACTCCGATATTTTCGTCGGCATTCTTGACATCACCGGACAGGAGCCGGCTGCGGTGCGGGAAAAAATTTCCAGCTATCAGAATCAGACGATCCGCGAAGTGCTCGATTCTTACCCTCTGAATTATATGTCGCTGAACACCGGCATTTATTATCTGGAGGACACAGACACACCGTCGGAGGAAGTCATCTCGCACGCCAATATCGCACGGCGGATGGCAAAGGAAACCTCCTGCTGTGTCTTTGAGTATAATGCGGAACTCGCCCGCGCAGAACAGAAGCGTGCCGAGACGATTCACTCGTTCCAGAATGCACTTGCAAAGAAGGAATTTCAAATTTACTTCCAGCCGAAAATCAGCGGTAAAACGCAGGAAATTTCTAGCGCTGAGATTCTCGTCCGCTGGCTGCGCGAGGACGGCACACTCTGGTTCCCGGACAGCTTTCTGCCGATCCTCGAGGAGACCGGGGAGATTGAGTCGCTTGATTATTATGTGTATGAGGCCGCTTTCCAGTGGCTTGCCGACCGCAGGGAACGGGGGCTTTCGCTGCTTCCGCTTTCTTTGAATGTATCGCCGGTGCATTTCCGGAAAATGGATACGTTCACGCGGAAGATCACACAGCTTCTGGATCGGTATCAGATTCCGTCGGAGTACCTGATTTTTGAAATCACGGAGACGACATACATTCACAATATCGATGCCGTCAACCAGATGATCCGTTTCTTCCACGACCGGAATATCCGCATTTCCATGGATGATTTTGGCTCGGGTTATTCTTCTTTAAATGCGCTGAAGGATATTCTCTTCGACGAGGTAAAAATCGACAAGCGGTTCCTCTCAGACGGTCTTTCGGAAAAAGGAAAAATTGTACTGGAAGAGATGTTCCATCTGCTGAAACGCACCGACAAATGGATTGTCTGTGAGGGCGTGGAGACAAAAGAGATGGTGGATTTCCTTGTCGCGGAAGGATGCGACGAGCTGCAGGGATTCTATTATTATAAACCGATGGAACAGAAAAAATTTGAAGAACTGATTGGATGAAGCTGACACGAAACGCCTGAACCCGGGAAAAATTTTCCGTCTGATTCAGGCGTTTTTTTCGTCTTTTCGTTCTGAACTTTCTTGACAAAATCTGGATTCTATTCTATCGTTAAATCAGCCGGTAGCTACTACCGATACGATTCTGTCTATGCATTTATCTGGGAGGTGCTGCATCATGTATTCGATGAAAGAAGCCTGCGTTCAGACAGGCATGTCCTATGAAACCCTGAAATTTTACTGCAAAGAGGGCCTCGTCCCAAATGTGAAACGTGACAGCCACAACTACCGCGTTTTCGACGACCGCGACATCAAATGGATCCAGAGCCTCGGCTGCCTGAAACGGTGCGGCATGACACTGGCAGAGATGAAAGAATATCTGGCGTACTGCCTCGAAGGCCCCTCCTCGATTCCAGCACGGAAGGAAATTCTCGCCTTGAAGAAAGAGGCGCTGCTTGCATCTATGGAGGAACTGCAGAAAGCCATCGATTATATCGACTGGAAACAGAACTTCTATGATGACGTTCAGTCCGGAAAAATCGAATACCACAGCAATCTGATTTCGGATTAGGAGATTGCGAAGAAGGCACAGTAAAGTAACTAACATAACAGCCAGCAGGATTTTCTTTCCTGCTGGCTGCGTTTTTCTTTACCAGTGAATTTTCAGCGCTGCAATTTTTTCATCCAGGCGCTTCATCTCTTCTGCGTTCAGCACCAGATCTCCGGCAGCTCCGTTTTCGCGGATTCGTTCCAGTTTTCTGGAACCCGGGATTGGTACGACGTGCATTTTATTGCACATCATCCATGCGAGGGCGATCTGTGCGTTTGTGGCATGTTTTTCTGCCGCCATCTCTGCGATCACATCCAGCAGCGGCTGGAAGCTTTCCAGGCCTTCCCCGGTGAACTGTTTCATCCGGCTGCGGAAATCATCTTTGTCATACGTCGAATCTTTGCTGTATGCGCCGGACAGCAGACCCTTGGACAGCGGGCAGGCGGATACATAGGTGATGCCGAGTTCCTGCAGTACCGGGAACAGTTTTTCGTCATCGGTTACGGTCATGTTGTACATGTTCTGCACGGCGCTTAACGGGCAGACAGTATGTGCTTTTCGGATCTCTTCTTCCCCGACCATCGACATGCCCCAGGTGCGGATTTTTCCTTCCCGAATCAGTTCGGACATCACACCCGCTACTTCCTCGATCGGAACAGACGGATCCACGCGGTGCTGGTAATACAGGTCAATGTAGTCGGTCTGAAGCTTCCGCAGGCTGCTCTCCACCGATTCGCGGATTGTCGCCGGATTCGAATCTCTTCCAAGGCCTGATGTCGTAAACTCCACGCCGAATTTCGTCGCCAGCACAACCTTGTCGCGGATTCCTTTCAGCGCCTCGCCGACCACGATCTCATTGCAGGCAAGCGATCCGTCCGGGTAGACGCCGTTGTAGCACTGCGCCGTGTCGATCAGCGTATATCCCATATCGACTGCTTCGCGGATCAGCCGAATCGATTCCGCTTTGTCAATCGCCGGACCTTCCGCGTGGGTCAGTCCCATGCAGCCAAGTCCCATAACCGAAATTTCAATTCCGCTTTTTCCAAGCTTCTGATATCTCATGCTTTAACTCCTCCTTATTTTTCCAGTTCCGCCGCCACATCTTCCAGATACTTCCGGATCGTCAGATGCTGCGGGCAGAGTTTTTCGCATTTGCCGCATTTGAGGCATTCGGATGCCTTGCCGTGTGTCTCCGTAAGATTTCCATAATACATTCCAGATGTAAGACCTGCAAGCTGTCCGCCGCGTTTCAAGTTATTGTAGATGGCAAAATAATCCGGAATGGCAATCTTTTTCGGACACGTATCCACGCAGTAGCGACAGGCTGTACATGGAATGATGGATAATGCCCGAATACTTTCTACCGCTTCGTCCAGCGCCTTCTGTTCTGCTTCGTTCAGCGGCTGAAAATCTTTCATATAGCTGATGTTATCCTCCATCTGCTCCTCATCACTCATGCCGGACAGCACCATCATGACATTGGCCGGGGATGCCGCAAAACGAATGGCCCAGGATGCGATGGAAAGGTCCGGCCGTGCCTTCTGGAAAATCTCCTTTGCCTGTTCCGGTACCTGAATCAGGCTTCCGCCTTTGATCGGCTCCATGACAATGACTGGTTTTCCATGTTTCGTTGCAATCTCATAGCAGAGCCGCGCTTCGATCGCCGGGTCTTCCCAGTCGAGATAATTCAACTGGATCTGTACATATTCCATCTCCGGATGTGCGCTTAAAATTTCCTCTAAAACCTCTGCCCGATCATGGAACGATAATCCAATATGCCGAATTTTTCCTTCTGCTTTTTTCTGCTGAATAAATTCAAAGGCGTGCATCTGTTCCGCCTGAAGGTACGTCTGTTTATTCAGACCATGAAGCCAGTAATAATCCACATAGTCCACGCCAAGGCGCTCCAACTGTCCCTCAAAAAATGCCGGAATTTCTTCCTCTTTTCGGATCATAAACATAGACAGCTTGTCCGTAATCGTGTAGGCAGAATGCGGATATCGTTTGGCAACCGCCTCTCGGAATGCAATTTCACTGTGTCCGCGGTGATATGGATACGCCGTATCAAAATACGTAAAACCATTTTCCAGAAACATGTCTGCCATCTTTTTTACTTTTTCAATATTCACACTGGTGTAATCATCCTTGTCCAGCAGAGGCAGCCGCATCAGTCCAAAACCAAATTTTTTCATTTTTATCCGTCCTTTCGTTCTCATTTGATACCATTATTTTAGCAGGCACCTTCTTGTTTCGGAAGTTCGGATATGTTATCATAGTTTTAAGTTTTGACTTATTGCAAAGGAGGCGCGTATGTACAATCACCAGCTTGATACATTTCTTAAGGTCGCAGAACTCGGCAGTTTCAACAAGGCAGCAGAGGCAATGTTTATCTCGGCCCCTGCCATTATTCAGCAGATCAATCTTCTGGAAGAAAGCTGCGGCTTTAAACTGTTTACCCGCACCAACCACGGCGTCAGTCTGACTCCGGCCGGAAAATCACTCAGTGAAGATGCCAGAACACTGATTCATTTTTCGGAGGAATCTCTGCGGAAAGCGCGTTCCCTGGCGGAAGCCTCGGAGACCACCGTACGCATCGGAACTTCGCTCTTATATAAGTGCAGGCTTTTGCCGGATCTCTGGGTAAAGGTCAGCGAACAGCACCCGGAGCTGAAAATCGAAATCGTTCCGATGACGGAATACCAACAGCGCGGCACTACCTTTGAGGAACTTGGGAATCGGTTCGATCTCTTTGAGGGCATTTATGGTTCCGCCGGATGGACGGGACTTTGTCAGTTTCTCGAACTCGACCGCACGCCGATCTGCTGTGCCGTCTCGAAAAATCACCGGCTCGCACACATCAAAAAACTCACCATGCAGGATCTGGATGGTGAGTATCTTGTGATGCCGATTGAAGGTGTTGCCAAAGAGCTCGATGCGTTCCGAAACCACATCCGTCAGAAATACCCGACAATCCAGATTGTCGATTCCAGACGGTATGATATCGATACGTTCACGCTCTGCGAGGTAAATTCCTACGTTTTGATCACGCAGCCGGTTTATCAGGACATTCATACCAATCTGGTGACCATTCCGCTGAAGCCGAAAAGCACACTGCCCTACGGGCTGATGTATGCCAACGAGCCGACGGCGGCGGCGCAGAAATTTATTGATGCTGTAAAAACTGTCATTTCCTTACCCGTACAGATTTGAATCTTTTTCAAAACAGCCGCATCTGCTCATCCCGATACGATTCCTGTTTCGCCTCTTTGATTACATCTCCTTCCCGGAATCCTCCGATCAGGAATGGCGATGCCGGATCGTGGAGACGCACATTTTCTGTCACTGTCTTCTTATCATAATTGGCGTAACAATAGACACAGCCGTGCGGGCATGTATTGTACATGCCGATATCGCTGCCAAGGAGACAATTACAGCCGTCACGGATTGCTTTCTTCTGCGGAATCTGCAGCAGACAGCCCGTCGCCTGTTCAAGGACTTCTTTTGTCATGCATCCTGTGACATCTGCGCCGCATTCTGCCAGATCAGGATTTTCGCAGCAGGTGCGGATTGGGATGTGATACTGCTCGCCGATTCTGACAAATTCGCGTGTCAGAAACTCCTGCTTTTCTTTTCCGACTTCTTTTGCCGCAGGAAAATTGCGTTTTGTTTTTTCATATAAATCCAGAAAGCTGATCACACAGAAGCTTACGTGCCCGCTTAATTCCCGCGCAATTTTTTCAAAGCTTTTCAGATGATATTCGATCGAATACGTATCCGTCAGAAAGATCGGATCATACCGCCATGCGACTCTTTTGGCACCGATCTGATGTGACAGTTCTCTCACAGATTCGAGAACCTTCCATTTATTCGGCACTCCGGGTTCGATTTTCGGGCCGTAGGGCGTCACTGTCACAAACCAGAACTGCTGAAACGCAGAAAGCTCCGCCAGACGCGCCATCATGGGCTTCGGATTTTTTGTGCAGAAGCAGATCACATCCACGACATCCGGCGAAATCCGGTACCGCGTCACCTGCTCCGGCCAGTAGGGGTTTCGCACAAGGACGTATTCCTCCCGGATTCGATTGTAAAACCATTCACTGAAAAACGCCGGAATATCAGTCCGGCAGCCGGTGTTCAGAATCATATGGCTTCTCCTTTTCCATCAGATCCGGTCCAGTACCTCTCCGATGTCGCCTTTGATGCAGACTGCCCTGTCTCGAATCAGATCTGGGACACGCATGTCGGCGGCGTTAATGCTGACGTAGAGATTATGCGGATCTTCTGCGGTCATGCTGAAGAAAGGATATTTGATGATGGCCGGCGTGTTGTAGCCGACGCCGAGTTCCAGATACAGGATATGGCCCCTGTTGTGGCGCAGCAGGAAATCGATGCGCCGGCCGGAAGCTTCGTGCCAGCCTTTGTCTTCTACGAAGGTATCGTCCGCGCGCAGGTTCATGGTCATCGGTTTTCCGCAGTGCGGGCAGTACGGCACCAGTTCGGACGGAATCCGCATGCTTAAGTTTCCATTCTCCGGCGCAGCAAGACTTCCATCTTCCCGGATCTGGTATCCCTGTGCAAGAAGCATCTTTCGAATGATTTCTTCATTGTCATACGTTTCCTTGCAGCACGGCTCGGAGCATTGGAACAGACCGTAATCTCCCTGCGTGTAAAACAGGCGATTCTTATCAAATCCGGCTTTCTGGAAACAGTGGTCCACATTGGTAGTAATGACAAAATAGCTCTTATTTTTTACCAGACTCAGCAATTTCTGGTAAACCGGCTTCGGTGCATCCTGATAGCGGTTGATGTAAATATATCTGCTCCAGTACGCCCAGTGTTCTTCCAATGTATCGTAGGGATAGAAGCCGCCGGAATACATATCGTGGAAACCATACTTCTTTTCGAAATCCGCAAAATATTTCCGGAACCGCTCGCCGCTGTAGGTAAATCCGGCCGATGTGGAAAGTCCGGCTCCGGCCCCTATTAAAACGGTGTTTTTTTCCTGCAGTGCGGTACGAAAACGCTCCATCTTCTTTTCAAATTCTCTCTCTCTGAAACTTTCAAACATCGCAAATTCACCTCTTTTTTACTTTCTGTCTTTATTTTAAAGGAAAACCAATCGTTTCACAAGTAAGCACTTTTTTGTAACCAGCCAGCCCAAAACAGCCGCTTCTCACAACAGAGAAAACGGCTGCCACTATCAAAATTTTTCGACAACTATTTTTCGCCCAGCAGCCGCTCATAAATCTCCCTGTCACGGTCTTTGAACACGTTGAAAATCACCTTCTCCACACTCGTCTCTCCCCGCGCCAGAAACTCCTTCACCGTCGCGACTGCAATCTCCGCCGCCCGCTCATTCAGGAAATGGAATTCGCCGGTGGAAATGCAGCAGAACGCCACGCTTTTCAGCCCGTTCTCCGCTGCCAGTTCCAGGCACGACCGATAGCAGTCTGCCAGCTGCCGGCAATGTGTTTCTGTCAGATGTCCGCCCACAATCGGGCCGACCGTGTGGAGTACATAGCGGCACGGCAGATTGTACGCAGGCGTGATTTTCGCCTTTCCTGTCGGCTCCGCATGCCCCTGCGCTTCCATCATCTCCTCGCAGTACATCCGAAGCTGCACGCCCGCAAACGTGTGAATACAGTTGTCAATGCACCGGTGATTCGGCACATAGCAGCCCGTCATTCCGCTGTTCGCCGCATTCACAATCGCATCACACCGAAGCGCGGTGATGTCGCCCTGCCAGAGATAGATCCCCGGCTGCACCGGCGTAAGATCTTCGACATCCGTCACACCCTTTTTCGCCGTCTCTTCCTGCAGATATTCGTCCTGAATTTTTAAAAACTCCGCGCTGCTCCTCTTCGCCATGCGCACATTCATCAGCCCCCGCAGAAGCTGCCTCTGTCCGGTGCTGTCGGACGGAATCTGCATCCCACGGTACTCCCGGCTCTCCTCCAGCAACGACTGGATCAGAAAATTTCTTCGTTCACTCTGGTTCATGATATTCCCCCAATTCCATTGTTTCTATAGATGTTATTTTATCACTTCTCAAGTAAAATCTATAGACAAAAGAGGCCTTTACTGACCTCTTTTTCGAATCGCCCCTTTCGGACATGTCTCCGCGCACCGGCCGCAGTGCAGGCACTGGTGCTGGTCGATCGCAACCGGGATGCGGGTGATGTCGATACATTTCTGCGGACAGACTACAAAACAGAGCTTGCAGCCAATGCATTCGTTCCCCACCTCGTACCCGGCCATCGACTGCTCTGCGCCGCCGATCAGGATGGTGTCCCGCACGATATGCGACGGATCGCTGATGTCGAAATATTCTCCTTCCGCCTCGTACAATCGGAACACCTCAAGTGCCGAGCGCGTATCGCCGGGATAAATTTTCTGCATGTATGGATTCTTTTCGAAAATTTCATCCAGCTTTTCACTATGAATGTTCTGGATTCTGCCGCGCAGAGAGACCGCCTTTTTATCTTTCGTTGCGGAAATCGCCACATATCCCTGCTCCATAAGCTGGGCATAAAAGGCTTTTCCTTTTGCTGTCAGAAAATACACCCCCTGCTCGTCCCACAGCATCATGTCGATCACGCGGGTCTGTGGATGACCGTCTGCGCCGATCGTGGCCATGGTGGTTGAGTGCATCTCCTCCACTAACATTTTCAGATAATCATTTCTCTCCATTGCGGCAGCTTCCTTTCTCTTCTTATCTCAAATTAAAACTCGTACGGCGGGTTTCCGGAAAAATCTGCGATGACGCCGTGTGCGTTGTCCAGATAGAATACCTCGAAAATCGGGTTGTCAGCGGTCTGGTACTGGCCTTTTACGATCGGGTTCTGGATGCACATTTCTTTTGCAGCCATGTTGTTTTCAAACACTGCAGTTCCGTGCAGGCGGATCCATGCGTAAGACGGGCTGGAAACGGAGATTTCGATTTCCGGGTTTTCCTGCATGTCTTTGTAAACGTCTTTGGTATTGTTGGTGCAGAACCACATTTTTCCGTCCAGCTCTCCTGCAAACATAAACGGGCGGCATTTTGCCTTTCCGTCGCGTCCTACGGTTGCCAGATACTGTACCGGGTTCTCATTTAAAAATTCTACTACTTTGCTCATTTTACTTTCCTCCATTTTGATTCTTTTGTACTATTCAGAACCAAATCTCGATTCCGCTTACGCTCCATCTCGATATGGCTTCTCGCCATATGAAATTTTAAAAATAACGCTTCGTTCATGCAAGCATGACTCACCATTATTTTTAAAATTTCGCATGGTTCTGAATGATGAAAGATTGTTTTTTTC
Organism: Tidjanibacter massiliensis; assembly: GCA_963661155.1. GTDB lineage: Bacteria > Bacillota > Clostridia > Lachnospirales > Lachnospiraceae > Fusicatenibacter > Fusicatenibacter massiliensis_A. Next base: position 186 of record CAVLAW010000012.1, on the reverse strand, counting down.
TTTCGATGGCTTTATAATAAATCCATAGAGACCTTTCGTAAAGTAAGCACAATATTGTGCTGTAGTTACCTAAAGGAAACTATTGTGTAAAATCAACGGTTTCCGCCATTTCATCAAATCATTTTTATGATCTCTCGGAATTCTGATAGATCATGCCAGCGAAACTCTGGCAATGAAGTTTGAAAA
>CAVLAW010000011.1:0-28092 GCA_963661155.1 Tidjanibacter massiliensis | reverse complement strand
CAACGGATTTCGGGCTGTACATGGAATAAATTTCGTCTCCCGTCTGTCGATGCGCGATCAACTGATAACCATCGTACCATGTTTTTGCTTCTTCAAAACTCATCTCATATTTTTCACAAAGAGCAGATACTTCCTGTTCCGTGAACCCAAAATATTCCGCCAGTTCACCGGGATCTGTCATGGAATACTCGGTAAACATATTTAATGCCGAATGAGATCCATATTTCTTGATCGGCAGAATTCCCGTCATATAAGCCAGTGCAATATAATCTTTATCTTTCAGCCATGCACGGAGAAAATCAAGATATTTTTTCTGTGCATCTTTATCCTGTTTATATTCCCGAAACAGGCAGTCCCACTCATCAATCAGAATCACAAAAGGGCATCTGGTATACGAAAAGACATCTTTCATTACCTGAATCAGATTTTTTTCATCCCGAAAACGCACTTCCGGATAAGTTTCCTCAAAATCTGCGACAAGATAATTTTTCAACATTTCCAGCATTTCTTCCATTGTTCCCGACATGCTTAAAAATTCCTGCATATTGACTTTGATGACATCATATTGATTCAGGTTTTCTTTATAGGACTTATCTTCACGGATTGCAAGATTCTGAAAGAGTTCTTCTGTATTTTCGCTTCGATCATAATACGCTGCAAGCATATTGGCTGCCATTGATTTACCAAATCTCCTTGGACGGCTTACACAGATATATTTCTGTTCTGTACAAAGGACTTCATTTGTCTTTGCGATCAATTCACTTTTATCTACATATATTTTAGAACGAAGACTTCCGCGAAACGAAAAATTTCCCGGATTCAGATAACTACCCATGCAAATTCCTCCCGTCAAAGTTTTATATGATCCATTATACTTGATTCCACTGACTATCACAAGGACAGGATTTCCATGCTTCCTCATAATTCTTCTGAAATTATAAGAACATTATCTACTCGCGATCGCTCTTAATCTGCGGTAATCCGCAACCCATTCATTTCCATTCCAGAGCGTTTTGCGTGTCAGATCCTCAACTTTTTGGATGATTTCACCCTGCATTTTTTCCGACATTGATGTTAAATCAGATGCAAAAAACTGTTTTATCCAGTTTGCCAGTCCGTTCTCGTGATCTTTTAGCGGTGTTGGTCTGTCGTAATCATAGATTTTTTTAATCGTAAATCCATTCGTTTCCAGTAACTCTGCAAAATGCTCACTTGTCGGGAAATTGAATCTGGGATGATATTCGTATCCGAACTCCCGGCAGGTTTCTGCAAACGCATTTTCAATTGCCGCAATATTTCCTTTTGCCCCAAATTCACATACCAATAGTCCGCCTGGTTTCAAGACCTTATGTACATTTTTCAGCAGCGCATTGTGATCGGCGATCCAGTGAAATACTGCGTTGGAAAAAACAACATCAAATTGATTTTCAAACGGCAGGGCAAGCGCATCGCATACCGCAAAATCCAAATCAGGATACTGCTCCTGCGCTCTTTTTATCATATTCTCAGAACTGTCAACACCGATCACGGACTCTGCAAAGTTCTTTAACTGCACGGTAAGCGTACCCGTTCCGCAGCCTAAATCCAAAATTCTCTGCTCTTTCTTTTCCAGTACAAACTCTAAAAGGCCTTTCCCGTATTCTGCAACAAAATCATGTTTCTTATCGTATAATGCAGCGTTCCATTCGCCCATAACTCTCCTCCTTGTCTGTTACCAAAAAGTCCCATATCTGCCGCTCTTACGGTGCAGATATGAGACTTCCATTTTTATCTCCAATCGCTTTCCACTTCTTCCAGTTTCTAAATCCAATTTTATAAGCAAGCTACAGAATTGTTTCTGCCATTTTGAAATCCGCATTCGCCAGTATCTCCAGACAGTTTACCAATATTTTTTCCAGCATAACATAATTTCACTTGATGAACAAGTATTCGTGACGATCTCTTTTGCGTTACATCCTAAATAATTTTTTTGTCTTTGACGCTGTAAACTGAATAACCGGTCCGGAGATCATGATTGTTACGATTGTACATACGCCAAACTTTCCGCCCAGTAAAACCCCGGCAAGCACCATCACAATATCTAGTACCATCCGTACTGCTTTTACCTGCCAGCCATTCTTTTCCGCCAGGGAAAAGGTTAATGCCTCATAAGAACCACGCCCCAGTGAAGCTGCTGCATAAAATCCTGTTCCGACTGCAAAAAGAATGACTCCCAACAACATGATACATGCATTCACCCACAAATGCGAACTATACACGTGTGCATTTGCAAATAAATCAACACAGAGGCTATATACAATCTGATAAAGAATCGTGCCTATATGGATCTGTGATCTGTCATAGAAAAATGCGAACACACAATTCCATTCTCATATATACAAGCTCCTGCGGACCAGAATATTTTGAAATGAATCCCAACGGATTACGTCCAAATTCCACAAATCCAATGCTTTGATACATATGGAAAGCTCTTTGGTTATCTGCGACAACCTCCAGTTCTAACTGCTGATATCCCGCATTTTTCGCGCACTGCACGCAGGCCTTCATCATCGCTTTTCCAATGCCAAGTCCCCAGTATTCCTTCACAACATCAATGCCAAATTCGGCACGATGTCTGACTTTATACTTATTGCCAACTGCAGAAATCCCCGCTGTTGCAACGATCTTGTCATTTACAACAGCCAACAGCATTACTTCACGATCGCTTTCGGCTCTTGCTTGAAGAAATTCGCTCTCGCTTTTTGTATCAAAACGATGTTCTTCTGGATAGGAAAGTAAATAATCGGACTCACTGTGTGTTACTACATACAAATCCGCCATCTCGGGTCCATCTTCATACAGAGCATTTCGTATTACGCAATCCTGCCCATTTTTCAAAATTACGTTTTCTTTATATTCCATTTTACTGTCCTTTTCTCCTCATATTTTTATACTATTCTCAGAATAATTCTTTTTTAACCAAAATATACTCGCTGGTCCGCAGCACTTCCACAAAACCACATTTCAGAAATAACGAAACGGATGAATTATCAACAGCGATATCGTCATAAAGTTCTTTTATACCATTCCCTTTTGCCGCTTCGCATAAAAGCAGAAGTCCCTCACGACCATATCCCTTTCCACGATACGGAGCATAAATAACAACATCCGCGATGTAAATCTGTCTTTCTGCATCAAAATAATATGCGGTTTCTCCAATATAAGAGTTATTCTCCTTGATATATCTGTAAAAACGTTGACCCTTGGAGTTTGTGATCCATCTGTCATACCAATCGTTCCAACATTCTTCAGGAAATGCGATGGTTCCTCCGCAGGCATGATTGTAAGACATTGTCTGTTCATCGCTCATCATTCTTTTCCTGAACCACAAGTCATTCACATCTGGCTTATATAATTCAAGCATTTCTTCACCTCGCTGACTTTTCACATACCTCTTCTATTTACGCCAGATCCCTTAAATGTTCTAATTCTTCCAGGGAAAGTCCTTTTACCAAAATGCTGCTCTGTTTTTCATCGAGCGCATATTTTCTGATCTTTTCCAATGCAGAAAAATAATCTGTATCTCCGATGATTGTATCTTTTGTTGTACTGACAAGCACTAATTTCCATTCTGATACCCTTTTACCGTCTATTCTATAGTTATTCTGCGGTGACACAGGCAATACGGTTTCCGTTCCTTCTGTCAATGCAATCGCACCGAACGGTGCTCCATCTGATTTTTCATAAAATTGGGGAGCCGCATTGTATGCATTGCTCCAGTCTATTGTTTTCCTTTTCCATTTATCAAATAAGCCCACAATAATTCCTCCTCATTATCTTTACCAAAAAGTCCCATATCCGCCGCCCTTATGCTGCAGACATGAGACTTCCGTCTTTTATTTTTGTATTGCTTCCATTACACATTCGTGTTTCTTCGTTTTCTTATTATAATTAATGCCGACAAGCAGCAAATTTCCCTGATAATCTTTCAATGCATTTCCATACTGTTTTTCTTTGATCTGTTCTATTGCGCCAACTGCACTTTTGTCCCATTTCAATTCGATTACGATCGCTGGTTTATCCAGATGACACGGTCTTGGGATCATGCATACATCGGCAAACCCTTTTCCTGCCGGCAGTTCCCGAACCATGGTGTAGTATTCACGTGCAAAATAGAAGGCGAGATGAATGGTACAGCTAAGAGAATTTTCATCATTATATTGGAGAATTGAAATTTCATCATGTGCTTTTTCCACTCCCGTCGCGACCGCATCTGCATTCATTGCCCATAAGGATTCCAGTAATTTGCGGGAAGATTCCACAGACTCCGCTACGCCATGCCAGTTCATTGTGCTGATTGCATTGACATATTCCTGGGAAACTTCTTTGTTGGGAATGCTCACGGTTTCATCGATGCTGTTGTACGTCAGATACCCAAGGTGCACCAGCAGGGTCAGTACATCGTCTTTGGTTGCAAATGTGGTCATATCATTGCTGAATGTTCCAATGTGAATCGGAACTGCCTCGCCGGCAAGCATTCGAACTACGGAATCTTTCAGGCCATCCATATCCATTTGGATATAAATTTTCAAGGCTTCGTAGGTTTCTGTCTGGTTCCAGTAGGTTCCGAATTTGTGGCGCAGCATGGCTTCTACAACGGATTTCGGGCTGTACATGGAATAAATTTCGTCTCCCGTCTGTCGATGCGCAATCAACTGATAACCATCATACCACGTTTTTGCCTCTTCGAAACTCATTCCATATTTCTCACAAAGAGTGGATACTTCTTGCTCCGTAAAGCCAAAATACTCCGCCAGTTCACCGGGATCTGTCATGGAATACTCGGTAAACATGTTTAATGCAGAATGTGATCCATATTTCTTGATCGGCAGAATTCCCGTCATATAAGCCAGTGCAACGTAATCTTTATCCTTCAGCCATGCACGTAGAAAATCAAGATATTTTTTCTGCGCATCCCGATCCTGTTGATACTCCCGAAACAGGCAATCCCATTCATCAATCAGAATAACAAAAGAACGTTTTGTCTTACTGTAAATGTCTTTCATTACCTGAATCAGATTGTTCTCATCACGAAAGCGAACATTTTCAAAATGATCCATCAGATCAAAAATCAGATATTTCTGCAGCATGGACAGCATCTCATCCATACTGTGCGTCATGCTTAAGAATTCCTGCATATTTACTTTGATAACATCATATTGATTCCGGTGTTTTTCATAAGATTCTGCTTTGCTGATTTTGAGTGATTCAAACAATTTGGCTGAGTCTTCTCCACGATCATAGTAAGCAGCCAGCATATCCGCCGCCATCGATTTTCCAAAACGCCGCGGACGGCTGACACACAGGAATTTCTGACGGGTATCAAGAACCGCATTCGTTTTTTCAATTAAACCTGTTTTATCCACATAAATTTCCGAATTCAGACTTTCCTGAAATCCCTTATTTCCCGGATTCAGATAACTACCCATGCAAATTCCTCCCGTCAAAGTTTTCTATGATTCATTATACTTGATTCCCCTGACTATCACAAGGACAGGATCTTTCTTGTTTGTTCTTTTCTCTTTATAATTTCTAATTTTTACAAACATGCTTCTTCAGCTGAATCGTCTCCATTTCTTTCCTCTTTTTTTCTAAAACTTCAAAATCCGTTTTATCTCCCCCAGATTTTCCGCAAAATAGATCCCCTCCTGCCGCTCTTTCGAGGAAAGGTCTTTTTCTATCATGTGATGCAGAAGCGCTTTCAAATCATTGTAATAACCGTCCAGGTTATAGAGAATGCACGGTGCGCTCAGATGTTTTAAAGATACTTTTGACATAACCTCTGCAATTTCCTCTAACGTTCCCGTGCCGCCGGGGAACGCAATAAAAGCATCGCCCAGCTCGATCATTTTATTTTTGCGTTCTGTCATATCTTTCGTCACAATCAGTCTGGTCAGGCCCTCATGCTGCAGCACACTTTCGACGAAGAACTGCGGCTCCACTCCCGTTACCTCACCGCCAGCTTTCAAAACACTCTCCGCAAGCGCACCCATCAGGCCGCATTTCGAACCACCATAGACCAATGCATTTTGGCTCTCTCCAATCCATGTTCCCAGTTCTTCCACCGCCGCCCGCAGACGCGGGTCATTTCCTTCACTTGCACCAAGATAAACGGTAATATTCATGCCATGTTTCCTCCCGTTATAAATCTTTACCAAAAAGTCCCATACCCGCCGCCCTTACAGCGCAGATATGAGACTTCTGTTTTCTGTAACTTCTTTTATTATACTGGATTCCTCTGTTAATCACAAGAACTGGTTTGACTCTGTTTTCTTAAAAATACGATTCCCGTCAGGCTCGCGATGATTTCCGTGACCGGAAAGGTCCACCACACAGCTTTTAAACCAATAAAATGGAACACCCACGCCAGCGGAACGAGAAGAACGATCTGACGCAGTACGATAATAAAAAGGCTGGCTTTCATATGCGCAATTCCCTGCAAATAGGATGTGATCACAATCGTAAGGCCTGCAAAAATAAAGCTGATCGAAATGACTGGGAATGCATACGTTCCAATCGTTACGATGGCACGCTCGGCTGAAAAGATCTGGATGAGGGTTTTCGGGAAAAGGAAAAAGATCCCTGTCGCCACTGCCATAATGCACACGGAAAATATCATCGCACATTTTAAAATTCCCCTGTTTCTTCGATCGTTGCCTGCTCCATAATGATAGCTGAACAGCGGCAGCAGCACCTGCTGGAATCCGAGCAGCGGGATGAAGAAAAAGGACTGTATTTTATAGTAGATTCCTAATACCGTCACGGCGTCTTCTGTAAATGTTTTCAAGATCATATTCAAGCCTACGATGTAAAGCGTATATAACGACTGCGTAACGATGGAACCAACTCCGTTTGCGTAAATCTCTCTGCAGATTTTCAGTTTAAACTGGCCTCTTAAAGAATATTTACGCACAACAACAGTCAAAGTGATTGCCATGGCTGCCCACTGTCCAATCACGGTGGCAATGGCGGCTCCCGTAATTCCAAGCGCCGGAATGCTTCCTGCTCCAAAAATCAGAACGATATCCAGCACGATATTCACAACGGACCCTGTAATTTGCGCAATCATGGGAACTATCATGTTTCCTCTTGCCTGCAGAATTTTGGTGCAGATTGATTCTGTAAAGAGTCCCAGAGAACCGGCAAAAATAATTCTGCTGTACACAACTCCCTGCGATTTTACCAGCGCATTTGCCGTTGAGAGCGCAAAGTAACGATCGGCCAGCATATTTCCAACCAGCGCAAAAAGCAGGAAATGGAAGAAATTTAACAGCAGTCCATTTTTGATCACATGGTGCTGTGTCTCCTGCTCTCCCTTTCCGTCCAGCCTTGAAATCAGAATGTTGACTCCTGCGCCCGTTCCGGTTGCAAGCGCTGTGATGAGAAGCTGGATCGGATAGATGATTGACAGCGCCGTAAGACCTTCTGCGGAATATCTTGCGACAAAAAAGCTGTCCGCAATATTATAGATGGACTGAATCAAAAGTGCCAGCATCACGGGCGGCGACATTTTGAACAGCAGCTTCGGAATCGGTGTATTTTCCATATTCATAATAAAAAAACTCCTGAATTTTCTTCAGAAGGTATTTTAAACCGTGTAGTAACTCCACTATCAATACGCTTTACTCAGGAATCAGATGGACTTTGATTTCACAGTAATAATGATAAATATATTTGAATAGCTGGAAGCCTGCTTCTTCTGCAAAAACGGCATCTGTCTGATAATGATTTTCCTTCAGCCAAATAAGCAGAGGAGAAAAATCGGCCGTTTCGTTTTTGATCGGCAGCGTACATACGGCATACGTTCCGCCAGGGAGTGTATACAGGTGTTTCGGATTTACCGAACTGTAATCGCCATCGGGCAGTTTTACATATTCTCTGTATTTTCTGAGCTCATTGGCACAAAAGCGGTCCGTATCCAGAAAATATCCATATTTTCTGCGTACAAAATTGGCTGTCTGAAATTCCTGATGTAAGACATCCTGGAGATTTGCATGATAAGATGAATCTTTTCGCTTCTGATTCCCCACAATGACGGTTTCCGGATTCAATGTTACGATCCGCACTTCCCCGTCAGGCATCTGCGATTTGATATGTTCATTTTCTTCGTAATACCATGCAATATCCTCCGCCACCTGTTTGTAATACTGGCTGAGACGCAGTGCTTCATTCTGGTATTCCATCAGAAGCCGCACTACTTTCTCATTATCTCTCGAAGATAAAATCTCCTTCACCTTTTCCAGCGGTATTTTCAGATTCCGGCATGTCGTAATAATATCCAGCTGATACATATTCCACCTGGAATAATAATGATAGCGATTTTCCGGGTTGATATAGTCCGGTGTCACAAGGCCGATTTTGGTGTAAAAATGCAGCGTATCCTTCGAGATTCCTGTAATTTTACTGACTTCACCGATTTGGTAGTATTCTTCTTTCATTTCATGCTCTGCCGTATTCTTTGACAATTTTTCACTCTTTCTCATAAATCATTTTTCCAAACTCATATGCTTCTTTTAAATGATTTGTTTTGTCGATCTGCGGTCTGCCGTTTGTGTCGCCGCAGCCGCCGGCCAGAAGCATTCCTCTGTCGTGAAAGCCGATGTAGTTGATGATTGTAAATTTGTAGTAGGATACCGCCTGCTCATAGGTCCAGAAGAAATCATCTGCTGATGTCATAAGCAGTGCTGCATCTTTCACGGGATACTTTTCGTAACGGCCGAGCGGCGGGTTGGGATCTTCTTCGGCGATGCAGTAAAATCTTTCTATGAACGCTTTCAGCCGGGAAGAGATCGTCCAGAACAGCAGCGGGGATGCAAATACAATCAGATCTGCTTCTTTTATTTTCGGTACGAGTTCATTGAAGCCATCTTTCTGTACGCATGGTTTTCCGTATCGACAGGCATTGCAGCCCATGCAGCCTTTGATGTCCATTTTGTTGAGGGAAATCAGTTCCACCTGATGCCCGGCGTCTTCTGCTCCTCTGGCAAAGGCTTCTGCCAATTGTCTTGTATTTCCTCTTGGGCGGCCACCGCCCAGTACAACTAATATTTTTTCACTTTCGTCCTCCTGTAAGAATCCCATACAATTCCGGTCTTCTGTTTTTCAATCCATCTCTTTCCCTGCTTCTGTACTCCCGCAGCAGATCCACATCCAGTTCGGTCAGAAATATGCCCTCTTTTTCTCCGGTTTCACACACGAGCATATCACGGGGTGTGCCTGTTTCTGTGTGATAGATTACGCCGTCAAACAGTGTGGAATGGCCATTGCAGCCGCGGTGCGGTGCTGGATAGTTGCAGGTTGCAATCGCGATCTGATTCTCGTATGCCCGGCCGCGGAGCTGAGATAATCGGTTAATTTCCATCGGACAGGCATTGGGGACGAGAAGTAGTTCGGCGCCTTTCATCATCAACACTCGGGCGGATTCTGGAAATTCTCTGTCATAGCATATCATGGAGCCGACTTTTATTCTGCCTTTTGCGGTATCCAGTTCTGCAGCGTAAAAATCATCTCCGGCATCCAAAACACCCTCATCGTCGTCCTCGCCGAAGTCGCAGATATGTACTTTCGAATAGCGATATACCAACTCTCCATGGCGGTCGAACAGGCAGACGGTATTTCTCGGTTTCGGCTCATGCTTTTCCAGCAGCGTTACCGCGATCGCCATATTCAGTTCTGCGGCAAGTGCAGAAAATCGCTTTACATATTCACTGTCCAAAGAAACAGAGTTCTGTTCCAGCCATTCATTATCATGCGGAAAAACATATCCTGTGCTCCACATCTCTGGAAACAACGCAAGATCCGCACCCTTCTCTTTCGCTTTCCGGCACGCATTTACTCCTTTTTTCATATTCTCCTCGATACTTCCATTGGGCGGTAACTGTAAAAATGCTATTTTCAATTTCATACATAATCCTCCATTTATGTCACGTATAACGTATTTTTCTTAATTTATGTCATTCATAACATAATTTTATGTTCCACGGCATTCATCCCTCTACCACCGCTTCATATTCTTCTCAAATTTCTCCATATACGCCGTCTTCAATTCCTCCGCCGTAATTCCATAGCAGAGCATGACATCGTTGTAATACATCAGCACATCCGCCATTTCCTCTACCAGATGCTTTCTCAGTTCTTCTTTCCCAACGGCCTCTGCCGCCCCGTTCTTTTTCACGATATCGATCACTTCGCCGACTTCCCCAATCATCCAAAGCAGCTTGTTCTGTCCTGCTGCCGGACAAATCGGTTCCCATTTTTGTTTGTATTTTTCCTGCAGTGCTTTCTGCATTTCCTGCATCTCGTTCATACTGAAATCAGACATGTCGTTCTCCTCCATACTTGTAAATCATGATTTGAAAATATTATACCCTATAAATGCTTCGATGGTAAACTTTCATTTTACCGCATAAAAAATACGCGTCGCATTTCTCATAAGAACTATGAGTATGCGGCGCGCAGTTTTTATTTCGCTTTTTTCTTTTCTCTTTTCATAAAAAGACAGACACACACAACAACAAAAACAACCGTTGCAAGAATCAGTACCGGCAGTACCGGGATGGAACAGACGCTTGCGCTGATCAGCTGCAGTCCCTGGTAGAGGGTGTATACACCGAAGATCGAGAAGATCACAAATGCCAGTGTATTCAGCAGTCCGTCCGGTGTCTTGCTCTTTAAGAGATATCCGACCAGCATTCCGAGAATGTCTGCTGCGAACAGTCCGAGGGAACATCCGATCCATACCACAAATGCGGCTCCCATACCTTCATTTGCACCGAAGGTGATGGCAGTAAGCTGCGTTTTGTCACCGAGCTCTGCTACGAAGAAGGTGCAGAAAACAGCGAGCGGTGCGAACTGAATTTTGGATTTTCCGCCTTCTTCCTCTTCCTCGTCATCATCACCGGAAATGGTGGATGCTGCAAAGTAAAGAAAGGCAAGTGCTGCAATCGTTTTAATCAGCCAGTCCGGAATGAATTCGCTGACGAGTCCGCCTGCAAGAACGGCCATTCCATTCAGTACAAGAATGGCCGCTGCTGTTCCCAGGATAATATCTTTCAGTTTGTATTTCGAAGTCAGCGCGATCAGCATGAGCTGCGTTTTGTCGCCCATCTCTGCGATGAATTCGGTAAAGAATACCTTTAAAAATAACAACATGTTTCGAATCCTCCCCTATCTCATGATGATGTAAACCGCATACGCTGCATAAAGTGCAATCATACAGAATCCTTCGATTTTTCCGATTTTCTTTTTGGTTCCTGCAAAAATCCATACACATACGGTGAATACAATCAGGACACAGAGATCAATGATATTCTCCGTAATGATGGTGATCGGGCTGATTGCGGATGCGATGCCGAGAACCATTAAAATGTTGAATACATTGGAACCAATCGCATTGCCGAGTGCCATGTCGACTTCGTTCTTTTTGGCTGCAACGATGGAAGTTACCAGCTCCGGAAGGGATGTTCCGATGGAAACGATGGTAAGTCCGATCAGGGTCTGGCTCATTCCAAGATCACTTGCGATTCTTGCTGCGGCATCGACGGTTACATCTCCGCCAATTGCGATTGCGGCTGCTCCGCCGACGATGAACAAGATGCTCATCGGAACGGAAATCAGTTTGATATCTTCCTCAGAACCGCCTTCAATCTCGACTTTTTTGCCTTCCCGGCTTGCCTTTAATGCAATCTGAACCAAGTAGACAATGTAGCCTGCAAAGAATCCGATCAGGATTACGCCGTCCAGATGGCCGACCACCATGCCGGATTTGTCGCCGATTCCGCAGATTCCGAGGACCATCAGAAGTCCCGCGCAGATCAGGGAAAGCGGGATATCTCTTTTGATGGTTTCTCTGGCAACCTCTACCGTGGCCAGTATGCCGCAGACACCAATGACTACCATCAGGTTAAATATATTGGAACCAATGACATTGCTGACCGCAAGTTCGTTATTGCCGATGAGTGATGCCGATACGCTGACCGCCATCTCTGGAAGGGATGTTCCCATTGCAACAATGGTAAGTCCGATGATGATCGACGGAACATGCAGTCGCTTTGCTACACTTGAGCTTCCTTCTACGAAGAAGTCTGCACCTTTGATCAGCAGTACAAAACCGATCACGAGACAGACAAGCACAAGAGCAAGCGGGGCGTTGTTGATGAAATTTTCCATATTTTCCTCCTTTTGTTCTCCACAACAGTATCATTAGCAGAAGTACCTTTTACTCGTTGCTCGCGTAAAAAAAGACTCATGTATATCGATGAACAGCCGGTGTGTGATACACCAGTGATTCATCAATATACATGAGTCTCATTATTTAAGATTTGCCAGATTATACTCTTTTCTTATAATCAGAATGTTGACAAATCACACATTCGTGCTAACTACTCCCTCATGGAATATTACGTTACTTGATAAATACTATCAAATGAATCCGGGGTTGTCAACAAAATTTGACTTTTTTATCCGAAAAATTTCAGCCCCGCTTACTTCTGTTTTTGTACTTTCTTTATGGTATCATTGCATACGATCCCATCTTCTGCAATGGTTGACTTTCGGATAAACTAGCGATATACTACTTCGAATTCTTCCAGCACGCAGTCACCTTTTTCGTCAAATTCGAGCCCTGCCGCTTCGTAGTCAGGAGTAAATGCACGTCGATGTACTTCTTTCCACGTCTGCAGACTGCGGTCATCCTCTCCCTCTTTATAGGCATGCTCCGCACTGACCTGATCGAAAGGCACAACAGATACTTTCGTATTCCGAATCACACAGGCTGCTTCATCATTGTCAAAAAGAATGACACTATAATCCTCCCCCGGCAGTTCCTCACCTTCCGTATCATAGGCGATTTTAGCACTTGCCGTTGCCGTTTTCACGCCATCACGCACCAGCTTCGCCAGCTCATCCCCCATCTCGCCTCCGCCGCAGAATTTCCAGATCTCGTGTTCCGAATTCTCGTCTATCTTCGCAGCATGACAAAACGACTGCCACATTTCGTTTCCCGTCATAAAGTTCTCCTTTCTCATCTCCGTGCCAAATGCACTTTCCCTTTAAACCGTGCTCTCAGATACTTTTTATTGTATCATTCCGTCACAGAAATAACAACCCGAATATGCTGAAACGAGAAAAAAAGAGGAACGATGATCTCGTCTCTCTTGAAAAGTATCTGCATTTAGTTTTAAAATCACAGCACCATTTCCCACAGCTTAAGAGAAACGAACGGCTGCCAAAAGAACATAATGCCTGCCACCGAACCGCAGATCACATAAAAATCGCTGATTCCGGAATCTGACATCGTTCTTTTTCGAAAGCCGCCGGTGATCCAGCGGGCAATGAAATATCCGATTACCGTGCCGGCTGTGTTCGTAATGATATCGTTGATGTCTGTTGATCGAAAAGTAAAGATCTGCGATACCTCAATCAGACATGCTGCCAGAAAACCAGCGAAAGCAGCATGTCTGATATTTTGGAATCTGCTCCATAAAATCGGCAGCCGCCATCATTTCAATCAATGTGCTGTATATCCTGTTCATTGTTTTTCTCCCCCAATGTTGTTTGCTTTCTATTTTATTGTCTGCTGATTAAACCATTTCTGGTTTAAACCCAGCAGACACTAAGTAGTATACTCACGAGTAGTATTTTGTACTTTTTATTTCTGTCTTTTCAAAAACACCACGCTCAATACCAGCACTATCACTTCCACGATCGGCATTACGATCCACAGGCTATTTCCGCCGAACAGCAGCGGGAAGGTCAGGATGGCAAGGCTGCTCAGGAAGACGTTTCGGAGGAGCGAAATGCAGAGCGAGCTCTTCACGCAGAGAATCGACTGCAGATAATACGATGTCAGCAGATTGATTCCCATCGGAAGGAAGGCGATGAAATACATCCGCAGGCTTTTTGCGGCGATGGCGGACATTTCTGCGTTCATGTGCATGAAGATCGAGCAGACTCCGTTCGGGGAGAGAATGCCGCTTGCGGAGAAGATGCCCCCCATAATGATGATCGTCACGAACGCCATGTTTTTCACTTTTTTGATTCTCTCCCATTTTCCTGCGCCGTAGTTTGTCGCGATGATCGGCTGGATGGACTGGCCGACTCCGGTGAACAGGGAGTTGAACAGGATGACGCAGTTGGAAATGACGCTGTATACGGACAGCGCCGTGTCTCCGCAGTATTTCAAAATCTGAATATTGAACAGCAGGACGATGAAGCCGTTTGCAAACTCATTAAAAAAGCTTGGGATTCCATTTCCGATGATCTGGCCGATGCTGGAAACGACATGCTTTGGCTTGATGAATTTCAGTCCGTTTTTGCTGCTGAAAAAGTGGGTGATTCCGACGATTACCTGGATCACCATGCCGATAACGGATGCAAATGCAGCGCCGCCGATTCCCATCTGCAGCGGAAAGACGAAGACGATATCGAGCACAATGTTGGCCGCGCCGCCAAGCAGAACGCCTGCCATCGCGCGGTTCGGGTCACCGTCTGCGCGGACGAAGATGGCCATGAAATTGGAAAATACGGCAACCGGCAGGAAGATGTTGATGTACCGCATGTATGCCATCGCATACGGATACAGCGTATCATTTCCGCCCATCACACGCAGCAGCACCGGCATTCCAAAGCCGTATATCAGCCACAGGATCAGGGTCACAACGGCCAGAGTGAAGAAGGAAAGGGTAAAGTAGCGGTTCGCTTTCTCCTTATTTCCGGTTCCACGGTAAACGCTCATCTGCACCGATCCGCCGACGCCGAACAGGATTCCCATCGACATCAGGATGCACAGAAGCGGTGTTGTAAGGCTCAGCGCGGCAAGCGCATCGGAGCCTACGCCTTTGCCGATTACGATGGCATCGGTCAGGGTGTAAATTGACATAACCATGGCGCTTCCCAGCGACGGAATCAGGAAACGCAGGTAGAGTTTTTTCAAGTCATCTTTTAACAGATCCATTGGATTCCTCCCGTAAATAACAAAATCTCTCGGACGACATCAAAAAAGCCAGACAAGACTTTCGTCTTATCTGGCTCATGCTTTTCATGTCCATCCGGGAATCCCGCATAATCTCGGGACACCTTGCAAGGCATATCCTCTATGCCGTCCGACCGTGTGTTATTATAGCAGGAATTGGATGATTGTCAATACAAATTTTTTTCAGATTTTCCCAACCAGCACCACGAACAGGATGATACAGAACGGGATTATCACTTGCTTTCCTTTTTTCATAACCGCTTCTCTGTCGATCCGTCCACGTTTATCGGCTTCTTCTATGTATTCCTTCGGGTAAAAATAAACACAATTGATTCCATTATTCTTCACCAGACATTTTACCATCAGAATAAACAAAAGACAGTATAATATGTTTTGCAGCAACAACATCTTACATTCCTCCTCGCACTGCAGTTTATGTTTCATATGGTTTTATGTTAGTTCAGACTAATCACATTGTCAAAAGGAGTTACTGTTTTATCATTTTCGCAGTTCTGTCATTTACAGCTTATATTCATACCATTCATCCGCCGTTTTCTCAAATCCGACCGACTGGAACATATGCTGGCTCTGCTTATAAAAAGAATAAATCCGAAAAAATATCGTTTTCAAAAAGAATTTCAAACCCATCTGCCGGTCGAAATTTATCGTTCAGGATTTCTTTTCCATGGAAAGATATTTTTCTTACTTTGTTTGCCGCATCCTTCACCTCGATTTCACAATAGGAAAGCAAATATGCACAGATTGCCGTCGCATGAGAAACCACGAGTGCAGTTTCTCCTTCTTCCATCTGGCGGACAATGGCATCGATTGCTGTTTTCATCCGCACCTTCACCTGATTTAACGATTCCCCGCCCGGATTGCGAAAATCATAATCTTCGTACTGCTTTAACCAGAAATCCTCCCTGGCATCCCCGATAGTTCTTTCATGCAGTTCCTCCACAATGACCGGGTGATCCGCGATGCATTCGGCTGTTTCTATTGCTCTCCGATAGGGGGAAGAAAAGCATCTGTCTACCTTTGAAAGAATGTTTCGTTTTGATACAGCAAGTGCTTTTCCCTTTTCCGATAAAGGAATCCTTTCATTCGGCATATCTCCTTTTTCCGGGATAGAATGCCGTATTAAAAATATCTTTTTCATTTTTTTCCTCCTGGATTGATTTTTTACATGAGTGAACCTCACATGACTAAAGTCACGTGCTTCCAGCCGCTTTAGGCGGCAGACCAAATATCGGCGGATACGCCTTATCATTTTCCCACTTCGAAATCGACTGCCGGGACACATCCAGCAGTTCCGCTAACTGCTCCTGTGAAAGATTCTTCTCGCTGCGCAGGCGATACAGCCGCTCTCCAAACGTCATTGCCGTTCCTCTGTCCGTCTCATATACAAAAGCGGATACGGATTTCCTTCTTCGTCACAGTCGGTTCTTTTGTATGTCTGAAATCCCATATGCTCATAAAAACCGACTGCCTGCGGATTCTGTTCATTGACAGTGAGTTCCCGGATTTCATAATTTTCGATTCCATATTGAATCAGCTCTTTTCCGATTCCTTTTCCTCTTACTGATGGCGAAAGAAAAAGCATTTCCAGTCGATGGTTTTCCGTTCCCAGAAAGGCAATTGGCTCACCTGCTTCATTTCTGGCGATAAGCAGATGCGCAACACCCGCCAGCGCCTGCGGAACGTACTCTTTGATTTGACTGACTTCCACAGCCGAAAGAAAATGATGCGTCGCGCGGACCGAAGTCTCCCAGAGTTCCACGAGTTTATCCATCAGCGGCGCTCTCTCCTTCACTTCCTGTATTCTGATCTCACTCATCTTCCTTCCACAGCTTTCCTTCTTTATAATGTTTCCTGCAGAGCGCCACATAGCTCTCATTCGATCCAAGGAAAATCTGCGCGCCTTCCCGCACGATTTTTCCGTTTGCGTATCTTGTATTGCACTGTGCGCGTTTTCCGCACCAGCAGACCGTTGGAACCTCCTCGATGATGTCGGCGATTTCCATCAGTCGTCTCGAACCCGGGAACAGGTGTGTCTGGAAGTCGGCCCGCAGACCGTAGCAGAGCACCGGGATCTCATAGAAATCTACGATGTCCGAAAGTGTATCAACTTCCTCTGGGGAAAGAAACTGCGCTTCATCAATCAGAATCGCATCAACTTTCTTTCCATGATACCGATATGCCTCGCTGTCCGCGCTCCATATCTCTGCAATTTCTTTTAAAAACTCATCCACATACTCCGCCGGTGCCTTCAATCCGATGCGGGATTGAATTTCATGCTCTCCGTCGCGGTTGTCCGTCCGCGGTTTCAGCAGAACCGCATACTGTCCGCGCTCCTCGTAATTGTAGCGAACCATCAAAATATTAGCAGATTTCGAACTGCCCATCGCGCCGTAGCGGAAATATAATTTTGCCATTGTTTTTGTCCTCTTTGTATTTTTTGCTCTGCTTTTTTACATTTCTTTCCTCTTCTGATTCCTCTTCTTCCGCAAATTCTCCTTCTTCTGCCGGATCTCCCCCGCCTCCTGTTCGCTGCTGACGCGGATGGTTTTTACGACGAAAAGTTTGCCTTCATCGGAATGTTTCATGCGGGCTTTGCCTTTTAAATAGCCGTGCTCCGGGCAATAGGCTACGCAGTAGTAGTTTTTGCCGCCTGCCGAGAACCAGCGTAAGCGTTTTCTTGCAGTCTTTCCGCAGATGCAGCAGTGTGTGCTGCAGACCTCGCGGTCGTGCATGGCTTCTTCTTTTGTGTCGAATTCGCGGGAGATGAATTTCGTGTAGCCGTTATAGACAGCGTGGATCTCCTCTTTTTTCGATTTCGGGTTCTGGTAAACGTCAATCGAATCGTATGCCAGCACGACATCCATGTCGATGCGGGCGAAGATGTCGGCGGTGTATTTTGCGTCCGAAAGCGCCTGATGAAAATGCTTGTCCTTCGGGAGATGGAGAAAATCGGCGGCGTATTCGAGTGCGCGGCGGCTTTTCATCGTCTCGTACTGGATCGCGAACAGTTTTTGCACATCATAAAAATGAATCAGTCCGCGGATCAGAGACAGCAGGTTGTAGAATTTCATGTTCCGCTGCAGCTCCGTCAGATCTCCCGGCCCCCAGGTGCCGAACATGCACGCGCCGCCGGAAAAAGCGAAAAATTCCTGCACGGCCTGTGCGAACGGGATTCCCTTCTGCAGATCCTCCTCCGTCAGTCCGACCACTTCCCGCGTCCGGTGATGCAGATGCTGGTAGACCGCCGGTTTGATAATCCGGTGAAACGTTCCCACCACATTCCGCTCACTGTCCATCTTCACCGCGCCGATCTCAATAATCTCGAACGGCAGCTTCGGATTCTCTTTTCCTTTTCCGTAGGGACACTGGTTCCATTCCAGGTCAAAAATCACATAGTCCATTGTATTGTCAATCCTTCATTCTGTATCATCTGTCCCTATTATAAATGATTTTGATACAATGAGCAACTATTAGACAATTCCATCTTTTGTCTCTTTCCGGATCGTCGCATGTCCCTTGCCCCGCTTTTTCGTCTCGTACAGTGCCGATCTGCCTCCACATAGTCATGCTCATATGCATTCGGCACATTTGTCAGATAAATTCCCGTGCTGATGCCAAGAAACGGATACTTCTCCTTCGCTGTCTCGATGCTCGTCCGAATCCGCTCTGTCCGTCCGGCAATTTCCGTCTCCGGAGACGCCATACCATTCAAAATGCCCGTCAGCGCATCCGTCTGTGCCGCTTTGCGAAGCTGTTCCTGCCGCGCCATATTTTTATCGATGTTCTGCAGATAACCGAGAATCTTCCGTTCATCTGTATTCTCATCCTAGTACATCGTCATTTTATACCATACCCATGGCAGCTCGCAGTTTCTTCTTGCATGAATCGCCGCGCTCACGCGCTATCTTGCAGACTAAAAACAGCTGCCTTTCGACAAACCAAATGTCAGTCGAAAGACAGCTGTTTTTTTATTCCGCATATTTTATTTCTCGTTCTTCAGCAGCTCCAGATTTTTGGAGATCAGTTCGCATCTCTGTTTTACGCAGTCCGGAGATCTGTGCGGATCCTGCGGGGTGTTGAACAGGTAGTCCTCAAGTTTGTCGATTGTGGTGGTTGCCACATGCATTCTCGTGTCGCAGGATGCGTAGTAAATGTAAACATCCCCGTTCTCACGCGCAATAGCACCGTTTGTGAATACAACGTTGGAAACGTCGCCGACTCTCTCTTTTCCGAGCGGAACCAGGAATACACCAGACGGCTCTGCGATGACTTTGGACGGATCGTTCAGATCGGTTCCGAATACATACAGAACGTAGCGAAGTCCTGCTGCTGTATTTCTTACACCGTGTGCAATGTTGATCCAGCATTTCTTACCACGGATCGGAACCGCACCGGCGCCGTTTTTGGACTCGGTCAGGGTATGGTAAATACGTTTGCTGATGATCTTCTCCTCGTCAATCACAGCATGTGTGATATCCTCGCAGAGACCAAAACCGATTCCTCCGCCGCTTCCGGTCTCAATGAATCCATCCATCGGACGGGTGTAGAATGCATATTTTCCGTCTACAAATTCCGGATGCAGAACGACGTTTCTCTGCTGCGGAGAACGTAAGGTTTTCAGGTTGTCCAGACGCTCCCATGTTTTGAGGTCTTTCGTTCTTACGATACCAGCCTCAGCAACCGCTGCCGACAGATCCGGATCGTCTTTGTCCTTGCTCTCGGAACAGAACACACCGTAGATCCATCCGTCCTCATGCTGGGTCAGACGCATATCGTAAACGTTGGTCTCCTCCGGGCAGGTATCCGGCAGTACAACCGGATAATCCCAGAAATGGAAACCGTCGATACCGGTATCACTCTCTGCAACCGCAAAGAAAGACTTTCTGTCATTGCCCTCAACACGGACAACGAGATAATATTTTCCATTCAGATAAATCGCACCGGAGTTCATCACCGCGTTGATGCCGAGGCGCTCCATGAAGTACGGATTCGTCTCCTCATCCAGATCATATCTCCAGTGAACCGGAGCGAACTCTCTTGTCAGCACCGGATACTCATAGCGGTCATAAATACCGTTGTAAAAATCTGCTTTTGTGTTTTTTCTTGCCACAAGGCGGTCTACCTTGGCTTTTTCCACATAATACTGTTTATTCAGCATCGCTTAACCTCCTGATAATTTCCATGCACATACGTCCATTGTGATACGGGCATTTCCACGGTTCTACAATCGGTTTATGGATCGGGCTTCCGTCCGCATTCACGCACCAGAACCACTCAGACCCCTCTCGTTTGTCGATCACATATTCTTTAATGTAGCCCCAGATGTCTTTTGCCGCATCGAGATACTTTGTTTCCTCCGGTTTCTTCTGCCATGCATTAACAAATCCAACGACAGCCTCCGCCTGTACCCACCAGACTCTTGTGGTATCATCCACGCCGCGCTCGCACTCATTCATCAGAGAATGATTTTTATACGCGATGTTGTAGATGTTCTCCGCAATCTCGCCGGTGATCGGCAGCAGTTTTTCCCGGTAAGCCGGATCGCCGAGCACCTGTACACCACGGTCGATCAGCCAGGAAGTCTCGATGTCGTGGCCATAGGAATACAGATCAATCAGCGTATTCCAGGTTCGGTCAAAGAAGACCTCCTGACGGCCCTTTTCTTTATTGTATACCTTGTCCGCAAAAAGATCCATCATAAATCGCAGACGATCGCCGGTAAACGGATCTTTTGTCACACGGTACAGCTCGGTATATGCCTCAAACACATGCAGCAGCGTATTCATGGTTTTCTCCGCCATGACACCGTTCTCGGACAGCTTCTCATTGCTCTCCGGCTGGAAATCGCGGGTGAACGCTTCCAGATAACCGTACTCGTCGGTGCAGTGTTTCTCGATGATCTGCTGCAGCGATTTTGCCAGCTCCAGCGCCTCGGTGTCGCCGGTTGCGTCGAAATACGTCGACAGCGCATAGATCGCAAATGCCTGATTGTACGTATGCTTTGTCGTGTCGAGCGGCTTTCCGTCATAAGTCACCGACCAGAACACGCCGCCGTACTCGCGGTCCACGCACGCACGCTTCATGAAGCGGTACGCATGCTCCGCGTCGGCGCGCAGCTTCTCGTCCTTCAAGGTCAGGTACGCATTCGAGAAAAACCAGAGAATTCTGCTGTTTAAGATGCAGCCCTTCTCATACGTTTTCTGCACGTTCAGATCAAAGTCCTGATAGCCGTAAAATCCGCCGTATTCCTCATCTCTTAAGCCCTCCCAGAACGGAATGATCCGCCCGGTAAGCTCCTGCTTTACTTCCTTTGCCAAAGACTGCATCTTATCTTTCCTTCTTTCTGACTCTTCGCTTATCTTCTTCCGATTTCAGTATCAGACTCGCGTACGACACTGTTTTTCTTGATATAATCTACGATCAGATCTACGGTCGTAAATGCCAGTCCTACATAGGTATCTGCTGCGCCGTAGTAGATTGCGATCTTTCCGGTCTCTGCGTCGTGAATGGTTGCGCACGGGAAGGTTACGTTCGGAACGAAGCCTCTCTCCTCATACCACTCTTCCGGTGTCAGAAGGAAGTTCTGGCAGCGGTATTTTACGATGGACGGATTCTCTTTGTCGAGGATTGCGCCGCCGATGCTGTATACGTAGCCATTGCAGGTTCCGCTTACGCCGTGGTAGAACAGCAGCCATCCCTCATTGGTCTCGATCGGAGCTGCGCCGCCGCCGATCTTTAAGGACTCCCACCACTCCGGGCTCTTGCTCATAACGTGGCGGTGTTTGCCCCAGTACAGCATGTCCGGACTCTCGGACAGGAAGATATCGCCGAACGGTGTGTGGCCACTGTCGCTCGGACGGGACAGCATCACGAAGTTGCCGTTGATCTTTCTCGGGAAGAGAACGGCGTTTCTGTTGAATGGAAGGAATGGGTTCTCGACACGTACGAAGGTTTCGAAATCTTTTGTCTTTGCCATTCCGATGGCTGCGCCGTAGAAGTCCTGGCACCAGATGATGTAGTAGGTATCTTCTACTTTTACGAGACGCGGGTCATATGCGTAAACCGGCATGAACGGTTTGCCTTCTTCGTCAACGAACTGGATTTTGTTCTCGTCGAAGTTCCAGTGGATCGCATCTTTGCTTCTTCCAAGGTAGATGTACGGGATTCCGTTCGTCTGCTCGCCGCGGAATACACCGATGAACTCATCGCCGTACGGCATAACAGCGCTGTTGAAGATTCTTGCTACTTCTTTGACCGGATTTCTTCCGATGATCGGGTTCTCGCTGTATCTCCATACCGGTGCTCCGGAAAACTCAGCCGGGCCTTCCTGCCATGGCATATTTTTGACAGCATCTCCAATGATTTTAACTTCGCTCATTTTCTAAAACCTCCATGAAAATAATATTGTGTATGGGTTATACTTTGTTTTTTAAGCTCCTGTTAGTGGACAGAATCTCATTTTTTCATCTCTTTTTCTCCGAACTGCCGCGTTTTATCACCCTCGCGCCCAGTCCTTTAGCTTAATTTTAACATATAAAGTTAATTTTTCAATCACAAATTGCTTAAAAAATAAGTTCTGGTACATACTGTCAATTTTTAAGTAACTTTGTTGTGCAACATGTACGAATTTTTTCATCAAAACAGGGGCTCCCCGGAATGCCTCTTCAGCACTCCGGGAAGCCCCGTCCTTTTATTCCATGTTTGATTTTAAAAAATCAGAGTTTCACGCTCTCCTTTTCCACAATCTGTCCCGAGATGATTTCCATGTTTTTGCCCGATGCCGCGCCGCGGATCTGCTTCAGCGCTTTCTCGAGCGCTACTTTTACCATCGCCTTCGTATTGATTTCATACGAAGTGATCTTGAGATCCGGGAAGCCCGGGTACAGGTAATTGTCGAAGCCGACGACGGAGACATCCTCCGGCACGGAGATGCCGCGCCGCTCCAGCTCCAGCATCAGAAGACCAGCGGTCAGGTCACAGTTGCAGACGAACGCTTCCGGCATCTGTTCCGGGAGATGGATCTCGATCTGGCCCCGCTCGTCACGGTCCTCCAGAATCCACTCCGGCGGTGTCACATCGTGGTGCTCCAGGACGGATTTGGAAAAGCCGCAGTACCGATCCATGATACTGCTGGAAAAATGGATCGAACCGACAAAAGCCAGTTTGGTCAGGCCATGCTCATACAGGTATTCCGTCATCAGATACATTCCGTGGAAGTTGTCTGCGATCACGGCATCCTTGGCCAGCTCATTGTCGTAGAAATCCAGGAACACGATCGGAAGATTCACGTTTTTCTTTAAAAAGCGGATGTAATCGCGGCTCGTGTCTCCCATCAGAATCAGCGCGTCGACCGTCTGCTCCTTGGCGATGCACGGCACGATCATCTCATCCTCCATCTCCTGCTTCAGGATTTCCACCGTCACCATGCAGCTCTTTTCCGTCGCCGCAAGCGCCATATCCTGATACATTTTCCAGTAAAAGGTCGTGTACTCTGCCAGATATCGCTCCGGAATCAGTACGCCGATGCAGCGCATGCTCTTTCCCTGCGCATTTCTCGGGCCGCTTCCCGGCTGACGGTATCCCATCTCCTTTGCCAGATCCAGAATCCGGGCGCGCATCTCGTCGCTAACCCCTTTCTGTCCTGTAATCGCATTATGCACGGTGACGGCGCTGACGCCCGCCACCTTTGCAATATCTGCCAATCTAACTTTTGCCATATGCATTACTCCTTAGTCTACTGCGATAAAGTGATACAGTCTGCTGACGAAATCGCCCCAGAAATCCTTCATGCGGAATCCGGCGTTCATCAGCATCTCGCCGCTGTAAACCTCGTCGGTTCCTTCCAGACGGTATTTTTTCGCCGGGTCGAATCCGCGCAGGCGTACCTTGCGGGACGGCATATTTGCCTGTGCCAGTACCTGTACGTAGGTTACGAGCACTTCGTTTTTATCCTCAGAAGCCACTGCCCAGCAGTCGGATCTGTGGTTTTCCCGGTAAGAAAGAATACGGTAATACTCTCCCTCACGGATCAGTTCGTGGTATTTGTGATACATCGCAGTCTGCTCCGGAATCAGCTTTCTCTCCTCCTCCGGCAGCTTCGTGATGTCAAGCTCATAGCCGAACGTTCCAGCCAGTGCCACATGGCCTCTCGTTGTGAACGGAGTCACACGGCCGACGGTGTGGTTCGGGCATACGCTGACGTGTGCGCCCATTGCGCAGAGCGGGTAAATGAGGGCAGTTCCCTCCTGGATCTCCAGACGCTCGATTGCATCGGTGTCGTCGGAGCACCAGATCTGCGGGCTGTAGTAGAGCATTCCAGGATCGAAACGCGCGCCGCCGCCGGAGCAGTTCTCCAGAAGCAGATCCGGGAATTCCTGTACCAGACGCTCCTGCATTGCATACATGCCGAGCACGTAGCGGTGGAACAGCTCCTGCTGGGAATCCTCGTCGAGATAGGTGCTTCCCAGGTCGCTTAACTGACGGTTCATATCCCATTTCACATATTTGATATTTGCGCTGCGCAGGATTTTTGCCACGCACTCATAGGCGTAATCCTGTACTTCCGGGCGGGAGAGATCCAGCACGTACTGGCAGCGGCTCTCGGTCGCCTCTCTTCCCGGGATCTGGATCGCCCATTCCGGGTGCTCTTTGTAGAGGTTGGAATCCGGTGAGATCATCTCCGGCTCGAACCAGATACCGAACTCGAGGCCGATCTCGTTTACTTTGTCGACCAGATTTTTCAGGCCGCCTTTAATTTTGTCTTCATTGACAACCCAGTCACCGAGGGAAGAATCGTCTTTGTTTCGTTTTCCGAACCAGCCGTCATCCATAACAAGCATCTCGATGCCGTCTTTTTTCGCCTCTCTTGCGATGTCGAGGAGCTTGTCGGTATCGAAATCAAAATAGGTTGCCTCCCAGTTGTTGATCAGGATCGGGCGTTTTTTGTGGTTGTACGGGCTACGGATCATGTGTCTGCGGTAAAATGCATGGTAGGAACGCGTCATTTCGCCAAGTCCCTCTGCGGAGTAAACCATAACGACCTCCGGTGCCTGGAATTCATCGCCGGCTTTTAAGTTCCAGCAGAACTCATCCTGGTTGATACCCATGACCATGCGCACGGTGTCGAACTGGCATCTCTCAACCTGTCCGATAAAGTTGCCGGAGTATACGAAGTGCATCGCATAAACCTCGCCGCGCTCCTGATCGGTTCCCGGTGTCACCATAGCCACAAACGGGTGCTCCTGATGGCTGGACTCGCCTTTGCCGGAGGAAACAAGCTGTTTTCCGTAGCGAAGTGCTCCCTGCTGGATGTGGCGCTCTCTTGCCCAGGATCCGTGGAGGGAGATCATCTCAAAGTCTTCGTTGTCCATGTCGAGGCAGGCGCTGTAGATTTTCTCTACTTTCAGTGTCTCGCTGCCCTCATTCTTCACGCGGACGCTTCTGGTGATAACGTTTTCTTTTGTAAAAACAGAGTAGGAAAGCACAACAACGAGTCCGAGAATCGGATCTTTGCAGGTAATTTCCAGTGTCTCAACTTCCTCTTCGGTTCCGAACGAAGCCGGAAGTCCGGCGAGCGGGCGTTTTCCTTTGAAGATTTCATAGGAATCAAAGAAAACCTCGCATCCCATGCGGCTCTGTGCGTTTCTTACATTCAGGCAGCTCTCACGGTAATCTCCGACTCCGCCGGTCGGATACTCCATCGGGAAGCGGTCGAGGAAAGAGGATTTCTCTCTTTTATTGACGGACGGGGTGAACGGCGGCTCGTCCATGCGGAGCGGATACAGATCCGGCTCGCCGTGCAGCAGCGGTCCGTAGTAAACGTGTCCGACATAGCCTTCCGGGCTGAGGCCGATCACATACGTCGTTTTCTCTGTGTTTAACTGAAAAAGCTTTTTGTCATCATAATATAAAATCGCCATTTTCTTCTCCTTATCTTCAGGCAGCTGCGACCCGCCGCGCCGATTTTCGTAAACGAGCAAATCAAGCTTTGCTCGTTATCGCGGCATTCGTCAAGGTCTCGTGCAAGCACGGACTTTGACTCATTGCTCGCGTAAAGAAAAGACCCCACCCGCCGGGCGAGGCCTTCTCTATATCACACAGCGTTTAAGCAGTTACCATTGCATTTTTTAATTTTTCCAGTTTCTCGGCTGCATCTTCGAGAGATGTTCCTTTTACGCCGAAGTAGAATTTGATTTTCGGCTCTGTGCCGGATGGGCGGACACAGCACCATGCGTTGTTTTCCAGCTCGTAGTAGAGAACGTTGGAGGACGGAAGTCCCGTTGCGCTCTTCTCTCCGGTTACGAGATCCTGGCGTACGTCTGCTTTGTAGTCGCGTACAGCAAGAACTTTGAATCCGCCCAGCTCTTTCGGCGGGTTCTCGCGGAAGTTGGTCATCATGGTCTGGATCTCTTTTGCTCCATCGATTCCCTTTAAGGTCATCGTTGCAAGACCCTCTTTGTAGTAGCCGTACTCTTCGTACATATCCACCATGGCATCCCACAGTGTCTTGCCCTGCTGTTTGTAGTATGCAGCAACTTCGCACAGCATCATAACTGCTACGCAGGCATCTTTATCTCTTGCGTAGGTTCCAGCCAGGCAGCCGTAGCTCTCTTCCAGACCGAAGACATAGTTGTGTGCACCGCTCTGCTCGAAAAATTTAATCTGCTCGCCGATGTATTTAAAGCCGGTCAGAACTTCGATCAGCGCTACGTTGTAAGCTTTTGCGATGGCTTTTGCCATATCAGTCGTAACGATGGTCTCAACGAGAGCCGGGTTCTCCGGCATGGTTCCGTTCTTGGTGCGCTCGCGCAGGATGTACTCTGCGATCAGCATACCGGACATGTTTCCGGTGAAACTTACGTACTCGCCGGTCTTGCTGTCCTTTGCATAAACACCGAGGCGGTCTGCATCCGGGTCGGTTGCAAGAATGATATCAGCATCTACTTCTTTGGCGAGTTTCAGTGCCAGCGTCCATGCTTTCTCGTCTTCCGGGTTCGGGTAAGCAACCGTCGGGAAGTTTCCGTCCGGCACTTTCTGCTCTTTTACGACGTAAACCTGGTTAAATCCAAGCTCACGCAGGACACGGCGGACCGGCACGTTTCCGGTTCCGTGAAGCGGTGTGTAGACGATCTTCATATCTTTTGCCGCATCTTTAATGATTTCCGGATGAATGCTCTGCTCTTTTAATTTTGCAACGTAACGGTCATCAAAATCGGTTCCGATCACCTGGAACAGGCCTTCTGCTCTTGCGTCGTCCTCTTCCATCGTTTTTACAGCAGAAAACTCGGTTACTTTTGCAACCTCTGCGAGGATGTTTTTGTCGTGCGGCGGTGTGATCTGTGCGCCGTCCTCCCAGTATACTTTGTATCCGTTGTACTCTCTCGGGTTGTGGCTTGCGGTGATGACGATACCGGAGATGCAGCCGAACTCGCGTACTGCAAAAGAAAGTTCCGGTGTCGGGCGAAGGGACTCAAACAGATACGTTTTGATTCCGTTTGCATTCAGGCAGAGTGCTGCTTCGCGTGCAAATTCCGGAGACATTCTTCTGGAATCGTGTGCGATGGCTACGCCTTTTTCCTGTCCGTTCTGGGAAATGATGTAGTTGGCAAGGCCCTGTGTTGCCTGGCGTACGGTGTAGATGTTCATGCGGTTGGTACCCGCTCCGATGACACCGCGGAGTCCGCCGGTACCGAACTCAAGCTGACGGTAGAAACGGTCTTCGATCTCCGCCTCGTTTCCCTCGAGTGCTTTCAGCTCCTCACGGGATGCCTCGTCAAAATACGGGTCTGTACACCATTTTTCATATACTTCTCTGTAACTCATGTTTGTTATCCTCCCTGGTCTGTTGTTTTTTATTCTAAGTAAGACAGCAGACCTTTTTTCTGGATTTAAGCTCTTTTAATTTACAGCTTAAAGTTACCATCTATTTAGTCTGCTGTCAACTTAATTTTAATTTATTTTTTCTAATTCTCGAGGTTCCTGATAAAGTTCCTTTAAATCACTCAGAACCTGCACTTTTTCTTTCCGGTCTGCGGCGTAGAAGCTGTAGGTGATCTGTTTCA
>CAVLAW010000010.1:0-29195 GCA_963661155.1 Tidjanibacter massiliensis | reverse complement strand
CCTGAATCACTTTCTTACGCAGCGAAACAGCAAGTGTTTCACTGCTGAGTGAACATTAGAGAAAAGCGCACTTTCACGCGCTTTTTTGCAAAAGAAAGGACATTCGAATGACACCAGAATACTACGACCCAAACACCAATGATTCCGGCGATTCCTATCAGACGTCTCACCCGTACGGCGTGCCTGACGGACAGCGTCCCGGACCGTACCAGCATTACCAGCAGCAGCCTCCGGTGGAACCGCCGAAAAAGACCGGCTCTCAATCTCTTGCCGCTGCTTCGATGATTATGGCCATCTGCTCCTTTTTGTTCATGCTGAACATGGGCTCTCTGTTTTTCGGCTCCCTCGGCGTACTCTTCGCCCTCTTAAGCCGCGGCGCAGGACGCATGAGCGGCACGGCGAAAGCAGGCATGGTGGGCTGCATCATCGGCATGATTGTCGGCATCGGCCTCTACGCTTTCACCATTTCCCACGTGCTCGGAGACGGCAGCAATGATCTGCTCAAGCGGTACCTGAATCAGTACAATCAGGAATACCAGGTCACACCGGACACCGGCAATACGACGGACGGAAATACCATTTAACCTCCGAAAGAGAAAGGATTTTTCATGAACAGACAAAAACAGAAATTCTCAGAACTGAAAAAGCAGGCCCGTGAGGCCATGGCAGGACGGTGCGGCACGCTGGTGGGCGCAACCGCGATCAACCTGTTCCTCACCTTCTGCTGCTCCCTGATCCCGACGCTGATTTTCTCAGACACAACGCTGTACGACATCATCTTTTTGAATGTCACGCTGTTCCTGTTTTCCCTGCTTCTCAGCCTCTTCCAGGCAGGCTACTTAAAGATCTGCCTCTCGACGCTGCGCGGGGAAGCGATTTCCGTCGGCGATATGCTCTATGCCTTTTATCATCACCCGGACCAGTACGTGCTGATGTTCCTTGTCATCAACGGCATCAGCTCCGTGATCGCCCTGATCTCCAGCATCCCGGGCTTCCAGTACCTCTCGTCCCCGATCGCGGAGCTGCCTCTTAACACGGCACTTTCCATCGAAGCAGAACTCTCCTCGCTGATGAATGTTTACCTCTACAAGCTGATCGGCTCCCTCGTATCCACGCTGGTGCTAATCCCGTTCTCGCTCTCCACCTTCGTGATGAACGACGCCCCCGGCATCGGCCCGATCCAGGCGATCCGCCAGAGCTTTACGTTGATGAAGAAGAACTTCTTCCGCTACATTCTGCTGCTCCTGAGTTTCTTAGGACTTGAGATCCTTGCCTCCTGCTCCTGCGCCATCGGCTTTTTATGGGTGATGCCGTATATGCAGATCACGCTGGCAGCATTCTATCAGGAACGGAAAGATGTTCTGTACCCGGCATCCGAACCGGTTGGATACGATACGGATTCCTTTGGTTCCGGTACGAACCTGTAAAAACTCTTTAAACGCTAACAAAAAAAGACGTTTCGCCACCATCTCATCGATGGTTATACGAAACGTCTTTTTTATTTTATAGTTCTGTCTATTCAGAGCCCTATCTCGATTCCGCTGCGCTGCATCTCGATATGGCTTCTCGCCATATGAAATTCCAGAAAAAACTGTTCATTCATGCAAGCATTTCATAGTTTTTTCTTCCATTCCGCATGGCTCTGAATAGACTTTAGATTCTCGCGCGGATTCTGCTCTGGATTCCCTCGAGCTGTTCTGCTTTTTCTTTATACTCCTGCTCCGTGATCTCGCCTGTGATGAAAGCGAACTCCTCGGACAGGCTCGGAACTGCTACGATTTCGACTGCTCCGAACAGTTTCTCGATCTCGCTCTGGCGCTCTGCGGCGTGGCCGGATACGCGGACGAAGAAGCGGCTCTTTACATCATTGATCTGCAGCAGGTTCAGTTTCTCCTCGCTCCAGCTCATCATGATGTTTCTGCCTTTGTTCTTTGCGCAGTCTACAACATCGGCAACAACGGCGCTTGCGGTCGGGAGTTTTCCTGCTCCGCTTCCGTAGAACATTGCGTCACCGAGCACGTTTCCGTGGATGAAAATCGCATTGAAGACACCGTTTACGCTGTACAGCGGGTTCTTCGCGTCGATCATCACCGGGCTTACCATGGCGTAATACTGGTCTCCTACTTTGCGGCTCGTTGCCAGCAGTTTGATCGCGGTTCCCATCGAGGTCGCATATTTGATATCCTCTGCGGTGATCTTGGTGATACCTTCGGTGTAAACTTCTTCGTAGTTGACTTCTTTTCCGTAAGCAAGAGAAGAAAGGATCGCAATTTTACGGCATGCATCGTAGCCTTCTACGTCTGCCTCCGGGTTGCGTTCTGCATAGCCGAGACGCTGTGCTTCTTTTAAAACATCAGCGAAATCAGAGCCGTCGCTTGCCATTTTGCTTAAGATATAGTTGGTGGTACCGTTTAAGATACCTGTTACTTCGTCGATCTCATCTGCAGTCAGGGAGGAGTTTAACGGACGGATGATCGGAATACCGCCGCCGCAGCTTGCCTCAAACAGATAATTTGCGCCGTGCTCTTTTGCGATCGCAAGAAGCTCGGTGCCGTGTCTTGCTACCAGCTCTTTGTTGGAAGTGCAGACGCTCTTTCCTGCCTCCAGCGCACGTTTTGTGAAGGTGTAAGCCGGCTCCACACCGCCCATAACCTCGACAACAATATCAACTTCCGGGTCGTTTGCGATCACTTCATAATCGTGTACCAGCACTTTCTCGACCGGATCTCCTGGGAAATCTCTTAAATCCAGGACGTATTTGATATTAATCTCGTTCTCTGCTCTCTTGTTGATGCTGTCATGGTTCGTGTTGATAACTTCTACCACGCCGGAACCAACCGTGCCATATCCTAATACTGCAATCTGAATCATCTCTTTTGTCCCTTTCTCCTGCTTTTTCTTTTTCAGGACTCCTGTCCTAATATTTTAAAATAATGAACTCCCTGTCTGGATTCAATTTCGTTGACCATCTCCGAGGCATCTCCCCGGTCTTCTGCGATATCCACGCTGATGGTGAGCGATGCCACGCCGTTCAGCGGGATCGTCTGATGAATCGTCAGAATGTTTCCGTGAAACTCTGCGATAATTTTCAGCACATCGGAAAGCAGTCCCGGCTCATCGTCCATCTGTAGAATGAAGGTGATGGTTTTTCCTTTTGCATTGTCATGAAAAGGAAGAATATCGTCTTTGTATTTGTAGAAAGAGCTCCGGCTGATTCCCGCTTTCTCTGTCGCCTGCTGTACGGTCAGTTCCTGCATATCCATCAGCCGCTTGGCTTCGATGACCTTTAAAAGGACCTCCGGAACCGCTTTTTCTTTGATGACATAGTACTTTGTTTTCTCTTCTCTCATGGCAATCCTCTATCTCTACGTTCTTCCAGGAAATACATTTGTTTTCACAGGAAAGATCGTACCATATTCCGGCACAATGCGCAAGGGCTTTTTCGATCACACGCTAAAATCCGATGCTTCCGCCTCCGTGGCTGTTTCCGCTCGACGAGGTATGGACGTGGCTTCCGCCGCCACCGCCTCCTCCGCCGGCACCACCGCCTCCGTGATTGCCGTCGTCTCTTTGGATTTTGTGCATCGATACGTGGCGGTCAATCAGTGCATCCCGGCGATCCGAGATTTTTACGCGTTTCAGATCCGCATAGCTCTTTGCTCCGCGGTTCTTCTTCCGTTTATAGCCTTTTCGGATCACAAAATACACGATCAGTCCCGTTGCCGCAGCCACGATGAATGCAATCAGAATCTCCGTGCTGTTCAGGGTGTGATAATGAATAATCGAGCCGTCTTCCGTGATCAGATAGTCGCCCTCCGAGACACCGCGTTCAAAACATTCCTGCGTCATCGTGATCATCTTCGCAAACGTTCCCGCATAATCTGCATTCTTCGCATAGCTCTGCGCCGCCTGCAGAATATCGTCGATTTCCGCATCCGACATGTAATACTGCATAATGCCCGATGTCGAGATCACGATCTGGCGCTGTCCCATATCGATGAGGAAGCAGACGCCGTTCGGCTCTTTCGGATATTTCTTATCATAAAAATCATCCGCAATCGCCTGGCAGTCCTCCGAACCGCTGCTGTACTCCGTCAGAATCACCATGTGGATGTCGGTATTGCTCTCAAACTCCGCGCAGGACCGCTCGATATCCTGCTCCTCCTCGTCGGAGAGAAGGGAGGCATTGTCGTAGACGTACTGTGTTTCCGCCTTTACGCTGTATGCAGGAAAAATCCCGCAGAGCAGAAGGGCTGCAAAAATGCCGAGCAGATATTGTCTTACTTTATTCCGTCTTCTCATGAGAAATACCCTCCCACCAGCATCAGAATCAGCATCACAAGTGCGCTCACCACCGACGTCAGAAGTGCTTTTTTCCGCTCAAACGGGAAATCGCCGTTGATCGTGCCTGTCTGGCCGTTCATCGCGTAGTAGTAAACCTTCCCGTCTTTGCCCGGATACGTCAGCGTCCAGACCGGGAAGAGCACGTAACGCCAGTTCTCCCGCTTCGGAGCAAGATTCATTTTCTCGTGTTCCAGGGAAAGATATTCGTTCGCCTCATTCCGCATCGCGCCGCGCGCCATCTGCTCCAGTTCTTTGTTCAGTTCCGGCGCAATCTCCTGTTTTTCAATGTCGCGTTTTTCCGCCTGAAAACCGGAAAGATAACTCATGGAAAACGGCTGCATTTCCTCCAGGCGGTACGGCTGCACGCATTCGATCAGATCGCGGTCTGCCTTGTTCAGCGCATTGCGCGACAGGCCGTCCACACGGACCTCGCCCTCCCGGCGGACATCGTAGATACTCGTCTCCTTGTACTCCACATCACCGGTCTGCCAGACGCGCACCTTTCTTCCGCGTGCCATATAATCGGTTTCGAAATCTCCGCCATAAATCCAGTACGGGAAATAGACACCCGTCATCTTTTTGACCTGATTCTTGTCGAAGAAATCCTTTGGGATAAAGCGTTTCTTTTTCACAAACGATAAAAATTTTTCCGTCGCCTGCTCACGGCTGATCTTGAATGGCAGCACGGAATCGGGCATATATTCTCCCGAGAGACGGCCTTTTAATACGACCGGGTTGTGGCAGTAAAAGCAGTATGTCGCCGCCGTCGTCGCATCGGTCACAATCTCTGCGCCGCAGCTCGGACACGTGTAGACGACTGCCTCGCCTTCCGCAGTCTCTTCCTGCCCATTTCCCACATCTGCCGTTTCTGTCTGTGCGCCTTTTTCCTCTTCCGCCCCGCTCTGCGCCGTTTCCGCTGCCGCATCCGGGTTGGCTTTTTCCACCTCTTCCTGTGTAAACGAGGACAGGCAGTATTCACATTTATACTTTCCGCTCGCCGGATCGAAGGTCAGATCACCGCCGCAGTTCGGACATTTGTATGTAATAACCTCCATGTTCTATCCCTCCTTCCCTCGGAGTCTCTGTTGTTTTGGATGGTTATTGTTTTACTTACTGTCTTGGTTTTCCGCAGTTCGAGCAGAATTTTCCGGTGTTCTCCGTTCCGCAGGAGCATTTCCAGCTTCCCGATACTTCCGGCTTCGGACTTCCGCAGTTGGAACAGAATTTACCGCTGTTTTCCGTTCCACATTTGCCGCAGATCCACACGATCGGCTTTGCGCTGCCGCAGTTCGAGCAGAAATTGCCGGTGTTCTCCGTTCCGCAGGAGCATTTCCATACGCCCTTGGCAGCTTCGTGCCGTGCCTGGGCGGCCGCCTGCAGCTGCATCTGCTGCTGATTCGACGCGGATGCCGATGCAAAGGAAGAGCCAAACGCATTCATGCCCATCTGTACACCCATAAAGCCGTTCACTGCGCCGTTCGGGTTGGCTGCTGCTTTCTCCATGCCGCGTGCCATCGCGCCCTGTACGTAGCCCTCGCGGATCGACGGATCGGACATCATCGCACCTTCGTTGCGCATCTGGATCAGCTTCTGGGAGGATTCGTCATAGGAAAGGCTTGCAATCGCCACGGACTGAATCTCCATGCCGCGCATCGCTCTCCAGCTCTCATCCATTGCATCCGCCATGTAACGGGACAGCTCGGCGCTCTTGGATGCCGCAAACGAAATGCGGATACCATCGGCCGCCATCTGATTGATCGACGACTGCAGGCCCTCTAAAAATTCATTCAGATACTGCTCATTGATATCCTCGATCTCCACATGGGATGCGTTTCTCGGCACGGCCTCTGCGTAGAAGCGCAGCGGATCGACGATGCGGATCGAATAGGAACCGTGTGCGCGCAGGAACAGCTCGGCGTTGTAGAACTGGTCGAAGTAGTTGACCGGATTTCTCGTTCCGAATTTGATTCCCTTGATTTCCTGCAGATTGATATAGAAAACCTTCTGCTCGTGCGGGGTCTGACCGCCGAATTTAAGACGCTCAAACGTATCTTTTACGACTGCATCGAGCGATCCGCTGAACATCGAAGGAGACGACGACTGGTCTACGGTAAAGTAGCCCGGCTCTGCCGTGTAATCGATGATCTTTCCGCCGTCCACCAGCATCATAAACTGGTTGTCATAAACATGGATCACAGATCCGTTGGAAATCGTCTGATTTCCCTTTCTGTTCTGGCCTTTTCTGACCAGAATGCCTTCGGTAAATACCGTATGCTCCCCCATCTCATACGGCTCCACGGTCTCCAGCCACTGATCGTCGAGACCGCCGTGCACTGCATTGACTGCTGCTCTGATAATTCCCATACTTTTACCTCCTGTAAACATGAAAGGAGCATTTCCGTCCTCTGTTGATGAAAATGCTCCTTATTTTACTTGTCACTGCGTCTTGCCCACAGCCGAACCTCTACTCTTTGCAACTATCCAGAGCCCCCGCTCGATTCCGCTGTGCTTCATCTCGCGATGGCTTCTCGCCATATGAAATTGTATGAAAAAGTACTCATTCATGCAAGCATGATTCGCACTTTTCCCTACAATTTCGCATGGCTCTGAATAGTTAATCTACTCTTCTTCTTTTGCTCCGGTTCCGAGGGCAATCCACTTCAGATATGCGTTGATAAACAGGTCGATTCCGCCGTCCATGACTGCATCGACATTTCCGGTCTCTGCGTTGGTGCGGTGGTCTTTGACCATGGTGTACGGCTGCATAACGTAGGAACGGATCTGGTTGCCCCAGCCGATCTCGGTTACTTCACCGCGGATGTCGCTCAGCTTGTCTGCCTGCTCCTGAAGTTTCAGCATATACAGTTTTGCTTTCAGCATCTGCATTGCCTTGTCCTTGTTCTGGAACTGGGAACGCTCATTCTGACACGTAACGACGATACCGGTCGGCATATGCGTGATTCGGATCGCCGAAGATGTCTTGTTGATGTGCTGTCCGCCGGCACCGCTGGAACGGTACGTATCAATACGGATATCCTCATCGCGCACTTCCACGTCGATCTCTTTGTCGATATCCGGCATAACATCGCACGATACGAACGAGGTCTGGCGTTTTCCTGCCGCATTGAACGGGGAAATACGGACGAGACGGTGAACACCTTTTTCGGACTTCAGGTAACCGTAAGCATTCTCGCCGTTGACCTGGAACGTAACGGATTTCACACCGGCCTCGTCGCCGTCCAGGAAATCGAGTTCCTCGATGGTAAAGCCTTTGCGTTCTGCCCATCTGGTATACATACGATACAGCATACCGCACCAGTCGCACGCCTCTGTTCCGCCTGCTCCTGCGTTCAGCTTGATGATCGCATTGTCCTTGTCAAATTCGCCGGACAGCAGGGTTTTAATACGGATGGCATCGAAGGATGCCTTGAACTCTTCCATCATTTCCGCAATCTCCGGAACAACGGAGTCGTCGTCCTCCTCCTGGCCCATCTCGATCAGAGTTTCCATATCTTCTTTGGCGGATACCAGTTTCTGATACGTATCTCTGTCCTCTTTCATGCTGCTGAGCTGTTTCATCTGTTCCTGCGCCTGTTCCGGATTGTCCCAGAAATTGGGTTCCTCCATCTTACGCTCTAATTCTTCGATCCTCTGCTCTTTGTTAGCGAGGTCAAAGTGAATCCCTCACTTCCACTAATGGTTTATCGTATGTTCCAAGTTCTGTTTTGAACTGGTCTAATTCAACTACCACAAGCTTCACCTGCTTTCTGTATTATATTTTTATGACACGCAGCCTCTGGTAGGGAAGCTGTGTGTTTTGTCAGACGGATCGTGCTCATCCGTCTCACTGTTGTTTTTCTTACATAACTTTTATCAAACTGGTTTACGTCCGCAGCACTGTTTGTACTTCTTGCCGCTTCCGCACGGGCATGGATCGTTTGGATAGATCTTCCGCTCTGCGCGCTGTACCGGTTTTCTCGGGCCGGACTCGTCTTTGTTCGTTCCGGTCACTTTTGCCACCTGTTCACGCTCTACTTTCTGCTCAACACGTACATGGAACAGGAGACGAACGGTATCCTGCTGGATGGACTCGAGCATTTCGTTGAACATGTCGTAGGCTGCCATTTTGTACTCGACCTTCGGGTCTCTCTGGCCGTATGCCTGCAGGCCGATACCCTCGCGGAGCTGATCCATATCGTCGATATGATCCATCCACTTCTGGTCGATGACCTTCAGAAGAACGACACGCTCAAGCTCACGAATCTGCTCCTCCTCCGGGAATTCTGCTTCTTTCTCCTCGTAGAGTTTGACAGCTTCCTCTTTTAACTGCTGTTTCAGCTCGTTTTTGGAGATCTTCTCTACGCGCTCTTTCGTCACTGCCTTCACCGGAATGATGGAAAGCAGCATCTCGTTCAGTTCGGTCAGATCCCACTCGGACTGCTCGGTGTTCTCGCCGATGCAGAGATCCACGGTATTGTCGATCGTGTCGGCAATCATCTTGAAAATGGTGTCTCTCATGCTCTCTCCGTCGAGCACGCGGCGTCTCTCTTTGTAGATGATCTCACGCTGCTCATTGTTTACCTGGTCGTAATCGAGCAGGTTCTTACGGATTCCGTAGTTGTTGCCCTCGATCTTCTTCTGCGCTTTTTCGATCGCGGAAGAAAGCATCTTGTGCTCGATCTGCTCATTTTCCGGTACGCCGAGGGATTTGAAAATGCCCATCAGTTTCTCGGAACCGAACAGTCTCATCAGATCGTCTTCCAGGGAGATGTAGAAGCGGGACTCACCCGGGTCTCCCTGACGGCCGGAACGACCGCGGAGCTGATTGTCGATACGGCGGGACTCATGACGCTCAGTGCCGATGATCTTTAATCCGCCGGCAGCTTTTGCCACATCGTCCAGCTTGATATCGGTACCACGGCCGGCCATGTTGGTCGCGATGGTAACGGCACCTGCCTCACCGGCATGTGCTACGATTTCTGCCTCGAGTTCATGGAACTTCGCATTCAGAACCTGATGCGGGATTCCCTCGCGGCGTAGCATTTTGCTTAACAGCTCGGAAGTCTCGATGGTGATCGTACCAACCAGAACCGGCTGATTGACAGCGTGTGCCTCTTTGACTTCCTCCACTACTGCGTGGAATTTCTCTTTTTTCGTCATGTATACGGCATCGTCCATATCCACACGGATGACGGGGCGGTTGGTCGGGATCTCGATAACGTCCATGCCGTAGATATCACGGAACTCCTGCTCCTCGGTGAGGGCAGTACCGGTCATGCCGGCTTTTTTCTCGTATTTATTAAAGAAGTTCTGGAATGTGATGGTTGCCAGAGTCTTGCTCTCTCTTCTTACTTGTACGTGCTCTTTTGCCTCGATTGCCTGATGCAGACCATCGGAATAACGACGGCCCGGCATGATACGGCCAGTGAACTCATCGACGATCAGAACCTCATCGTCTTTGACTACGTAGTCTTTGTCACGGTGCATCAGATAGTTGGCACGCAGCGCCAGAATGACGTTGTGCTGGATCTCCAGGTTCTCCGGATCGGAGAGGTTCTCGATGTGGAAGAAGTTTTCGACTTTCTTCACACCGGCATCGGTCAGGGTGACGAATTTATCTTTTTCGTTGACGATAAAGTCTCCGGTCTCCTCGATCTCCTCGCCCATGATGGCGGTCATCTTGGTCACTTCGCCGCTTGCCTCGCCACGCTCCATCTGATGTGCCAGAATGTCGGCGGTCTCGTACAGCTTCGTGGATTTGCTGCTCTGTCCGGAAATGATCAGCGGTGTTCTCGCCTCGTCGATCAGGACGGAGTCAACCTCGTCGATGATACAGTAAGCAAGTTCTCTCTGTACGAGCTGCTCTTTGTAGATGACCATGTTGTCACGCAAATAATCGAAACCAAGCTCATTGTTGGTGATGTAGGTGATGTCGCATGCGTACTGCTGACGGCGCTCATCGTTTTTCATATCGTTTAATACAACGCCAACAGTCAAGCCGAGGAATCTGTGAACTTTTCCCATCCACTCAGCATCTCGTTTTGCCAGGTAATCGTTGACGGTGACGATATGGACACCGCGTCCAGTCAGTGCGTTCAGGTAGGCCGGAAGGGTGGAAACGAGGGTTTTACCTTCACCTGTTTTCATCTCGGCGATACGGCCCTGATGGAGGATGATACCACCGATCAGCTGTACCCGGTGATGCTCCATGCCGAGGGAACGTTTTGCTGCCTCACGGACGGTTGCGAATGCTTCCGGGAGAATGGAATCCAGAGATTCTCCTCCGTTGTAGCGGTCTTTATATTCCTTTGTCTTGGCGCGCAGCTCCTCATCGGTCAGTGCCTGCATGGTCGGGCGAAGAGCTTCGATCTTGTCCACGATCGGATAGATTCGTTTCAGCTCACGCTCACTGTGCGTGCCAAAAAGTTTTTCTGTGAATTTCATAGAATGTCTGCTCCTGTTTTCTCTATTAATTGCCATATTAACATATGGTATTATTCTACCACTTCTGGCACAAGATAACAATGAATTTTTCGTAAACATTTGGTAGCGAACCCCTGTTTTCCGCTGTTTTTGCGGCTTTTCCGGGGTCTTCCCGGCTCTTTCTGCGAACAAAATCCCCCTGCCGCGCAGCTCTTTTGCCGGCGGCAGGGGGATTTTGTTCATTTTTTATTTACTTTCAGCACTCCGGCTCGATCAGACCGTAGGTGTTGTTCTTTCTCTTGTAGACTACGTTTACTTCGTCGGTTTCTGCATTGCGGAATACGAAGAAGGTATGTCCAAGAAGTTCCATCTGTACGCAGGCATCTTCCGGATACATCGGTTTCATGCCGAATTTTTTGGTACGGATGATCTGGATGTCTTCGTCCTCCAGATAGTCGTGCTCCAGATATTCTTTCTGGAAGTTTCCTGCTTCCTGCTGTTTGTCGGCAATTTTATTTTTGTATTTGCGAAGCTGGCGTTCGATGACTTCCTCTACCAGATCGATGGATACGTACATATCGTTGCTTACCTGCTCGGAACGGATGATGTTTCCTTTTACCGGAATGGTAACCTCAATTTTCTGTCTTTCTTTCTCTACGCTTAAGGTTACAATGACATTTGTGTCAGGCGTAAAATATTTCTCCAGTTTGCCAAGTTTTTCATTGACCGCGGCTTTTAATCCCTCTGTCACGTCAATATTTTTTCCGCTGATGGTAATTTTCATTATGCCCAACCCCTTTGCTCTCAAATTTTACAGGTTTTTCACATTCCCTGTAAGTAACTCTAATTATAGCAATAGTTGTCTCTATTTGCAATAGTATTTAGAAAATTCATGAATATTTTAGAGTTTTTTCTGTTACGGTTCACTTGTCTCTTATTTTTGACAGATTTCATATCTGTCTCAACACCTGTCACCGACTGCAGACTGCCAGCACGTCTTCGAATTTCATTTTTCCGCCGAATAAATCGAGTGCACTTCCGATTGTCACATCGACGTGGTTGTTTCCCAGCTTTTTGAGCAGCTCCAGATCCTCAAAGCTTCCCACACCTCCGGCATATGTTACCGGGAATCCTTCCATTTTTCCAAGCAGTTTTACCAGCTCCGTCTCAATTCCGGACGCTTTTCCCTCTACATCCACCGCATGAACCAGAAATTCGTCGCAGTATTCAGACAGATGATGCAGCAGCTTCTCCGTCACTTCTTCTTCTGTAAATTTCTGCCAGCGGTCTGTCACGATATAATATTTTCCGTCCCGCTTCCGGCAGCTTAAATCCAGTGTCAGCCGCTGTTTTCCCACCGTTGTGACCAGATTGTTCAGGTTTTCATAGAAAATATGGCCGTCCCGGAATACATACGACGTGACAATGACATGGCTTGCACCCGCAGTCAGAAACTCACAGGCATTCTCCGCGTCGATGCCGCCGCCTACCTGCAATCCGCCCGGATACGTTGAGAGTGCCAGAAGTGCCTGACGCTTTGTCTCCTCATAAAACTCACTGCCCTTTTTATTCAGCAGAATCACATGGCCGCCCGTGATCCCCTTTTCTTCATACAGCTGCGCATAGTACGACGCGTCCTGCTCCGAGACAAAATTTTCACTTGCCTGATTGCCCTGGTCTTTTAAGGAACCGCCGACAATCTGTTTTACTTTTCCATTGTGAATATCAATACATGGTCGAAATCTCATCTTCCCCTGTTCCTTTCTTTTCTCTCCCCTTTTAATTTCCCACATTATACCAAAATCCGGCCGTTTTGTGTATAAATTCACTGATTTTTCATAAAAGCATGCCGCAATCCGGTTTTTTCTTCCGAATTGCGGCATATCTGTTCTCTTCTGGATTCGTTTTCTTTTTATCTGTTTTTCTCATTCAGCAGCTCCAGAACCTTCGGGCGCACAACGTTTCCTTCCAGATCGACAAGTTCAAAATCCAGACATTTATAGTTCCACATCGCATGGCCGATTTTATATTGACTGCACAGATCTATAAAATCACTCAGCCATTTGACCGCTTCTGTCTCACTGGCACTGTCGATCACGCCGTATTCTCCGCAGTAAAGCTCACGGCCGGAATCATGTACAAATTTTTCGGCCGGTTCCAGGTATTTCAGCATAAGCGCTCTGTCATTTCTCATATCCTGCTTTTCCAGCATGGGATGCTCTTTCCGGTACTGCGGATGTTCTTCCAGAAACTTCTGATACGCTTCCATGCTGCCCGGATAGGAAACTGCCTCTCCAAAGCTGGAAAATTCTTCGGAAAAGTGCGCTCTCTGATGGGTAAAAACGTTCGGCTCATAATAGTGGAAATTATAGAAGACATACGGATCCTCCACAAGCTCCAGCTGATTCAGATACGATACGCTGTTTACATAGTTTGTCCCCACCAGAATCCATCTTCCGCTGTCTTTTTC
Source organism: Tidjanibacter massiliensis (assembly GCA_963661155.1). Classification (GTDB taxonomy): domain Bacteria; phylum Bacillota; class Clostridia; order Lachnospirales; family Lachnospiraceae; genus Fusicatenibacter; species Fusicatenibacter massiliensis_A. Next base: position 15,958 of record CAVLAW010000010.1, on the reverse strand, counting down.
CCGGATCCGGCGGATGGCTTTCTGGTACAGCTGATTCCACCGGTATCCTGTGGCATCTGCCATCTCGTTGAACAGTTCAAACATCAGGATCGTTTTCCGGAATCCGGCAAAATGCTCCGCCATCTGCTCCCAGAAGCTGCAGAATTCCTCCCGCAGATCCTCCTCTGTCATCAGCGGTGTCGGCTCTTCCATCTGTCCAAAGACATGCCCGGTAATGTTGTGCAGATCAATTACCGCAGAAAGATGATATTCTGCACACCACGCAAGGCACCGGTCCAGAACCTCCACCAGCTCTTTTCTCAGCATCTTCGTCTCTCTGTCCCAGAACAGATATCCATCCATCGGAATCCGCACATGGTCAAATCCCCACGACGCAATTCTCCCGATATCCGCCTCTGTGATAAACGTTTCAAAATGCCTCCGCAGCACATCCTCCGAGCGATCCCCCGTGATAATCTCATACTGCGACAAAAAACCTCCCAGATTGATTCCCTGCTTAAATTTTTCAAATAGCATACTCGTTTCTGCCCCCTTCTTCATTTTATCTCGATTATAAGCAGACACGTATTTATTTTCTAACCGCATGTTGCGATTTTTTATAAAAGCCAAAAAAGAAGAACCTGCTTTTTCTCACAGATTCTTCTTTCTTACCGCTTTACAGCTATTAAGATTTTACAACAGAATAAGAATAATCCGAGAGATTTACCCGGATGACGGTTCCATCTCCAAATTCCGAATTTCCCATATTCACATCAACATAATCCCCTCTGTAACGTAATTCACTCGCCCAGTAATATTCCGGATAAAAACTCTCGATCTCTGCAAGTTCATTTCCATCCTTATCAATAGCGCCAAAATCCGGTCCATAGAACGAGCAGTAATAGAGGGTTCCATCTGTTCCGAAATCTGATCCGGTAATCGCTCCATGTGAAGATGCACTATGCCAGATTTCCTCTCCATCTCGAAGACGGATGGCATAGATGATTCCATCATGTTCGTAATAATATCTTCCCTCATGAATCCCGATTTCCATTGTGGACGGAACTTCCGTTGCCGGCGATTTTCCGGTTTCAATGGTCCACACAACATTTTCATTCTTATCCAGCCCTGTAATAACCGCATACTGTTCATTTTCAGATGTAAATAAATCATTGGAATCCTCATCCTGTTTAATATAATGATTTTCTAATGTGACGTGGTCAGCATCGTTTTCTGTAACTTTTTCAATGGCTGCTTTCAAATTCAGCATGGGATATCCGCTTCTTGTATCTTTCTTATTGGCTACAGCAGCTGTTCCGGCTGTTGAAATCAAAACATCTTTCACTTCTTCTGCAGAAAGTTCAGGCGCAACAGACCATAAAACCGCTGCGGATCCCGAAACCAGAGGTGCTGCCATAGAAGTTCCTGACATCTGATCGTAGACAATTTGATTCTTTACTATATGCTCGTTTTTCTCTTCCTTATCATCTTTTTCCGTAATTAGGCTGTACACTTCATATCCGGGAGCTGCCAGATCAACATTTTCTCCATAGTTAGAGCCCTTATGCATTTTATATCCATTCAGAGATTTTTGTGCCGCGCCAACAATTAAAATGTGATTTTTGATTGTTTCATAGGAATATCCACGCTTACTTAATCTATGCTTTTCCCCATCCATTTCATCATAAAATTCTTCTGTTATACTGCAATAATCTCCTGCTTTTGCCGCATCATACCCTTCTTCCATCCAGTTATTGTATCCATTTCCGGCGGCTTGGACAATTAAAAAGCGTTCCTGTTGATTCATCAAAAGTTCAACTATCATAGCTATATCCGCACCGGCACCACTCCTGGCCCTCGCGTCCTGCCATTTCAAATAGCTTTCATACAGTTGAAATTTCTTATCAACTCCCCAGAACTTGCTCAAAAAGAGATTTTTGGTGTTTTCAAGGATATTTCCACCTCCCCACATTGCCTCTTTCATGTATTCCTCTTCGGTCAGAAGATGTTTTCCCCATGAATTATTCACTACACACGCCGTATGATTTTCCATCATTTCTTCTATCATCTGTTTCGTAACATTGACATAATTTCCTGTACTGAGCAGATTTTCATCTCTCCAACTCACAAAATACAGATCTGCCTTGTCCGCCACGCCGCGGATTCCTACCTGATTATTTTCAGCCCCAATCAGTCCAGACACATGTGTCCCATGATCCCGCGGCGTATTTGCCCTATAATCTTCCAGCCATTGAATTTTGCTGCTTCCATTGTGCTGAAATTCTTCATGTTCTGTATCAACGCCATTATCCACAACTCCAACGGCCACGTCTGCAAGTGCAAGTTCATTGGAATCCACATAGTCCCAGGCGGAAAAAGCCCCAATTGCTTCTGCCCACCAGTCATTTCCAGACGGATTGCTTTCATCGTGATCATTATTTTTCTTTTTATGCTCTCCCGCTTCCCACGGATTCTCGTCTGCATTGTTTTCAAATTCCATCGGAATTTCAATGGAGGCATAAAGTACCCCATCATCCTCCATCAATTGCTTTGCTTTTTTCTCCAGATCAGGATATTCGGTTTCTTTTACCAGAATTTCCATCACATGCTGACAGTTCAACCGTAACTGTTCTCGCACTAGTAACAGAATATCCTTCTTCTTCGTACTCGCTTTTTAATCTGTCCAGTGTATTTTCAGATACTTCTTCTGACTGAACCGGTTGATGTTCGATCTCCACTCCGCTGAATTCAGACGCAGCGTCTGAAAAAGCATCTTCAATCACGCTCTTTGCCACATTTTCCAGCTTTTCCCCGTACTTGCCAAGATATCCCTCCGGAAGTGTATCCCAGAATTTCTCAATATCGCCTGTCATTATGGCATCAATGACCTGGTCTGCAACCTGCATATATTCCGTATTGGTTTCTTTTTCCTCTTTCTGACCTTTCTTTTCCGTCTCCGATTTTCCACTCTCTGTTTCTTTTGCTGACACGGCCGGCATTCCGTATTCAGGAATAAACTTCCATGGGTATAAAATCACGGCAAATATCAAAATACAGAAAACGATAACCAGAATTCTTTTCCATGTTTTTTTCATCTGCGTATTCTCTCCTTATATTTATTCGCTTTTCTTCAACTATACTCTGGCAGCTATTTTTTCTCCCAATCTAACCCTGCCATCTTTCTATAATGGCATTTTTCCTCTGCTTCCCATCTGTAAGCACACAAATGATAATATTTATCTGAAGAAATTCCACATTGACCTACACTGCAATAATAAGGTTTTTTTCCGCCCTCACTACTTTGATGATAAATGTACGGGCAGTCTGCACTGCTGTCTCTGTCTTTTATGTTGTAAAATTCTTCATCTTTCTCTGGTTCCGTTTCCCGCGGATTGTATTCTTTCTCATTATCCCAACGGTCCCAGCCTTGACGTTCTGATTTTGGCAGGGGATGCCGTTTTTCTTCCCTTTTCGGCATATTTCTCTGGCTGCTGTTCCTTCCCCGGCCAATTTCTCCCCACATCAGTTTGGAAAATAAAATCAGACCGCCAAACAATGCTGCCGTAATCCCCAGGCCGTATAAAACAACATCATGGAATCCAAATCTGGTTACCCGCAGTACTAAGATCAAAACAGAACTGCCAAGCGCAGACGCAACTGCACTCACTTTCCATAATACAAGAAGGCTGACGATCCAAAGGAAAAACGCGAAAAATCCGTTGATCTCTGCGCCCCCCAGATCATAGCTTGTCGCAGCAATGGACCAGATTGCTGAAATCCAGATAAGGCAGAAAAGTTTAATAAAAAAGTTTTTTATTTTTCGTAACATAATATCTCCTCTTTCTGTTGATACTTTCTATTTGCGGAATATTTTCCTGATTATATATACAATCAGTGCAATGGGTCCAATAACACATGCTGCTGATAAAAATAATACGGCAAGTAAATTCATCATTTTTTCTCCTATTTTGTTATGACCGAAGCTTCTCTCACTCCGGTCAAATCTCTTTTTTCTACCAATTTAAGCGGAAATTCTGCTCCGCCTCCATTTCATCGGCATACCATACATCCAGCACGCCAATACCGATCCGTTCGCTTTCCCCGTTTTTATAAAGCATCAGATCTCCACGCTTGTTGTAAAGAATATCTCCATCCTCTTTCCGGATTACCTGCGTTACTCCATCCGCAATGACAGTCCTGTTTCCCTTTTTGTCAAAAACAGACAGTTCATACTCTCTGTCCGAATTCGCATCTGTATAAGCCACTACTGTTCCATCCGCGAAGATCTGCGCGTAGTCTTCCAGCACCTGCGTTGCAAGGCATCGGTTCTTTCCCTTTTCGCACACATTAATATCATAATAGGAATTCTCCCCTTCCGAATACCAGTTGGTTGCATAATAGATCTTTTCCGGCGTAATGGCTTTTACATATCCATCCGGCATTTCTTCAAATTCACTTACCTCATCGTCCTGAATTACCGCATTCACTACAGAACGCGGGCCGTTCCTTGATCTCTTCTTCCTGAGGCGGATCATTCTGCAGTTTCATTCCGCAGCTGCTGCAGAACATCATTTCCGATTTGATTTTCGCCCCGCAGCGTGGGCAGGTATTCATCGCATTGATTGCCTGAATCTGGAGCTTGCATGCTTCCATTGCCTCTTCCAGCTCCCGGATCTGTCCAATCTCTTCTTTTACTTCCTCCAGCGGATTTTCCCGGTAAGCACAGTAAACTTTGTAGCCGATTTCCCCATAAATTTCATTGATCTTTGTTTCCGACTCTGAAACTGCCATATTCAGTTTTGTGATTTCCGATAAGTCCTTTGCTTTCTGCATGGTTGAATAACCTGCTTTTGAAATTTTTCCCTTCACACCATCTAAAAATGCCATCTCTCTCTTCCTTTCTTTTTTCGTTTTCTGATTTTACATCCGGCCATTTTCGTCCGTCTGATCTTCTTTATATTCTTTTCGTACACGACTTAAACTCTCCGGTGATAAATGCAGATACGATGCAATATCTTTTTTGCTTACCACATCCACAAGATCATGATAGGTTTCCACAAAATATTTGTACCTTTCCTTCGCTCTGTGGTTTGTCACAATATCCTCATGCTCCATCAATTTTTTATATGCAAGACTGAGTGCGCGATTATATAAGTGCATCATCTCGGATGATTCATCTATCAATTTTAACAATTCCGGTACTGGGACATAAATCATTTCACACATTCCGATTGCCTCAATCGTCAGAAGGGATTTTACATTTATGGTCAGGTTTGAAATTCCAACCACAATATCCCCTTTTAAATATCCAAAGCAGGAAATGTGCTCCTTCCCATCTCCCTCACTCTCGGAATATCCCTTCACAATGCCCGAAACTAAAAATGGAACATACTGCAAAGCTTCTCCCTCTCGAATAATGATATCGCGATTACCAATGATTCCACACGACGAAATCTGTTCTAATTTTCCCAATGTTGCTTCATTTTTAATATTTAGGTATTTTCTGAAAAATTCTTTCTTTTCTATTCTTTCTTTTTCCAAATGATTCACTTCCTTTCTTTTTTTCTGGTCCTATTCATTACGCACCATCTCTTTTTTAGTTCCAGCATATTTTCATTAATTATATCATGATCTGCTTCCTGCTTTCCTGCTTTTGCTTGATCTATATCAATCTTCTGATTTTTCTGACTATTCTGTCAATTTTAATTATAAAAAAAGAAGAACCTGCTTTTTCTCACAGATTCTTCTTTCTCACCGGCTTGCCGCCGTTCTTTATTTATCGATGTCCTCAAAAGCCTCTTTCACTTTGTCCATAAAGCCTTTTTTCTTCTTCGGCTGTTCTGCTGTCTCGCCGTCGGCTGTTTTTTCTTCTGCTGCCGGGCGGTTTCCGCAGGCTTCGTCGAAGGCGCGGAGGGCTTCTTTTGCTTTCTCATTCAGTTTCGTCGGGGTCTGGACTACAAGCGTTACGTAGTGGTCACCGCGCACATTGCTGTTGCGAAGGGACGGAACGCCCTTTCCTTTCAGACGGATCTTCGTATCAGTCTGGGTTCCCGGTTTTACGGTGTAGAGAACGTCTCCGTCAACGGTGCTGATCTTCACATCGCCGCCGAGGGCTGCCTGGGCAAATGTAATCGGTGCGGTGGAGAAGATGTTCATATCCTGTCTCTGGAAGATCGGATGACGGGTTACCTGAACCTCGACAAGCAGATCTCCTCTCGGTCCGCCGTTTACACCCGGCTCACCTTTTTCACGGATCCGGATGCTCTGTCCATCGTCGATTCCGGCCGGAATATTGATCTGAATGCGTTTTCTGCTGGATGTATAGCCCGTGCCGTGGCATGCGGTACATTTATCACGGATGATTTTTCCGGTTCCGTTACAATCCGGACAGGTCGTCACGTTTCGCACAGAGCCGAACATGGTCTGCTGTGTGTACGTAATCTGACCGGTTCCGTTACACTTGGAACATGTCTCCGGTGAAGTTCCTGGTTTTGCGCCGGTTCCGTGACACGTTGTACAGGTATCCTTCAGGTTGATCTCGAGCTCTTTCTGGCATCCGAAAACAGCTTCCTCAAACGTAATGTGGACCACAGCGCGGAGGTTTGCTCCCTTCATCGGTCCATTGTTTGCTCTTCTTCTGCTTCCGCCGCCACCGAACAGGTCGCCGAAAATATCGCCGAAGATATCTCCCATATCTCCGCCGCCAAAGTCGAAGCCGCCGAATCCGCCGGCTCCTGCGCCGCCACCGCCGTTTTCAAATGCAGCGTGGCCAAACTGATCGTACTGACGCCGTTTGTCCGGATCACTCAGCACGCCATAGGCTTCTGTCGCCTCTTTAAATTTTGCCTCGGCCTCTTTGTCGCCCGGGTTCATATCCGGATGGTATTTCTTGGCCAGTTTGCGGTATGCTTTTTTTAATGTTGCATCGTCCGCTCCGCGGTCTACGCCGAGGACCTCGTAATAATCTCTTTTTTCTGCCATTTATGTTCACCTTTTCATTTCTGTTCCACAAATTTCATCTTTGCAGAAATGTTTTTCCGCACACTCCAGTATAGCACTTTTCCGAAAGCAATACCAGCATAAATACAGGGGGCGGAATGTGTTTTCCGTCCCCTGCAAACATTCGCCTCACAGGGCTTTTTGCTTTTATTTACTTATTGTTTCAACTCACAGTCGATATTTTCACAGAGTCTGACATGTCGAAAATTAAACCTCTTTGTAGTCAGCGTCTACGACATCGTCGTCATGGCCGTCTGCTGCATTTGCATTTCCCATATCCGGGCCTGCACCTGCTGCTCCGGCACCAGCGCCTGCTGCGCCGCCCTGCTGCTCATACAGTTTTGCGAACAGTTTCTGAGCGCTTGTCATCAGTTTTTCCTGAGCTGCTTTCAGATCTGTTACCTGTGCATCTGTCATCTCTTCCGGATTGCATTTTGCAATGAGATCTTTCAGTGCGTTCAGGTCAGCTTCTACTGCTGTCTTATCGTTTGCATCGAGTTTGTCGCCGACTTCTTCGAGTGCTTTCTCGGTCTGGAATACCATGGAGTCTGCATCGTTTCTTGCGTCAATGGCCTCTTTGCGTTTCTTATCCTGAGCTTCGAACTCAGCAGCTTCTTTGACTGCTTTGTCGATCTCGCTGTCGGACATGTTGGAACCAGCGGTAATGGTGATGTGCTGCTCTTTTCCTGTTCCCAGGTCTTTTGCAGATACATTTACGATACCGTTGGCATCGATATCAAAAGTAACCTCGATCTGCGGAACGCCTCTTCTCGCCGGCGGGATTCCATCCAGACGGAACTGGCCGAGGGATTTGTTGTCTTTCGCGAACTGACGCTCACCCTGTACAACGTTGATATCTACTGCAGTCTGGTTATCTGCTGCGGTGGAGAAGATCTGGCTCTTCTTGGTCGGGATAGTGGTGTTACGCTCGATCAGACGAGTTGCAATACCTCCCATGGTCTCGATGGACAGAGACAGCGGAGTTACATCCAGAAGAAGAATGTCGCCTGCGCCTGCATCGCCTGCAAGTTTACCGCCCTGTACGGAAGCGCCAAGTGCTACGCACTCATCCGGGTTCAGGCTCTTGCTCGGCTCATGTCCGGTTAACTGTCTTACTTTATCCTGTACAGCCGGGATACGGGTAGATCCGCCGACCAGAAGGACTTTGGAAAGCTCGGATGCCTGCAGACCTGCATCAGAAAGTGCTCTCTGTACCGGCTCTGCAGTTTTCTCTACCAGGTCGTGAGTCAGCTCATCGAATTTAGCCTTTGTCAGGTTCATATCGAGATGTTTCGGGCCGTCTGCTGTTGCAGTGATGAACGGCAGGTTGATGTTGGTTGTGGTTGCGCTGGAAAGCTCTTTCTTTGCTTTCTCTGCTGCTTCTCTGATTCTCTGCAGAGCCATCTTATCATTGGAAAGATCGACACCTTCCTGTTTCTTGAACTCAGCGAGGATGTAATCTGTTACTTTCTGGTCGAAGTCATCGCCGCCCAGACGGTTGTTTCCTGCTGTGGAAAGAACTTCGATAACGCCGTCACCGATCTCGATGATGGAAACATCGAAAGTACCGCCGCCGAGGTCGTATACCATGATCTTCTGCTCTTTCTCGTTGTCCAGTCCGTATGCCAGAGCTGCTGCGGTAGGCTCGTTGATGATACGTTTTACATCAAGTCCTGCGATCTTACCTGCATCCTTGGTTGCCTGACGCTGTGCGTCGTTGAAGTAAGCCGGAACTGTGATAACTGCTTCTGTTACTTTCTCGCCGAGGTAGTTCTCTGCATCACCTTTCAGTTTCTGAAGGATCATTGCGGAAATCTCCTGCGGAGAATATTTCTTTCCTTCGATGTCTACTTTATAATCGGTACCCATCTCACGTTTGATGGAACGGATGGTTCTGTCTGCGTTTGTTACAGCCTGACGTTTTGCCGGCTCACCGACCAGACGGTCACCTGTTTTTGTGAAAGCTACGATAGAAGGTGTTGTTCTTTCGCCCTCTGCGTTTGCGATAACGGTTGGTTTTCCACCTTCCATAACGGCTACACAACTGTTTGTTGTACCTAAGTCAATACCAATAATCTTGCTCATTGTTGTTTCCTCCTCAATGATATTATACTGAATAAAAGATTAATTTCTGTGATTTATATATATTCAAGGCTTAGTTAGCCACCTTGACCATACTGTGACGGACTACAGAACCTTTGTACATGTAGCCCTTCTGGAATTCTTCTACGACGATGTTCTCGCCTGCATCCTCATCCTCCACATGCATTACTGCGTTGTGGATGTTCGGATCGAATTCCTTACCGACAGCCTCGATCACGGTAATGCCGAGATCTTCGAGTGCTTTGGTAAACTGTTTATATACTTTGTTCATGCCGTCTGCAAAAGGATCTTCCTCCGGATTTTCCACCGTTGCAAGTCCTCTCTCAAAGCTGTCAACCACCGGAAGAATTTTCTCGATGATGTCTTTTGCTCCGATCGCATACATGCTAGCTTTTTCTTTTTCGGTGCGTTTGCGGAAGTTATCGAACTCTGCCATCTGACGAGTCAGACGGTCGGTCAGCTCTTCGATTTTTTCATCTTTTTTATCTTTTTTCTTTTTGAAGAACTTTCTTTCTTTTGTCTCTTCAGCAGCTTCTTCTGGGGTTTCTGCTTCTTTTGCTTCTGCCTCTTCTGCTGCTTTCTTTGCTTCTTCCTGCTCCGCAGCCGGTTCGGTTTCCGGCAGGTCGGTTTCTGCTCCGACTTCTTTTTCCATCTCGCGTGTAGGTTCTTCCATGGTTTCCTCTTTCTTTCTATTTTCTTCGCTCACGGATCATTCCACCTTTCTACTCACCTGTGTCCGGCTTTTTGAATACGGCGTCCAGTTGAACTTTTAATGTTTTCAGGTTATCTACTACATTTTCGTAATCCATCCGCTTCGGTCCGACAATGCCGATCGTTCCGCGCATGCCGTTTCCCATATCGTATGTGGTGGTGACCACGCTGCAGTCCTTTAAGGGTTCCATCGAAGATTCATTTCCGATGTATACCTGAATACCGGTATTTTCCTCTCCGTCCTGCTCTTCGGCTGTGCCTTTGATCATATCGACCAATTTCTGCCGCTCCTCGAAGGTGGAGATCAACTGGCTGGCTTTGCTGCTGTCCGAAAGCTCCGGATACTTGAAAATGTTGGTTGCGCCGCTGGTGTACACCGGCACATCCTCTTCGCTGACTGCGATGGCTTCGGCTACGGTATCGACCACTTTGCTGATGATGCCGGAGTGAATGCCCGCCTGCTCTTTCATCTTCTTGATCATGCCCAGATTGATTTCTTCAATGGTCAGACCATTGAGCTGTGTGTTCAGGAGCAGATTCAGCTTTAATATCTGTTCCTCGTTGATGGTCTCGTCGAGGTCGATCATCTGGTTTTTCACCAGGTTGCCTTCTACGACGATGACGGCCAGGAGCTGCTCTTCATTGACTTTGGAGAGCTGGATGAATTTCACTTTGTTCCGGTGATATTCAGGTCCTGTGATCAACGTTGCATAGTTGGTAGATGAAGCCAGGACTTTGACGACCTGCTGCAGAACTTTTTCCATCCGGTCTGTCTTTTCGATGACCATGTTTTTGATGTCTGCAACTTCCTGTTCTTTTTCCTTCATCAGTTCATCTACATAAAGGCGGTAGCCTTTATCTGAAGGAATGCGTCCTGCGGAAGTGTGAGGCTGTAAGATGTAACCCATTTCTTCCAGATCGGACATCTCATTCCGAATTGTGGCGGAGCTCAGATTCAAATCCGTGTATTTGGAAATCGTTCTCGAACCGACCGGCTCGCCCGTTTCCAGATACGTCTGGATGATCGCTTTTAATATTTTTCTCTTTCTTTCATCCAATTCTGTATCCACTGATGTAAGCTCCTTCCTCTTTGATAGTTCTGTTAGCACTCGTTTCAGTGGAGTGCTAACATCTATGCTCTTAAGATAGCACTCTGCACTTACTTTGTCAACACCTTTTCCCGGTTTTTCTATGAAGAAATTGTGAAAAAAGTATAAACCGTTTTTCTTTTTTATCCTAATTTTCGCTTTCAAAGGCGCTACAGCCGTATGGTCGGATCCAGCCATTTCCTTACGACCGTTTAGTAGTATTTCTGCGGAATGGAGGTGAAGAGCATGAAATATCAACGACTGGAGGATCTGCGCACGGACCACGATCTTACCATCCGCCAGGTTGCCGACTATCTTGACTGCAACCGCGATGTGTACACCCGCTATGAAAAGGGCGTGCGCCAGCTCCCGATCTCCATGGCCATCCGTCTGGCAGAGCTGTATCAGGTCAGTCTGGATTATCTGGTTGGCATCAGCGATGAAAAGCGGCCTTACGGATCCTGAACGTTGAGAAACAGGAGGGCAGTTTTTTGTGCACTGCCCTCCTGTTTTCATCACCTCTTTGTTTTTATTCCCTCTGCAGATATTCCAGCATTCGTTTTTCGTGGAGCTTCCAGCCCTCGGCATCCTCGCAGAGATACAGGGTAAAATGCCCGGCCGGAATTCCGTTTTCCAGGTGTATGCCGGTGCGAAGCTCCACGACAAGGATTTCATCTTCTTTTTCTTCATATATATTGGTGATCTGGTAAATGCGCTCTCCGTTTTCGTCCGGAACCCATTCTTCTCTCAGAAGTTCCCGCAGATTTTCCATTTCTCCGCTTTCCGGTTCTTCCATCCATTCCACCATATTCTGAACAAAATCTTCTATTTCTATTCTTCTTTCTTTTTCCATTCATTCCCTCATTTCTGCCATGCATATTTTTTTCGTTTTCGGCACAGCCTGTCTGCATCTGCTTTTCTTTCCCGTCCATCCTCCCATTTTGCGACCAAATGATCTGATCCGGCAATGCAGATCCAACTGTTTGGTAGTATGAGTCTGATCTTTTTTATAGTAAGGACAGGTAATCACCATGAAATACCAGAGAATTGAAGATATGCGCGTGGATCAGGATCTCACGATCAAAGAGATTTCTGCCGTGCTTGAATGCAACCGCGATGTCTATTCCCGCTACGAAAAGGGAATCCGTGATATCCCGATCGACTATGTGATCCGCCTTGCACGGTTTTACGACTGTTCCGTCGACTATCTGCTGGGTGTATCCGGTAAGAAAAGAAAATTCGGCGATTGATTTTTATTATTTTCTTCTAATTCTTTGAGATTTCATCTTTTTATACGACCGTTTGGTAGTATTTTATATTATAATCGTATTCTAATTTTGCGTCAATCCGAACAGACGAAACAGAAAAAGCGTGCCGGAAAAGTTTTTTGTGACTTTTCTTCGGCACGCTTTTCACGTTCTTATTCTTTGCGGTTTCTGCCCGTTTTATTCCTCCATGTCATCCAGGTTCTTTTTCAGTGTGATCATCTTGTCACGCAGCTCGGCGGCCATCTCGAAGTTGAGTTCGGCGGCGGCGGCTTTCATCTGTTTCTGTACCTGGCCGATCAGTTTTTCCAGTTCTTCGCGGCTCATGGACTCCGGGTCTTTTTCCATCTTTTCTTCGGTCTTTGCCACCTCTTTGGAGATGCTGATGAGGTCGCGGACGGCTTTCTTGATGGTGGTCGGGGTGATGCCGTGTTCTTTGTTGTAGGCTTCCTGTAGGGCGCGGCGGCGCTTCGTCTCGTCGATGGCAAGGCGCATGGAGTCGGTCATCAGATCGGCATACATGATGACGTGGCCTTCGCTGTTTCGTGCGGCACGGCCGATCGTCTGGATCAGGGAGGTTTCGGAACGCAGGAAACCTTCTTTATCAGCGTCCAAAATCGCTACGAGGGTGATCTCCGGAATATCAAGACCCTCACGCAGGAGGTTGATGCCGACCAGCACATCGAATACATCGAGACGCATATCGCGGATGATTTCGGTCCGCTCGAGGGTATCGATGTCGGAATGCAGGTAGCGCACGCGGATTCCCGCCTCTTTCATGTAGTCGGTCAGATCCTCGGCCATACGCTTTGTCAGGGTTGTCACAAGGACTTTGTTGTGTTTTGCAGTTTCTTTCTTTACTTCGGAAATCAGATCGTCGATCTGTCCCTCCACAGGGCGCACTTCGACATCCGGGTCGAGAAGGCCGGTCGGACGGATGATCTGCTCGGCGCGCAGCAGCTCATGGTCTGCCTCGTAGTCGCCCGGGGTGGCGGATACGAAGAGGATCTGATCGATGCGGTCTTCGAATTCGCCGAAGTTCAGCGGGCGGTTGTCCTTGGCGGACGGCAGGCGGAATCCATAGTCCACCAGCGTCGATTTCCGTGACTGGTCACCGGCATACATGCTGCGAATCTGCGGAACGGTCTTGTGCGACTCATCCACGATGATCAGAAAATCGTCTCCGAAATAGTCCATCAGCGTGTACGGCGGCTCGCCTGGTTTTAAGCCCGAGAGATAGCGGGAATAGTTCTCGATGCCGGAACAGATTCCGGTTTCTTTGAGCATCTCGATATCGAAATTTGTCCGCTCCTCGATGCGCTGCGCTTCGATCAGTTTTCCTTCGTTTTTGAAGAATTTTACCTGGTCTTCCATATCCTTTTCGATCTCGCCGGTCGCCTTTAGGATCGTGTCCATCGGCACTACGTAATGTGAGGCTGGGAAGATTGCGATGTGGTTCAACTCGCACAGGATCTCGCCGGTCAGCGTATCAATCTGCACCAGCCGGTCAATCTCATCCCCGAAGAACTCGACGCGCACCGCCTTGTCCGTCTCCTCCGCCGGGAAAATCTCCAGCACATCGCCGCGCACGCGGAACGTGCCGCGATGGAAGTCCATATCATTGCGGTCGTACTGGATGTCGATGAGCTGGCGGATGACATCGTCCCGGTCTTTTTCCATGCCAGGGCGGAGCGAGATAATCATCTCCATATAGTCCTTCGGGCTTCCGATACCGTAGATACACGAAACACTGGAGACTACGATGACATCTTTCCGCTCACTCAACGCGGAAGTCGCAGAGAGACGCAGCTTGTCAATCTCATCATTCCGCGCGGAATCCTTCGCAATATACGTATCCGAAGACGGAACGTAGGCCTCCGGTTGGTAATAGTCGTAGTAGGAGACGAAATATTCCACCGCATTATGCGGAAAGAACTCCTTAAACTCCCCATACAGCTGCGCCGCCAGAGTCTTATTGTGCGCAATGATCAGCGTCGGCTTGTTCAGCTGCTGAATCACATTCGCCATCGTAAACGTCTTACCCGATCCCGTAACACCAAGCAGCGTCTCGCACTGATTTCCCTCTTTGAAACCTTCAACCAGTTCCTTAATTGCTTCCGGCTGATCGCCGGTTGGTTTGTATTCCGATACCAATTCAAAATGATCCATATGATTTCTCCTGATCCGCTCAAATCCGGCGGTGATATTTTAAAAATAGTAGTTATTTTCTTAGTATTGTTACCTGTTCAGTATATCATTCCAACGAAAAAAAGTACAGAACAAGCCGAATATTTGTTCTGCATTTCTCTTTCAGACGCAGAAATCCCCTGTACCAGCTACTTCTGATACAGGGGATTCTCCCGATTTATGTTATTTTGTTTCCTTCTTCAGGAATCCAATCGAAGTCTTGCAGATCAGTTTATCAAAGATCATAAACATGGCCGGCAGAACCAGGATAACGACTACCATACTGATGATCGCGCCTCGTGCGAGCAGCGTACAGATGGAACCGATCATCTCAACTTTGGAGTAGCAGGCTACGCCGAAGGTTGCGGCGAAGAAGCTGAGGCCGCTGCTGATGATGGACGGCATGCTCGTTTTGTGGGCGATGCTGATGGCTTCTTTTTTGTCTTTTCCGTTCTGGCGCTCTTTCTGATAACGGGTTGTCATCAGGATCGCGTAGTCAACGGTGGCTCCGAGCTGGATGGCTCCGATGACGATGCTGGCAACGAACGGAAGGCTGACCCCCTGATAATACGGGATTGCCATGTTCAGCATGATCGCAAACTCGATCACGGCTACCAGAATGATCGGCAGGGAAATCGACTTGAAGATAATCAGGATGATGATGAAGATTGCGCCGATGGAAAGTACGTTTACATTCACAAGGTCGGCATCGGTAACATCCTGCAGGTCTTTCATCAGCGGTGCTTCACCGATGACCATCGCATTTTCATCGTAGGATTTTACGATCTTGTCGATCTCTTTGACCTGTGCGTTTACTTCGTCAGTTGCAGACTCATATTCCGAGCTGACGAACGCAAGCTCGTAATCATCACTCTGCAGCATGCTCCGGAGGTCTTCCGGGATCATGGACTCCGGAATGGTCGGACCGAGCAGAGAGCTCATGCTGATGGTTGATTTCACACCGTCTACCTGACCGACCTCATCCAGCATTTTCTTTTTCTGTTTGGAATCCAGATTGCGGTCCATCATGATGATGTGCATGTTGCTGACATCAAACTGTGCTTTTACCTCATCGTTTGCCACGTTGCAGTCCAGCGTAGCCGGAAGGGAACGTGCGATGTTGTAGTAAATCTGTGTATGGTTGTTTCCGTAGATAGACGGGAACAGCAGGACCAGGAAAATTACGATCCATGCTTTATAATGCTTCGTGATAAAGGCAGACGGTTTATCCATGCTCTTTACCAGCGGTCTGTGTTTTGTTTTCTCAATGGCCTTGTCGAATACCAGTACCATGGACGGAAGGACGGTAACGCAGCAGACAACGCCGATCAGAACACCTTTTGCCATAACGATACCAAGGTCACGGCCAAGGGCAAATGTCATAACACACAGCGCCAGGAATCCGGCTACGGTAGTAACGGAGCTTCCGGCTACAGATTTGAACGTGTTGGAAATTGCATGGCCCATCGCACGCTCTTTGTCACCTGGGAAACGTTTTCTATTCTCCTCGTAGCTGTTCAGCAGGAAGATAGAGTAATCCATCGTAACACCAAGCTGCAGCACCGCGGTCAGCGCTTTTGTAATGTAGGAAGTTTCACCAAGGAAAACGTTGCTTCCGAGGTTGTA
>CAVLAW010000009.1:19987-30908 GCA_963661155.1 Tidjanibacter massiliensis | reverse complement strand
CCGCCTATACTTGATATTTATATTATATCAAACATAGGCGGTACTATCTACTTTTTCAGTGCCCTCGCTGCAACTACTGGGGTTTCTTCTCTTTTTATATCTGCCACAACAATCTCACGCCGATTTGCGCAGCAAATCCAGACCTCTTTCCCATCCACCACTATCAGCCCGAAAGTGCCCCTGCGGCCCGTGTCCTGGGAGGGACGGCATTGGGGAAGGTGTTAGTAGTTCTTAGAGAAAAAGAGAGGCGAATGACAGACTGCCTGATGGTGTTCCACACCAGCAGGCAAGGCATACTAAGCCGGGAAATCATCAGGATTTCCTGGCGCATTATGCCGGTGTCTGACATTCGCCTCTCTTTTTCACTTAGAACTACTTCATCGCCCCCACAGCCGTCCCTCCCAGGACACGGGCCGCAGGGGTACTTACGGGCGTCCGTTATATAACCGCAACCCCTGCCATCCCCATCACTGCCGCAATGGCAAACAGCACCAGCAGATGAACCGGATAAAATGCATAAAACGGATATTTCAAATTCAATCCCCGCTCCCCATTATAAAACCGCACCGGAATCATAGCCAGAAAACAAGGCAGCTCATTGAGACTCATCAATGTAAGCACCGCGCATCCCATTCCAATACAATACATCTTATTTTTCCTCAGATTATACATCAGCACAATCGTCAGAATACCCATCGCACTGTAATCCGTCTTCAGCAGCGTAGCCAATGCACAAGCCGCCACAATCACCAGCAGCTTGCCGACCGAAACCTTCCAGTTCGCCCCCTGCCATGCACCGATCTCACTGTGCGCCTTCTCATCAATCTTCTGCAGAAAAATCATCATCACAAGCCCGATAAACAGCGTGAAGAACACATTCTGATACCCAAGATAAAACGGCTTTCCCGCAAACGCCAGATCAAACGGAACCTCCGAAACCAGCGCAAAAATCCCAAGATTCAACGCATACTTCTTCACATCATGCGTATGCATAAATCCCTCAATCAACAGAAAACAAAAAATCGGAAAACTGATCCTTCCGATCGCGCGCATAATCATATCTGCATAATAAATGACAGCCGTATTCCCCGATGCCAGAAACGACGCCCCTCCGTCCGCCGAATTCACCGCATCCAGAAGCCCGCGTGAAATCAGAATACGGTCAAAAAGCACCGCCGCCGTATGGTCGATCAGCATACACACCATAGCGATGATCTTCAAAGTGCTGCCGGGAATCCTGCCGGCATTGTTAACAGATTTTGCAGAAACTGCAGTAGACATAACCCATCCTTTCCGGGATCCACACATCACAAAAATGCGTTCCCTAAACGGCCTCCCGAAAAACCCCGGAAAGCCCAAAATAGAATACTGACTCAATTATACTTGCTGCCCCTTACGATGTCAAAGAAAAGGTCAGGGAAAATGAAAGTTACTGTTCAATCAGCAGTGAAACACTTGCTGTTTCGCTGCGTAAGAAAGTGATTCAGGTGTGAGCAGCCCTCCTTTTGCGGAGCAAAACTTTAAATGAGGGCTGCGAATGTTACAGTTCGCAGGGTACCTGTGAACTGTAACAAATGAGGAAAAACACCCGTTAATGCGCTTAAAACCGCCGATTCCCCCCTTGATTTTTTGTTCTACGGTTGCTATAATAGGCGTGAGTGTGGGGCGGAGGATCAACTTCGGCCCTTTTATAACAAACAAACGAAACAAGACAAAGCAACACATACCATAGCCATAGACAGAAAAGAGGTACAAATCAAATGACAAGAATAGACATCATTTCAGGATTCCTGGGCGCAGGAAAAACAACCCTGATCAAAAAACTCCTCGGAGACGCACTGAAAGGACAGCAGGTCGTCCTGATCGAGAATGAATTCGGTGAGATCGGAATCGACGGAGGCTTCTTAAAAGATGCCGGCATCGAAATCCGTGAGATGAACTCCGGATGCATCTGCTGCTCACTGGTAGGAGACTTCGGTGCAGCATTAAAAGACGTTATCACAAAATATCACCCGGATCGAATCATCATTGAGCCGTCAGGTGTAGGAAAACTTTCTGACGTCATCAAAGCCGTAGACGGCGTAGAAAAAGAAGCAGGCGTAGCCCTGAACTCCGCAACAACCGTAGTCGACGTTATGAAATGCAAAATGTATCTCAGAAACTTCGGCGAATTCTTCGAGAATCAGGTTAAGAGCGCAGGAACCATCATCCTGAGCCGTACCGATAAAGCCGATACCGAAAAAGTAGAGGCAGCCGTAAAAATGCTCCGCGAGCTGAATCCGGAAGCACACATCATCACCACACCAGTAGAAGTTCTGGGCGGCAAGAAAGTGCTCGATACTATGGAAGGCGCCATCATCAACCTCGAGCAGGTAGAAGAGGAAGAGCATCATCACCATCATCATGACCACGATGACGAGTGCTGCTGCGGTCACGACCATGATCATGAGCACCATCACCACGATCATGACGA
The DNA here is from genome assembly GCA_963661155.1 of Tidjanibacter massiliensis. Classification (GTDB taxonomy): domain Bacteria; phylum Bacillota; class Clostridia; order Lachnospirales; family Lachnospiraceae; genus Fusicatenibacter; species Fusicatenibacter massiliensis_A. The sequence continues at coordinate 28,435 of CAVLAW010000009.1, read as the reverse complement.
AGATGAGCATGAACATCACCATCACGATCATGACGAGCACGAGCATCACCACCATGACCACGATGACGAGTGTGGATGCGGCCACGACCACGACGAGCATGAACATCATCATCACGACCATGATGACGAATGCTGCTGCGGCCATGATCACGACCATGAGCATCATCACCATGACCACGATGATGAGTGCTGTTGCGGCCATGATCATCACCATCATCACCACGCAGACGAAGTCTTCACAAGCTGGGGCAAAGAGACTGTAAAGACCTTCACCAAAGAGCAGATTGAAGACATCTTAAAGAAACTTTCCGAGGATACCGCCTATGGTATGGTTCTCCGTGCCAAAGGTATGGTAGCAGGCGCTGACGGACAGTGGATCTATTTCGATATGGTTCCGGAAGAGTACGAAGTACGTGACGGAGCACCGGAATTCACCGGACGTATCTGCATCATCGGTTCCAAATTAGCAGAAGACAAGCTGGCAGAGCTGTTCGGACTGTAAGAAGCATGAAGAAGCTGCCGCATCAGAAATATAATCCGATGTGGCAGCTTTTTTTACGCGGGCAACGAGCCAAAGTCCGTGCTTGCACGAGACCTTGGCGACTGCCGCGATAACTTTAGAAAATCGCAAAGCGTGTTTCTAAAGTCTTAAAAAAATACAACGGAGGTACAAAAATGTACGAAGAAGACGAAGTAGATATTCCGATTTACCTCATAACCGGATTTCTTGAGAGTGGAAAAACCTCTTTTATCAATTTTACCGTAGCACAGGACTATTTCCAGATCGACGGACCGACCCTTCTGATCACAACTGAAGAGGGTGAAGTAGAGTACAACGAAAAAGAACTGCTCAAATACAACACCGTTCTGGAAATCGTAGAAGGACCAGAGCAGTTTAACCTGGATTACCTGAAAAAACTGAACCGCAAATACCGCCCGGAGCGCATCATTCTGGAGTACAACCCGCTCTGGAGCGTGAAAAAACTCGAGGAGATGGAGCTGCCGCACGGATGGGGCATCGTGCAGGAGATCGTAACGGTCGATGCAAGCTGCTTCCAGATCTATATGCAGAACATGAAATCCGTCTTCATGGAGATGGCGAAAAACGCCGATATGGTCATGTTCAACCGCTGCCGTCCGGAAGATCCGCTTCCGGCGTTCCGCCGCAGCATCAAAGTCGTCAATCAGGCGTGCGACGTTCTGTTTGAGAAAGAAGAAGGCGAGATCGACAACATTTTCGAAGATCAGATGCCGTTCGATACTGATGCGGATGTGATCGAGATCGACGATGCTGACTATGGAATCTGGTACGTAGACATGGGCGACAACCCGGAGCGCTACGAGGGCAAGACCGTTCATTTCCGCGGCATGGTCTTAAAGAGCAAAGACGTCGGAGCCGATTTCTTTGTCCCGGGTCGAATGGCAATGACCTGCTGCGCAGACGATACTTCCTTTATCGGTTACGTCTGCAAATGCGCAAGCGCCAAATCCCTGGTGATGGGTTCCTGGGTAGATGTGACCGCAACCGTAAAATGGGGCTACATGAAAGTTTACGACGGCGAAGGACCGGTTCTGTATGCAAAAGAAATCAAACCGACCAAGAAGCCGGAGAGCGAACTGGTATACTTTAACTAAAGAAAAAAGATCCATCAGACGACAGAGGGCAGGGAAACTTTTTTCTGCTCTCTGTTGTCTGCATTGCAGGAGGAAATATGTATATTATAGTAGGTTTGGGAAATCCGACGCGCCAGTATGAGGGCACGAAACACAACGTCGGATTCGACACCATCGATTATCTGATCGACGAATATCAGATCCCGTCCTCCGGTGCAGGCCACAAGGCGCTGTTCGGAAAGGGCATGATCGCAGGCCAGAAAGTCATCGTGGCAAAGCCGATGACGTATATGAACCTGAGCGGCGAGTCCGTGCGGGAGCTGGTGAACTATTACAAAGTAGATCCGGAGAGCGAGCTGATCGTGGTTTACGATGACATCAGCCTGGCGCCGGGACAGATCCGCATCCGCAAAAAAGGAAGCGCGGGCGGCCACAACGGCATCAAAAACATCATCGCCAATCTGGGCACCGACCACTTCATGCGTGTGAAAGTCGGCGTCGGTGAGAAGCCGAAGAACTGGGATCTGGCGGACTATGTGCTGAGCCCGTTTACAAAAGATGAGCGTCCCCTTGTGAATCTGGCGATCGAGCATGCGGCAAAAGCGATCGAACAGATGCTGAACGGGGATGTGGACGCAGCCATGAACGAGTATAACCGCAAATCTGCAAATCCGGCAGAGTAAGGAAAAATGAAAGCGTTATTAGAACCCATTAAGGAAATTGCTCGTTTTGACGGGCTGTTCCGCGATCTGAAAAAAAGCCCAGCCGGGGTGACGGTGATCTCGGGCTGTCTGGAAAGCCAGAAAGCCCACATGATCGCCGGACTTTCCGAGGATGTTCCGGTGCGGCTTCTGATCGCGGAAAATGAACTGAAAGCAAAAGAATTATATGAGGATTACCGGCTGTACGATCCGGAAACGCTGTATTATCCGGCGAAGGACCTGATTTTCTATCAGGCGGATATCCACGGAAATCTGCTGATCCGGCAGCGCATCCAGGTGATCCAGGCACTTCTCGAGCGGAAGGAAGTTACCATCATCACCAGTGTGGGGGGATGCATGGACTTTCTTCTGCCTCTTGACGTGTTTGAAAAGCACTGTATTCATCTGAAAAATGACAGTGAGCTTGATCTGGATCAGATCCGAAAAGAGCTGGTGCGGCTCGGATATGAGCGTACCTTTCAGGTGGAATCGACCGGCCAGTTTTCGGTGCGCGGCGGCATTCTCGACATTTTTCCGCTGACCGAGCAGAACCCGATCCGCATCGAACTCTGGGGCGATGAGATCGATTCCATCCGAAGCTTTGACGCGGAGAGCCAACGGTCGATTGAAAACCTGGAGGAGATCACAATTTATCCGGCATCGGAGCTGATTCTGACGGAGGAAACGATCGCGCGCGGAATCAAAGCCATTAAAAAAGAGGCAAAAGCACAGAGCACAAAATTCCGCGACAAGATGATGACAGAAGAAGCGGCGCGCATAAAAAATGCAGCAGCCGAAATCTGCGACCAGATCGACGGGGGCGAAATCCTGCAGGGAGCGGAGCAGTATCTTCATTACTTTTATCCGGAGACGGTTTCGTTTCTCGACTATCTGCCGACGGACAGCCGCATTTTCCTCGATGAGCCAAACCGCATCATCGAGTGTGCCGATGCGCTGGAAGCGGAATTTCAGGAGAGTGTGAGCCATCGTCTCGAAAAAGGATATCTCCTGCCGGGACAGGCAAAACTGATGTGCAGTACGGCGGAACTCGTAGCAAAACTGAACCGCCGCGGCTGTGTCGCTGTATCACTGATGGAGCCGCAGAAGGGCGAGTGGAATATCCGCGATGAGTTCAGCGTGACGGTAAAATCCGTCAATTCCTACAACAATCAGTTCCCGCTTCTCGTGAAAGATCTGAAGTCCTGGAAAAAGGCGGGTTACCGTGTCGTGCTGGCGAGCCCGTCGCGGACGAGAGCGCAGCATCTGGCGGAGGATCTGCAGAACGAGGAGATCCCGGCGTTCTACAGCGAGAATCCGGACCGCGTGCTGAAACCCGGCGAGGTCATGCTGATCCACGGTGCGGCACGCAGGGGCTTTGAGTATCCGATGCAGAAATTCGTGCTGATCACGGAGACGGATATTTTCGGAAAAGAGAAGAAGAAAAACCGGAAGAAATCGGAGTATTCCGGCCAGAAAATCCAGAATTTTGCGGATCTTTCGATCGGCGATTATGTGGTGCATGAGAGCCACGGCCTCGGCATCTACCGCGGCATTGAGAAAATCGAGATGGACCGCGTGACCCGAGATTATATGAAAATCGAGTATGCGGGCGGTTCGAATCTCTACGTGCTGGCCACGCAGCTTGATACACTGCAGAAGTATGCGTCCGGCGAGGCGGCGAAAGTGCCGAAGCTGAACAAGATCGGCGGTCAGGAATGGAATAAGACGAAAACACGGGTCCACCATGCGGTAAAAAATATCGCGCAGGATCTTGTAAAGCTGTACGCGGAGCGGCAGGCGTCGTCCGGCTATCAGTTCGGAGAGGATACGATCTGGCAGAAGGAATTTGAAGAGATGTTTCCGTTCGAGGAGACCGACGACCAGCTTGCGGCGATCGAGGCGACGAAGGCGGACATGGAGAGCAAAAAGATCATGGACCGCCTGATCTGCGGCGATGTCGGCTACGGCAAAACCGAAGTTGCGATCCGCGCGGCATTTAAGGCGGTGCAGGAGAGCAAGCAGGTTGTCTATCTCGTCCCGACGACGATTCTGGCGCAGCAGCATTACAATACATTTGTCGAGCGTATGAAGGATTTTCCGGTACGCATCGATCTGCTGTGCCGGTTCCGCACGCCGGCGGAGCAGAAAAAGACACTCGAGGATCTGAAAAAAGGCCTCGTGGATATCGTGATCGGAACGCACCGCGTGCTGTCGAAGGATGTGAAGTTCAAGGATCTTGGTCTTCTGATCGTCGATGAGGAGCAGCGGTTCGGTGTGACGCATAAAGAGAAAATCAAACAGCTTCAGAAAAATGTCGATGTTCTGACGCTGACCGCGACGCCGATTCCGCGGACGATGCACATGAGCCTGATCGGCATCCGCGATATGAGTGTGCTCGAGGAAGCGCCGCAGGACCGCCAGCCGATCCAGACTTTTGTCTGCGAATACAACGAAGAGATGGTCCGCGAGGCGATCAACCGCGAGCTGGCACGCGGCGGGCAGGTGTACTATGTCTACAACCGTGTCCAGTCGATTGCCGATATGGCGAACACGATTCAGAAGCTCGTGCCGGATGCGAACGTCGGTTTTGCGCACGGGCAGATGAAGGAGCGTGAGCTCGAGAAGATCATGTACGGCTTTATCAATGGAGAGATTGATGTCCTCGTGTCGACAACGATCATCGAGACGGGACTCGATATCTCGAATGTCAATACAATGATCATCCACGATTCCGACCAGATGGGACTGTCGCAGCTCTATCAGCTCCGCGGCCGCGTCGGACGGTCGAACCGGACTTCGTATGCATTTCTGATGTACCGCAGAAACAAGATGCTCAAAGAAGTAGCGGAGAAGCGTCTTCATGCGATCCGTGAATTTACGGAGATGGGAAGCGGCTTTAAGATTGCGATGCGCGACCTCGAGATTCGCGGTGCAGGAAATCTGCTGGGCGCGGAGCAGTCGGGGCACATGGAGTCGGTCGGATACGATCTGTACTGCAAGATGCTTGCGGAGGCCGTCAAAGAGGCGAAGGGCATCGCGCCGGAGGAAGAGTTTGAGACGACGATTGATCTGGTGGTGAGTGCGTACATTCCGGACAGCTACATCAGCAATGAGGCGCTGAAGCTCGATACGTACAAACGGATTGCGGCGATTGAAAGCAAAGAAGAGTACGAGGACATGACGGAAGAGCTGACCGACCGTTTCGGGGAGCCGCCGAAAAATGTACAGAATCTTCTGGCCGTCGCCGAACTGAAAGCGCTGGCGCACCGCGCGTATGTGACGGAGTTAAAGCAGATGGGCGATTCCGTGCGCATCACGCTCCAGCAGCATGCGAAAATCGATGTGGCGCGGATTCCGGAACTGCTGCAGAAATACCGCGATGAACTGAAATTCCAGATGGAGTCGCTGGCATTTATTTACACACCGCGGAGGCGGAATTCGAAAGAGAGAATCGATCTGTTGGAGAAGAGTCATATGCTGATCGAGGATCTTGTTTCGCTTGTGCCGGAAACAGAGGAAAAATAGGATCGAAATCGTGTGAAAAAGGCGTGAACACATTAGAAAAAAGTTGCCCTGCACTGACAAAAAGGGTATAATAGAAAAAGCGTTTATAAAAATCGATGCAGACGACAAAAGACAAGAAAAGGCATTTTTGAATCTGCATGAGGAGGAAACAATGAAAAATTTAAAAGCAAAAGCAGTCTGCGCAGCGCTGACCGCTTCTCTGGCAGCTATGGGACTGACCGGCTGCGGTTCCGACAATGTGGACGGAACAAAAACGGCAATTACCGTAAACGATGAGTCGATTACACTCGGACAGGCAAACTTCATGCTGAGATATCAGCAGGCAACGATGTATAACTACTATTCTCAGTTATATTCCATGTACGGAATGCAGATGCCGTCTGAAATGTACGACCAGGAAGGCGACGACGGAAAGACCACCGGTGAGACCTTCAAAGATCAGTCTCTTGAGACGATCGAGAAAGAACTTCTGATGCGCCAGCACGCAGAGGAGTACGGCGTTTCTCTGACAGACGAGGAAAAAGAGCAGGCAAAAGAAGCCGCGCAGGCATTCGCAGACAAGAACGGCGATGACGTGATGAAAAAACTGCACGCAACTGTTGATGATATCCAGGATGCACTGGAGCTGTACGTGATCCAGAGCAGAATCTACGATCCGATCATTGCGGACGTAGACACTGAGGTTTCCGATGAAGAAGCACAGCAGACGACCATCAGCTACATCACCGTATCTACCGCAGGCACCGAGAAGGACGACGACGGAAACACGATCGACCTGACCGATGACGAGAAAGCGGCAAAGAAAGAAATCGCACAGAGATTCCTGGATCTCTTAAAAGATTCCGAGGACCCGGCAACCGCATCATTCACCGATCTCCGTCAGGAGCTGAATGATCAGTTAAATGCAGAGAACACCGCGGATTCGACCGACTCCGAAGACAGCTCTGATGAGAGCAGTTCTTCTTCGAGTGCTTCCAGTACCAGTGCATCCAGCACATCAAGCGCAAGCACTTCCAGCAGCTCGGACAGTGATTCCTCTTCCGAGGTTTCCTACCTGACCTCTTCCGAGACATCCTTTGGAACCGGATCCGAGAAAGATGATGACGATACGTGCTCTCTTGGCGACGCTGTCGTTGAGGCTGCAACAGGACTGGCAGACGGCGAAGTTTACGACGGCGTTATCGAGGGCGACAATGCATATTATGTGATCCGTGTAGATAAAGCATTCGACGAGGATAAAACCGAGACCAGAAGACAGACCATCATCTCCAACCGCAAATCCGACAAGTACAATGACACGCTGGACGGATGGGTAAAAGAGAGCGATATCAAAGTTGCATCCAACTGGGATAAACTGGAAGTAACCGACGCAGACCTGTACACCATGACCGTCGACAGCACTTCTACCGATTCCACAGACGGAACAACAACAGACAGCACAACCTCAAGCAGCAGCACAGAGACCACATCGACAAGCAGCACAAGCGAGACTTCGACATCCGCAAGCTCTGCGGAATAAAAAACATACGATCATAACGGACAGTAGCCAGATCCTCAAAAGAGGTCTGGCTGCTGTTTTTGCGTCCGAAAACACTTTGCATAATCAAACAAAAAGAGAAAAAAATAGGAAAATGATCAAGAAAACTTGACAATCAGGGGGGGATTGATAGAATAAAACTATAACCAGTGTTCGTGCAAAAATCAGGAAAGGAGATGGAAGAAATGAAGAAGAAGGCAGTCATTTCTGTATTTGTCTGTGCAGCGGTATTTGCTTTGCTGGCGTGCGGAAAATCTGCTGCAACAGGAAACAGTTTCGAATCAACTGCTTCAAAGGTATCGACAACAACCGTGTCTACATCCGTACAGACAGAAAATGTACAGAAGCCGACCCGCGTAAATCAGGAGTCAAGATTGTCTCCGGGAGTGCAGAAAAATGAACCGATTAACTGGGATGCATTTTCAAGCCAGTCACATCATTCGGAAACGCATCATTCCGAAAATCATCATCATAACTAAGCAGAAGAAAAAGGGGGGCATCTTAACGGATGCCTCTTTTTTACTTGTCGAAAAAAGAATACAATGCTATACTGAACGTGGTCTATCGCGGAAACGCGGTAAATTTAGAAAACACAGCCTGATTTTTTGTCAGTATACGCGGACATGTGCTGCATGTAACTCGGGCAGAATGGAGAGAAAAAATGACAAGAGAAGAATTTGAACAGCTTGCCGGAGCAGGTGTCATTTTACTGGATGGCGCGACCGGATCAAATCTGACAAAAGCGGGAATGCCGAAAGGAGTCAGCACAGAACTCTGGGTTCTGGATCACCCTGATATCCTGGCAAATTTACAGAAGGCTTACGTGGAGGCGGGAAGCCAGATTGTCTATGCGCCGACCTTTGGTGCAAACAGACTGAAATTAGCGGACTATGGAAAAGAAAATGACGTGGAGGAGCTGAATACACGGCTCGTTGAGATTTCGAAAAAAGCACTCGCCGGAACAGGCGCGCTGATCGCGGGAGATTTCTCCACACCGGGAAAAATGCTGCAGCCAAAAGGAGATCTTTCCTATGAAGAACTCCTGGAATCCTACATGGAGCAGGTAACGGC
>CAVLAW010000009.1:0-19938 GCA_963661155.1 Tidjanibacter massiliensis | reverse complement strand
GTAACGGCAGTAGCAAACGCGGGCGTTGATCTTCTGGTAGCGGAGACGATGCTGAGCGTAGACGAAACGTGCGTCTTTATGGACGCAGCCCTTTCCGTCTGCGATCTGCCGATTATGTGTTCCCTGACACTGGAAGCAGACGGTTCTGCCCTGTTCGGCGGAAACGCTGTGGAAGCAGTCGAGACACTGCAGGAAATGGGAGCATCCGCCGTCGGACTGAACTGCTCGGTCGGACCGGATCAGCTCGAGGCCGTTGTTGCATCGATGAAACGGGTGGCAAGAGTGCCGGTGATCGTAAAACCAAACGCCGGCCTTCCGAAAATCACCCCGACCGGTGAGGCGATCTACAGCATGGATGCACCGGACTTCGCAAAATATATGAGTATCCTGGTAGACGCAGGCGCAGGCGTTGTCGGCGGCTGCTGCGGAACTACACCGGAGTATATTCGTCTGGTGAAAGAGATGCTGAACAACCGATAAGAAGAGAAAACGTGTCCGGGCCGACGGTTTTGGGCACGTTTTTTATCGCTCTGTCGCTCAGGCAGGAAAATGACAGAAGAAAAGGGACTGGAAAATGTATCAGAATTATATCTTTGATTTATATGGAACCCTCGTAGATATTCATACAAACGAGAAGAAAGCATATCTCTGGAAGAAAATGAGTCTGTTCTTCGGAATGAAAGGTGCTGCATACGAGGCAAAAGAGCTTCGGACAGCATACGAGACGAAGATCAGAGAACAGGAAGCAGCGCTGAAAGCAGAGTGCCGCGGCAGTCATGTGCCGGAGATTGATATTGCTGAGGTGTTCCGGCAGCTGTTTGAGGATAAGGGCGTTTCGGTGATGGAAGAGGGGATCGCGGATCTGGCAGAAATGTTCCGTGTGATTTCGATCGAGGAGCTGAAACTGTTCCCGGGCGTGCCGGAACTGCTGCAGCGGTTAAAAGATGCGGGAAAGAAAGTCTTTCTGCTGTCGAATGCACAGGCACTTTTCACCGCACCGGAAATTTCACTGCTCGGCCTGACGCAGTATTTTGACGGAATCCTGCTCTCGTCAGATGCCGGTGTGAAAAAGCCGGATCCGGCGTTCTATGAGATGCTGCTGAAACAGTATTACCTCAATCCGACGGAATGCCTGATGACAGGAAACGACGATATCGCCGACTGCCACGGCGCGGCCGCTGCCGGAATCGCAAGCCGCTACGTGGCGACGCGCCAGTCCCCTGCTTTAAGTGGGCCGCTGCCGGAAAATTGCGAGGAGATCGCGGCGATTGCGGATTTATTCTAATATAGAAGCAAAAAATGGAAGTATCCCGATGCGGACGATACTTCCATTTTTTCGCTTATTTTAATATAGAGAAAACTCAGCCTTTCTGCAGTCCCTTATCCCACCGGAATCTACGATAGCAGATATAGATCAGCACACTGCAAACCAGCCATCCCGCCGGATAGCCAAGCGCGATCGGAACGATCGAATCGAAAACGTGTGACATCACGAATAGATAAATCTGGCGGAAAACCACGAAGCTTCCGAGCATCACAATCATCGGTGTTCTGGTATCGCCTGCGCCGCGCAGGGCGTTGGAGTAAACCTGGTTGACACAGCAGAGAATGTAGAACGGGGAGAGCAGGTACAGGAACAGGGTTCCGTACTGGATGACATTTGCCTCCTGGTTGAACAGGTAAACCATCTGCGGTGCGAAGATCAGCAGCGGAATCATCATCACGATGGTGACGATCTCGGAGAGCCAGAATGCGGTTGTCGCACCCTTCTTTGCACGGTCGATGTAGCCAGCGCCGACGTTCTGTCCGATGAAGGTGGTCGAAGCAAGTCCGACGCTCATCATCGGCAGCATCATAAACTGGTCGATTTTCATACAGGCGCTCCAGCCCGCCATAACGTCCGAGCCGAAGGCGTTGATATACGACTGCACGAACACATTGGAAACGGAGGTAACCATCTGCTGGATCGCCGCCGGGAGTCCGACGCAGATGATGCGGTATAAAAGCTGCCAGTCCATGCAGAGATGTTTCCACTGAATACGGTACGAGCCGTCACTTCTCGTCAGCACATACAGCGTCAGAATCGCGGACAGACACTGCGCAATGACAGTTGCCAGCGCTACGCCTTCGATGCCCATGCCAAAGGAAATGACAAATACGAGGTCAAGCACGGTGTTGACAACGGCGGAGAAGATCAGGAAATACAGCGGATGGCGGGAATCCCCGACCGCACGCAGGACGCCGGAACCCATGTTGTAGAACATCAGGCCGATGACGCCGCCGAAGTAAATTTTCAGATACGTTGCCGATTCACGGATGACATCGTCCGGCGTGCTCATCATGCGGAGCATGGCGGGCGTGATCAGGATGCCGAGAATCGTAAAGACAATCGAGAGAACGAGCGTCATCAGCAGCGTCGTGCTGACGGTGCGGCTGACTTTTTCGTCCTCTTTTGCGCCGTAATACTGGGAAATGATAACACCGGCACCGGTGGAAAGGCCCATGAAAAAGCCGATCAGGGAATTGATGATCGGTCCGACGGAGCCGACGGCGGCGAGTGCTTCCTTGCCGACGAAGTTGCCGACAACGATACTGTCTACGGTGTTGTAAAGCTGCTGGAAGAGATTTCCAGCCATAAGCGGAAGCGAGAAGAGAAGAAGCTGCTTCCAGATGGAGCCCTGGGTCATATCGCGGGCTTTGCTCTTTTGTACTGTTTTCGTCATATTAGCCCCCTGTTTTTACATTGATTTTGCCTTCTTTTCTATTGTAACACGTTGGAGTTGTGATGAAAATGTCTCTTTTTGACTCTTTTTTGCGACTTTTTTGATATAAAATCCCGATTCCGTCTGGAAAAGGAATTGAGTATCAAAAAATTGTCTGGTATAATAAAAATAGTATGCGCCGCTTTGGCAGGTCGCTTAGAAAGAGGATTAACCACATGTACACATATCTGATTGTAGATGATGAAATGATAGAGCGAAAGGGCATTCGGATGCTGCTTTCGCGGATGAATATCCGGGAAAAGATTCTGGAGGCCTCGGATGGGGAAGAGGCGCTGGAAGTGTTTGAGAAGGAGAAAATTGATGTGCTGCTGACGGACATCAACATGCCGTTCATGGACGGGATCGAGCTGCTTTCCAGGGTTCATGAGGCGTATCCGGAGACGGAAACCGTGATTTTCAGCGGGTACGACGAGTTTTCCTACGCGAAAAAGGCGATTTCCTACGGCGTTTCCGCCTATATCCTAAAGCCGGTCAACCCGGAAGAGTTCGAAAAAGTGATCGGAGAAATTACGGAAAAACTCGAAGAGAGCGAGCGCGAGGAAAAACGGAAAGACGAGAGCATGGAGTTCCTGCGGGAGCATCTGCTGTATCTGATGGTGAACGGACAGAGCCGCAGTGCATTGCAGGTGAAAACACAGCAGCTTATCGACATGAGTTTTACCCGGGATTTCCAGCGCATGGTGCTGTTGGAGTGTACGAACAACTACTTTGAACAGGTAAGCGGCGAGCAGATCGAAAAAATGCAGAAGGATCTGCAGATGACGTTCCACTACCTCAACCTCAACCCGCAGCAGTCCCTGCTGTTCTTTGGCGAGGAGCCGGACGGCGGATGGGAAGCGTTCGGGCGGAAGCTGTATTACTATATCCGGGAAATGTGGGATCAGGAGTGTTTCCTTGCCGTGTCGGGAGAGATCACGCCGGATCGCGAGTTTTACGATGCGTTTGCACAGACCGAGCAGCTTATGGAGCGCCGCTTCTATCACACCGGAAACCACGTATTCCTTCCGTTCCAGGAGGAGCAGTCCGAGGTGCTGGTGCAGATCGACGCTGAAATCCTGATTCGCCAGATCCAGCAGGACATCCGCATGAAGGACATGGAGAGCCTGCGCGAACACTTTGACCAGTTCTGCGAGAAGTACGAGCATCAGACGATCTTCTCCCAGATCTACATCAAGTTCATGTTTTCCAACCTGCTGAAAGAAATCTACGATAATCTGGAGAAAAAAGACGAGCGTGAACTGGATCGCGAGATCGACGCGCTGTATCACAGCAGCAACATGGTCGGCGTAATCCAGGCGGTCCGCACGGGTATCGACCGGCTTGAGACAGTCTTCCGTGCGGACGGCGGTGTTGCAAAACGCAGAGAAGTCGAACAGATCAAACAGTACATCCGCGAAAACTATTCCGACAGCGGTATGGGTGTTGATCAGCTGGCGCGCGAGGTCGGCATGACGCCGAATTACCTGAGTAGTATCTTCAAGAAAAATACCGGCGAAAATCTGAGCCGCTACTTAAAAGGCTTCCGTATGGAGCGTGCGCGGGAAATGCTCGAAAATACGAATGAGAAAATCGGTGTGATCTGCGAAAAATGCGGTTTCGTGAATGTGTCGTATTTCTGCCAGAGCTTCCGCGAATACTACGGCATCAGCCCGCAGAAATACCGGGATCAGGGGGAGTGAGATGACATCATTTGCCAGCAGAATGAAAAAAGCATTTTCTGATATGAAGGTACACCGGAAGCTCATCGTGGTCTACGTCCTTACCGGTCTTCTTCCCATGTGTCTGATGTTTACGCTGTTTTATACCCAGATGCGCCGCGTTCTCGTTGAGCGTGAGATCAAAAATCTGCAGAGCACCTTCGATCAGGCGGTGGACGGCGTAAATACAGAGCTTGCCCTGCATCAGAGCATGTCAGACTATCTGGCGTTCAACCAGACGATCGTTCAGATTGTAAAAACAGAAAATAAAAACAGCTTTGAAGCGTACGAGCGCATGGTCAAAGAGTTTGATCCGATGATGGATTCCTTAAGCTATTTTTACCCGGAGATTCTGCAGTCCACGATCTATGTGCGTGATTTCGTCATCCCGCACGGCACGTATCTGCGTCCGGCGCAGGAGATCGAAAATGAAGAATGGACGGCGCCGACCGACAATAACATCCACTGGTATGCCGATGCGGAGCAGGGAACCGTAACACTGGTGCGTTCCATGCCGCTTCTGGATGACGGCGAAGGCGGATTTCTGTACATTTCCATGGACTACAGCAAGATTTTCGATTCCATGAATCTTGCCGTCAATGAGGATTATGGCGTTTTCGTCTACAACGAGGACAGCGAACCGCTGTATGAGAATCAGAAGATTACCAGAAATGCAAGTTATCAGATGGAATTTGCCGAATTTCAGAAACTGCAGAAAACAGAAAAGCAGAATACGGCAAACTACATTCTGCTGGAAAAAGAGATCGAGCAGAACGGCTGGCACGCCGCGTGCTATCTGCCGAAAAAAGGCATCATCAGCCCGCTGCAGCCGATTCTTCTGATGGTTCTTCTGATGTGGGCGGCCTGCGTTATCTTTTCGGCAGCCGTCATTATGAAATTCTCCGGAAATATGGCGCATCGTCTCGAAAAACTGACAAAGACGATGACCGAGGTCGATGAAGGAAATCTGGAAGTGGAGCTGGTCTCCGCAGAAAAAGATGAGATCGGCGACCTGACGTGTGGCTTTAACCAGATGCTTTCGCGCATCCGCCAGCTCATTCAGGAAGTCTACGAGAGCCGCATCCGTCAGAAACAGTATGAGATGACGGCGCTCCGCGCACAGATCAACCCGCATTTCCTGTACAACTCGCTGTCGTTAATCAACTGGAAAGCGCTGGAGATCGGGTCGGATGACATCAGCAAGGCGACGCTGGCGCTCTCACGGTATTACCGGACTTCCTTAAATAAAGGAAAAAATATGATGTCTGTCCGCGAGGAGATCGACAACGTCCGCTCGTATCTGCAGATTCAGGAAATGTTTCACGACTACAGCTTTGAGGTGAAAATGGACGTTGCGGAGGATATTCTCGATTACCGCACGCTGAATCTGATCCTGCAGCCGCTTGCCGAGAATGCGATCGCGCACGGCATTGACCGGAGGCGCGGGAAGGATCACGGTGTGATTACCATTACGGGCCGGCGCGACGGTGACTGTGTGGTGCTCGCCGTGGCAGACAACGGTGTCGGCATGGAGCAGGAGAAAGCGCAGACGATTCTGACGGAAAAGAGCAGCGGCTACGGCGTGCGGAACGTCAATTCCCGGATTCAGCTCGAATACGGGGAATCGTATGGTCTTTCGATTGAGAGTGAACCCGGAACCGGAACGAAGGTGACCGTGCGGATTCCGGTCGTAGAACAGGAGGTGACAGGATGATGCGGAAAAAACTTGCGGCAGGCCTTGCCGTGCTGCTGGCAGCGGGAACGGTGCTCGGCGGCTGCGCAGGAAAGAATGCGGCCGGAAATGACAGCCAGAATTCCCAGGCAGGAGATACAGCGTCAGAAAGTATAGATTCCGCGGATGCATCATCAGATCAAAGTGCTTCCGGTCAGGAAGAAACGGATGATGCGGCGGCTCTCGCAGAGGCGAAAACAACGCCATATGGCCGTTACCCCGAAACCATCACCTATACGCTGGCAAAAATGACAGCCGCGAACAACTCCAATCTCCCGGAGGGCGACACCTACGAGGACAACGCCTACACCCGCCTGATCCGCGAAGTCATCAACGTGCAGAACGAGGATGTATTTGAGAACAGCGGCGACACCTACACCGCGGGCATTTCCACGATGATTGCGACGGGAAAGAGCGCTGATATCATGGTCGTAGACCAGAAAACGATGTATTCGATGCAGAAAAACGACCAGCTCGCCGATCTCACCGAGGTTTACGCAGACTGCGCCAGTGACCGCATCAAGGACATCTACGCCAGCTACGGCGGCGATATTCTGCAGAGCTGCACGTTCGACGGAAAGCTGATGGCATTCCCGGAAACGAATATTTCGGACGGCCCGAACCTCCTCTGGGTGCGGAAGGACTGGCTGGGAAAGCTGGGGATTTCCGATCCGGAGACAATCGATGATGTGAAAAACATTGCACTTGCCTTTGCAGAAAGCAATCCGACTGGCCATGAAGCGGGAAACATCGGCCTTGCAATCAGCACGAACCTGTACGGCGGCACGGGCATTTCCTCGGAGTACGGCATGGATCTGATCTTTGCCTCTTTCGGTGCCTATCCGGGAAGATGGCTGACGGACGCGGACGGAAATCCGATCTACGGTTCCGTTCAGTCCGGTGTGAAACAGGCGCTTGGCATGCTCGCCGACTGGTACCGGGAAGGCGTTCTCGACCAGGATTTCCTGATCCGCACGTCGGATGATATTGCTGACCTCATTGTCCAGGGCCGCTGCGGTATCTTTTTCGCTCCGTGGTGGGCGCCGAATAATCCGCTCTGGCGCTGCCATGAGACAGACCCGGAGGCAGACTGGCAGCCGTTTCTGATCCGGACCGGGGAGAACGGCAGCGTTGAATACTGCAACGAAAAGCTGACGGGAAATTATGTTGTGGTGCGGAAAGGGTATGAGTACCCGGAGATCGTGCCGAAAATCCTGTCGGTGATGTTTGACTACATGCGGTATTCCTACGATGATCCGAACGGAGAATTCCAGAGCTATTACACCGGAAATGTCGATCCGACGGCACGCCCGCTGGCGATGAACCTCGACTACAACGATGCCCTGACGATCTGCTACGAAAATCTGCAGGCGGTGCTGAACGGGGAAAAATCGGAGGACGAGCTGGAGATTCTGGAAAAATCGTATGAGAAGGCGTGCAAATCCTATCTGGCAGCGCCGGAAGAGGCGAGCGCGGAGGACTGGAGCGCGTACCTGTCGCGTATTACGGCATGCTCGTTATTAAAGGATCCGAAGATTCAGCGCGTGGACACCCTGTATCCGAGCCGGACGGAGATTACGGAGGAGTATCGGTATACCTTAAAAGAACTGGAATCCGAGACCTTTTTAAAGATCATCCGCGGCGAATCGGAGCTGTCCGCGTTTGATGATTTTGTCAAAGAATGGAAAGACGAAGGCGGAAATGAGATGATTCAGGAGATGAAAAATCTGAATTCACCGGGAAAATAAATTGTGAAAAACAGCAGACGGAGAGTACAGAAGAGATACTGTATTCTCCGTTTTTTTACGCGGGCAACGAGCCAAAGTCCGTGCTTGCACGAGACCTTGGCGAATGCCGCGATAACTTGAGAAACTCGCGAAGCGTGTTTCTCATAGTTGATTTTTTATCATAATGTAGAAATTCAACATGGATCATAGATTCTTGATATTTCAGGAAAATTCCCCGACTGCTATAATAAAAGTAACAAGAACGAGAGATACTGAACAGCAGATGAGATATGACAGCAAACGTTCCAGAAAGAAAAACCATAGAAGGAGGATTTTCCATATGAAAAAGAAAGTAGTATCAATCATGATGACCGCAGCACTGGCAGCCGGCATGCTGGCAGGATGCGGAAGCAGCGACAGCAGTTCTTCGAATGCCGCTTCCGGAAACGATTCCAACAGCGCATCCAGCACATCTGAGGCAGGAAACACAAGCGCTTCTTCTTCCAACGCAGCAGCAGATGAGGAAGAAATCACCACAACCCTTACCGTTTGGTCCCCGTCCGAGGATCAGGCAAGCGACAGCGGTGAGTGGCTGCAGACCATGTGCAATCAGTTCGCAGAGGAGCATCCTTCCTGGCACATCACCTTCGATTACGGCGTATGCGCAGAGAGCGATGCAAAAGATACCGTAACACAGGACGTTGAGGGCGCAGCTGACGTTTACATGTTCGCAAACGATAACCTGACTTCCCTGATCGCTGCAAACGGAATCGCAAAACTCGGCGGCCAGACAGCAGAAGATGTAAAGAGCACCAACTCTCAGGCAATCGTGGATTCCGTATCCGTTGACGGCGACATCTACGGTGTACCGTTCACCACCAACACCTGGTTTATGTACTATGACAAATCCGCTTTCACAGAGGATGATGTGAAAAACCTGGATACCATGATCGCAAAAGACAAAGTTTCCTTCCCGATCACCAACTCCTGGTACATCGCTTCTTTCTATGTAGCAAACGGCTGTACTCTGTTCGGTGAGGACGGAACAGACGAAGAAGCAGGCATCGACTTCGAAGGCGATAAAGCAAAAGAAGTTACTGATTACTTGGTTGACCTTGTAAGCGATCCGAACTTTGTATCTGATGCAGACGGTTCCGGACTTTCCGGACTGCGTGACGGTTCTGTAAAAGCACTGTTCTCCGGTTCCTGGGATGCATCCGCAGTCAAAGAAGCACTCGGCGACAACTACGGTGTTGCACAGCTTCCGACCATCACCATCAACGGCGAAGAGAAACAGATGAAATCCTTCTCCGGTTCCAAAGCAATCGGTGTAAACCCGAACTGCGAATATCCGCAGGTTGCTGTTGCTCTTGCAAGATACCTCGGCAGCGCAGATGCTCAGCAGGCACACTATGACTTAAGAAACGTAGTACCGTGCAACGAAGAGTTGGTTGCAAAGATCACAGACGATCCGCTGGTAACTGCACAGAACGATACCTTCAACAATACTTCTATCATCCAGCCGTTCGTTAAGAACATGAGCAACTACTGGACTCCGGCAGAGAACTTTGGTAAATCTCTGGTAAACGGTGAAGTTACCCATGACAACGCTGCAGAAATGACAGAGAAACTCAACACCAGCATGAATACTTCTGCAGTTGAGTAAGTGTGCAGCTTCAGAGCCATGCGGAATTGCAGAAAAAAGCATGAGTCATGCTTGCATGAACGAATGATTTTTCCTGCGGTTCCATATGGCGAGAAGCCACATCGAGATGAAGCGTCAGCGGAATCGAGATGGGGCTCTGAAGCGTCCGTAAGTTAATAGGAACGAGAAAACAGCAGGCATTGTCAGATTATAACGATTGACAATGCCTGTCTTTCGGAAAGGATACATTATGGCATCATTGAAAAAGCGCGCCAAAGAGTTTGAAACTCCCTATCCGGTGACGAAGGCCATCACAAATGGCGATATCATCACAAAGCTTTCCTTGCTGGTCATGGGACTTGGAAATCTGGCTCACAAGCAGATTGTAAAGGGAATTTTATTCCTGGCAGTCGAAATCGCCTACGTTGTTTTTATGATTCAGGGCGGTATCAATAATATCTCTCATCTCATCACCCTGGGCGGTCGCGCACAGGAAGAGGTGTGGAACGAAGCCAAGGGTATTTACGAATACACCGGCGGCGACATGTCGATTCTGTTTCTGCTCTACGGAGTGGCAACGATTTTTATCACGGTTCTGTTTTTCATCATCTGGCGTGTCAATATGAAGAGCGCTTATGAGGTGGAGTGCCGTGCAAAAGAGGGCAAGCACATTAACACGATCAAAGAGGATCTGGCAGCTCTTGTTGACAAGAGACTGCACTGGACTCTGCTGACACTTCCGATCCTTGGTATTGTGATTTTCACGATTCTGCCTCTGGTCTTCATGATCTGTATGGCGTTTACGAGTTACAGCAAGGTCGGCGATCATCTGACGATTTTCCACTGGGTTGGTTTCAAAAACTTCGGTACGGTGCTCGGCATGGGCAACTCGATCGGCAAGACGTTCTGGTCGGTTCTTGGATGGACGATCATCTGGGCTGTACTTGCTACGTTCCTGAACTACATTCTTGGTATGATTCTTGCGATTGTCATCAACCGCAAAACGACCCGCATCAAGGGCTTCTGGAGATTCTGCTTTATGCTTTCTGCAGCGATCCCGCAGTTTGTTTCTCTGCTTCTGATGCGTACGCTTTTAAAGGATAATGGTCTGATCAACAACCTTCTGATCCAGGCCGGCCTGATTACCAGCCCGCTTCCGTTCCTGACGAATGCGACCTGGGCGAGAGCGACGGTTGTTATTATCAACCTCTGGGTTGGTATTCCGTTTACGATGATGCAAGTTACGGGTATTCTGCAGAACATTCCGGGTGAGCTTTACGAGGCAGCCCGTGTGGACGGTGCAGGCCCTGTGACGATTTTCTTTAAGATTACGCTGCCGTACATGCTGTTTGTCACGACTCCGTATCTGATTACGACGTTTACGGGTAATATCAACAACTTCAACGTTATTTACCTGCTGACCGCAGGTGCGCCGGTTCCGGTCGGAGCGACTGCCGGAAAGACGGACCTTCTGGTTACGTGGCTGTACAAGCTGACGGTTGATCTGCAGTACTTCAACGTTGGTGCTGTTGTCGGTATTCTGACCTTTATCATTCTGGCTGTGGTTTCTCTGGTCACGTACCGGAATACTGGTTCTTATAAGAACGAGGAGGGCTTCCAATAATGAACAACAAAGAGAAAAAGATGCGTTCGATGAAGGCACGCGGAATGGTTTCGGATGTGATTGTGCATGTGGTTCTGGCGCTGCTGGCAATTGTATGGGTGATTCCGGTTCTGTGGATTGTGCTGCTTAGTTTCAGCACGCAGAAGGGATCTTATGTTACGAGTTTTTTCCCGAAGAGGTATACGGTTCAGAGTTATGTGAGACTGTTTACGGATACGCAGATTCTGGATTTCCCGCAGATGTTTAAGAATACGTTTATTATTGCGGTGTTCAGCTGTATTATTTCTACGGTGTTTGTGCTTTCGGTTTCTTATTGTATGTCGAGAATGCGGTTTAAGATTCGTAAGACTTACATGAACATCGCGATGATTCTGGGTCTGTTTCCGGCGTTTATGTCGATGGTGGCTGTGTATTATATCTTGAAGGCGGTTGGACTGTCGGAGGGATCTATGATTCGGGTGGCACTGATTCTGGTGTACTCGGGTGGATCTGGTGCGGGATTCCTGCTCGCGAAGGGATTTTTTGACACGGTGCCGAAGGCGCTGGATGAGGCGGCTTATCTGGATGGAGCGACGAGATTTCAGGTGTTTACGAAGGTGACGATTCCGCTGAGTAAGCCGATTATTGTGTACACTGTCTTAAGTGCGTTTCTGGGACCTTGGCTGGACTTTATTTTTGCGAAGGTTATCTGCAGAGCGAATGCGAAGTATTATACGGTGGCACTGGGACTTTGGAAGATGCTGGAGAAGGAGTATATCGACAGTTGGTATACTTGCTTTGCGGCGGGAGCGGTTTGTATTTCGGTGCCGATTGCGATTTTGTTTGTTGTGATGCAGCGGTATTATACAGATGGGCTTTCGGGAGCCGTCAAAGGATGATGATTTTGGAGTAGCCGATGAGGGTCGGCTGCTCTATTTTTGTATAGGTGTGGGGGATCGGGCTCTGGCACCGCGGCACCTGCCGCACGGGCGGGCGCGGTGGCATCGGCGGGCGAATGCCTGGCGTGTGGACGATGATGTGTGCGGGAACCGAGGCTATTCGACAGGAAATCCTGATGATTTCCCGTCTCAGAGCCTCTTGACTTCCGGCCTTGATGGCCGTCCGTCATCCCACACACATCATCACCCACGCGCACAGGATTCGCATACCGCCGATACCAATGCGCCCGCCCATGCGGCAGGTGCCGCGCCGCCAGAGCCCGATCCCGGGATACGTTGTGGGGACGGGAGGGGGTCTGGATCTGCCCGGAGGGCAGATCGGCGCGAGATTGTTGTGGCGGCGAGAACGTTGTGACAGTGAGAACGTTGTGGCAGTGGATTGTTGTGGTTGTGGGAGGGTTATGGCGGCGAGAACGTTGCGGCAGTGAGATTGCTCTGGCAGGAGACTGGGACGCGCTGTGCGCTGGCTCCTTTAAAGGGGCGGGTGGGCGGGGAGTCTGGATTCGCCCGGAGGGCGAATCGACGTGAGTTTGTTGTGAAGAAATGTAGAGTTTTGGGAGATAGAATGGACGAGAGTGGAGGTTTTTGGAGATGATGATGGAGAAGATTCGGTTGAATGCTTCGGAGTGGATGGATTTTCGGAGTGGGGAGAAGAAGTGTTTTTTGTTGACGAATGGGCTTGGTGGTTATTGTTCGCTGACGGTAATGGGAAATGCGGCGAGGAATGATCAGGCGCTGCTGATGGGAGCGCTGAAAGCGCCGACGGTGCGGGAGCATCTGATTTCGAATGTTTGGGAGACTGTGGAAATGGATGGAGCGGAAATGGATCTGTTTTCGCAGGAGTTTGTGAACCGGACACAGAATGTAGAAGGTTTCCGTTTTCTGGAAGGATTTGAGATGGGTGCTCTGCCTGTCTGGTTTTACCGGGTGAATGGAGTTGAAATTGAGAAGACGATTGGAATGGTTCAGGGAGAGAATACAGTTCTGGTCCGGTATCGGGTGAGAAGCGGGAAGAAAGGTGTCTTTTCGGTTCGGCCGGTGATGAGGTTTGCGGCGAAAGGCGAGCAGATGAAGGCAGGTCAGGTGTTTACTGTGGACCGGAAATGTATTGCGAGTAATGGAGTGATTCTTTATTATGGAACGAACGGGGAGATGCAGACTGAGAAAGAGAAAGTCTGGAGGGATCTGTTTTTTGAGCAGGATGCGCGGGACGGAAGAGACGGCATCGGCAGTGTTGTGGCAAATCACCGGATTCGGTTTGAGATGAAGGGAGACGGCGAGGAGCAGGTCTTCTTCGTTGTGTACAGTCTTGTGAGTGATGTGGATAAGTGGGATGAAGAAACGATTGCTCTGTGGATAGAAGAGGAAGAGAAGCGGCAGGAAGCGATTGCCGAGAAGTCGAGGATTTCAGATCCGGCGGGAAGACGGATGGCGGTGAGTGCGCGGCAGTATATTACCGAGCGGGAGTCGACAGGCGGTAAGAGCATTATGGCCGGTTTCCCTTATTTTGCAGACTGGGGGCGGGATACGATGATTTCACTGCCGGGGTGCACGCTGGCAGTTGGAGAGCCGGAGGACTGCAAGAGCATTTTGCGGACCTTTATGGCATATACAGAAAAGGGACTGATGCCGAATCTGTTCCCGGAGGGGGATGCGGAGCCGATGTACAATACGGTGGATGCGGCGCTGTTATTTCTGGATGTGGTGTATGCATATTATCTGCAGACCGGAGATCTCGAGTTTGTCCGCGAGGCGTTTCCAGTGATGGAAGATATTGTATTCTGGTATCAGAAAGAAACAAACTTCCACATTAAAATGGACCGCGACGGTCTGATTATGGCAGGAGACGGTCTGGAGCAGGTGACCTGGATGGATGTGCGGATTGACAAAGAACTGCCGACACCGCGCCACGGAAAGCCGGTGGAGATTAATGCGTACTGGTACAATGGCCTGAAGATCTTAGAAGAGCTTGCACCGTTTGTCGGAAAGGATGGATCGGCGTATGGAAAAATGGCGGAACAGGTGAAGAAGAGTTTCCTCGAGAAGTTCTGGATGGAAGAGGAAGGCTATCTGAAAGATGTGCTGAACGGCACATACGAAGAAAAACAGTTCCGCTGCAATCAGGTGTTTGTGCTGGCGCTGCCGTTCCAGATGGTGAATCAGAAGCAGGGACAGCGGATTCTGCAGGCAGTGAAAGAAAAGCTCTACACGACGGCGGGCCTGCGGTCGCTGGCGATGGAGGATCCTGCGTTTCATCCGTGGATCGGCGGAAGCCAGCCGGAGCGTGACCGGGCGTATCATCAGGGGACGGTCTGGGGCTTTCCGCTGGGCGCGTATTTCCGTGCCGTGCTGAAATATTTCCCGAAAGATGGAAAACAGGAAGTACGCCGCGGACTGGAACGCCTCGAGAGCTGGATGCAGGAGGGATGCCTGTTCCATCTGGCAGAGATTTACGACGGCGCAGCTCCGGTGATGTCAAAAGGCTGCTATGCGCAGGCGTGGAGCGTCGGAGAGATTCTGCGTGTTTACAGAGAGATGGAGGGAAAGAAAGTGAATCCAGTGGTGAAAAGAACGCCGACGGAGTGGAAAAGTTTCTTCGAATCAGAAGAGTTTGTGGAAAACTACGCGTACGACGGGGATGATCTCGGTGTTTCGGTGAAGAAGAGCGAGGAGTTTGATGGAACGGTTTTGAAAGAATCAAAAAAAGACGATGGTTTCGTGACGGAGTGGAAGCTTTGGGCGCCGACGGCGATGGCGGTTTCGTTGGAGTTGTATTCCTGCGGCAGCAGCCGGGAGAAAGAGGACAGAAAGCTGGCTTCGCTTGCGATGATGCGCGGGGAAAAGGGTGTCTGGATCTGTGCGGTGCAAGGGGCCTGGTATGGAACGTATTATACGTATCACATTCTGCACTCCGACGGCATTTTTGATACGGTCGATCCGTACGGCGTGGCATCCGGAATTGATTCCGAGCGGAGCATGGTAGTAGATCTTGCATCGACAAACCCGACTGGCTGGGAGCAGGATCAAAAGCCGGAAATCCGCCCGGAGGACCGCTGTGTGTATGAACTTCATGTAAAAGACTTTTCGAGTGATCCGCATTCCGGCGTTTCCGATGCGCACCGCGGGAAGTTCCTGGCGTTTACGGAAGAGGGCACGACGCTGGACAATGACGGCATTCATGCGACCGGGCTCGATTATCTCAAATCGCTCGGCATTTCCCATGTGCATCTTCTCCCTGTCTTCGATTTCGGCAGCGTGCCGGAGGACGACGCGGAAGCATTCAACTGGGGCTACGATCCGGTGCAGTACAATGTGCCGGAGGGCTCCTACGCGACCGATCCGTTCCACGGCGAAGTGCGTATCTGTGAGATGAAAGAGATGGTGCAGGCACTGCACAAAGCCGGTATCGGCGTGATTATGGATGTGGTATACAATCACACGTACAATCTCGACTCACCGCTTCAGAAAACAGTTCCTTACTATTATTACCGCGAGTGGGCGGACGGAACGATTTCCAACGGTTCCGACTGTGGAAATGAAACGGCGAGTGAGCGAGAGATGTTCCGCCGCTTCATGGTACATTCCGTCTGCTACTGGGCGAAAGAGTACCACATCGACGGTTTCCGTTTTGACCTGATGGCACTGCATGACACCGAGACGATGAACGCGATCCGCACAGCGCTGAATGAACTGCCGCGCGGTGAGGAGATTCTGGTTTACGGCGAGCCGTGGAAAGCGGCGGCAAGCGCAATGCAGGAAGGATATTTCCCGGCGGACAAACAGAACATCGGAAAACTGCTCGACGGCATTTCCGTGTTCTGCGATGATACGAGAGATTCCATCAAGGGAAGCGTTTTCATTGCCGCAGAGGGCGGCTACGTCAACGGGAAAGAGCGTCTCTCCGCAGGCGTGCTGTCTGCAACGGACGGCTGGATGGACGGAAAAGGAGCTTACGAGCCGCGCAATGCGAGTCAGCTCATTCCGTATGTGTCGGCACATGACAACTATACGCTGTGGGATAAATTAAAACTGTCTGATCCGAAACGAAAAGAAAACGCGGAGCCGGACTTTGATGATATGGACGAGAGAATTCTTTCGATGAACCGCCTTGCCGCCGGCATCGTGATGACCTGCAAGGGAATGCCGTTTTTCCAGGCTGGTGAAGAGTTTGCGCGCACGAAGCATGGCGAGGGAAACAGCTTCAAGTCGCCGTGGCAGCTCAACAAACTCGACTGGACACGCGTCTGGGAGCAGGAGGAGCTGGTGGAATATTACCGCGGACTGCTCGCTTTACGCCGGAAATTCCAGGCATACGGAACGTGTGAGTCGGACTGCAAAAAAACATTCTTCCGCGAAAACCAGATCGCAGGATACGAACTGGAATACCCGGACGGCCGCGCAGTCTGCATCTTCTACAACCCATGGGAAAAAGAAGCCGAACAGCAGCTCCCGGAGGGAAGCTGGAAACTGCTCTGCGACGGCAGACGATGCGCGGAGGACGGCGCAGAAATGAAAGAAAGCATGATGCTCCCGGCAAAGTCGATGGTTCTGCTGGAACGAGAGTAAATGATTTGAAGTTTTGAAAAAATGCACATCGGAAATTCCGCCCCTCTTACAGTGGGATCAGCGATGGGGCTATCACCAGTACGCCGGTGAAGTGATGGGCTTAAGCGGCTGCGGCCCGACAGCTCTTTCCATGGTAGCCATTTATATGACCGGCGACACCACGATGAATCCGCGCTGGGTGGCCGATTTTGCATCACAGAACGGCTACGCCGTCGACGGCAGCGGAACCGCCTGGTCCCTGATGCTGGAGGGAGCCCAGCAGCTCGGCCTTTTCAGCAAAGAAATCCCCGTGGAGCAGGAGCGCGTAGAAGCCAACCAGCAGGCCGGCAACCCCATCATCGCCCTGATGGGCCCCGGTGATTTCACCAGCAGCGGCCACTTCATCGTCCTCACCGGAATCCAGAACGGCAAACTGACCATCAACGACCCGAACAGCAGAAAACATACCGAAAAAACCTGGGACATCGGCAAAGTGCTGGATCAGACGAGGGCGGCCTGGGTGTATTATAAATAATGGATATGAGGTGGGTGTCAAAAGGTCTTTTGACACCTATGATACCAGATTGCTCCGTACTTCGTACTCCCGCAATCTTCAAAACATTCGTAATCCGCTCATTTTTCTTTGAAAAATGGCTACTTACTCATGTTTTGTCGTGTCCCAAGTTCAAAAATCCTCCTGCAAGCTTTGCTTGCGTCGGATTTCCGACCTTTTGACACTGGTATCATGGATATTCATAATAATATAGAAGAAAGACATACCCGCCGGAGCCTCCGAATACACTGTAAAAACAGCGTCTTCGGAGGCTTTTTCTGTGAGGGACTATATCGAAGAGCGTGCTGTGGAGACAGCGATTTACATGATTGAGACGAAAGCGACCGTACGACAGACAGCGAAAAAATTCGGCGTGAGCAAGAGCACCGTGCACAAGGATCTGACCTCGCGGCTGGTGCAGGTGAATCCGCAACTGGCGGCGGAGGCGCGGAAGATTCTGGACGTGAACAAGTCCGAGCGCCACATCCGCGGCGGCATGGCGACGAGAGAAAAATATCTGCATCGGAAGCAGGAATCTCTTTCCTAATCGCCCCAAATAGAGTATGATAGAAAGCGAAAAAACTACGAAACAGAGGAAATCTTATGAATAACTATATCCTGGAAGTCTGCGTGGACTCCGTGGAGTCGGCGCTTGCGGCGGCGGAGGGCGGGGCGAGCCGGCTGGAGCTGTGTCAGAATCTGGTGATCGGCGGAACGACGCCAAGTCCGAAGCTGTTTGAGGGGATCCGCAGACAGACAAGTATTCCGATTCACGCGCTGATCCGTCCGCGGTTCGGAGACTTCTGCTATACACCATATGAATTAGAAGAAATCCGCGGGGAAGTGGCGATGTATCGCGAACTCGGTGCGGAGGGCGTTGTGTTCGGCGTGCTGAAAGAAGACGGAACGATGAATATGGCGGCAATGGAACGGCTGATGGCGGCGGCAGACGGCATGTCCGTGACGCTGCACCGCGCGTTCGATGTCTGCCGTGATCCAAAAGAAGCACTCGAGCAGGCGGTATCGCTTGGCATGAACACCATTCTCACCTCCGGTCAGCAGAACAGCGCGGTAAAAGGCGCTGAGCTTCTCGCAGAACTGGAGCGCCAGGCGGCGGGACGCATCCGCATTCAGGCGGGCGGCGGCATCGGCGCGGATGCGATCCGTGAGCTGTATCCGAAAACCGGCGTGACCGCCTACCACATGTCCGGAAAAATTGAACTGGACAGTCCGATGCAGTACCGGAAAGAAAACGTAAACATGGGACTCCCATCGTTAAGCGAATACACCATCTACCGCACCGATGCCGAAGCCGTGCGCAGGGCGAAAGCGGTACTGGAAGAACTTTAAGAAACAGAAAAGGACATTAATTTCATGAACGCAAATACCATCAGCGGCCAGCGGCAGTATGAGTTCGTCAGCCAGTTTAACTACATCCGCGAGGCCGGAACCGAAGGAGAAGAAAAAGCAGCGTGTCGGATCGAACAGGAACTCTCCGAAATCGCAGAAAAATGGGGCAAGGACGAACTGCAGATCCGCCGCGAGCCGTTTGAAACTGAGACATGGCAGGTTGACGAAGTCGGCTTTACTGTCACAGAGCCTTACGAGAAAACGTACACCGTACGCGGATGCTTCGCGGCAGCCAATACCGCGCCGGAAGGCATTGAGGCTCCGTTCCTCTATGTAGAAAACGGCGACCCGGTCAGCCTTTCCCATGCGGCCGGAAAAATCGTACTGATCAACGGCGGCGCCAATGCAGAAAATTATGAGAAACTGGAAAAAGCAGGAGCCGTCGGATTCCTGATTCTGACCGGAACTCCGTTGGACCAGGGTGAGGACCGTCTGCCGGATTACCGCACCCTGCGCGGCGTAAAAAATCCAAAACTGCCATGCGCCGTCATTCATTATCTTGATGCAATGGAACTCGTAGAACAGGGAGCCAGCCGGGTGCGCCTCGTTTTACAGCAGAAAAAAATTAAAAGAACATCGAAAAATATCATCCTGCGCATCCCGGGAACGGAGCAGCCGCAGGATATTCTGACGCTGACTGCCCACTACGATTCCGTCCCGCAGGGACCGGGCGCGTACGACAACATGGCGGGTGCAGCGATCATCATGGAGCTGGCACATTACTTCGCTGAAAACCGCCCGAAGCGGACACTGGAGTGCATCTGGTTCGGTGCGGAGGAGCTGGGACTCTGCGGAAGCCGGGCGTATGTGAAAGCGCATGAGGCAGAGCTTGCACAGCACCGCTTCAACATGAACGTCGACCTCGCCGGACAGGCGATCGGCGGAACCGTGCTCGGTGTGGCAGCGACGAAAGAGGCGTGTGACGCGATCATGGAGCATTTAAAACAGGCGGACCGCGGCGTATCGCTCATCAACAATATCTGGAGCAGCGATTCCAACACCTTCGCATGGAAAGGTATCCCGGCAATGACGCTGAACCGCGACGGTTTCGGCATGCACACCTGCCACGACACGATCGACTGGATCTCCGCCTGGTCACTGAACCGGAGCGCCGGCGTCCTGGGCGAAATCGCTGAATATCTGGCAGATGCAGAACCATTTCCATTTGAAAGAGAGATCCCGGCAGATTTTGCCGAGAGATTAAAAGCATATTTTGAATAACTATTCAGAGCCATGCGAAATGAAAGAAAAGAATGCGAATCATGCTTGCATGAATGAGCGTTC
>CAVLAW010000008.1:26815-33497 GCA_963661155.1 Tidjanibacter massiliensis | reverse complement strand
AGAGCAGCTGATTTGTAATCAGCAGGTTATCGGTTCGAGTCCGATCATCGGCTTTACTTGAGAAATCAAGTACAAAATAGGATATCGCGGGATGGAGCAGTCTGGAAGCTCGTCGGGCTCATAACCCGAAGGTCGTAGGTTCAAATCCTACTCCCGCAACTCAATGCCCAGTTAGCTCAGTTGGTAGAGCAGAGGACTGAAAATCCTCGTGTCTCTGGTTCGATTCCGGAACTAGGCATTTTTATTCGGAGCATTAGCTCAGGTGGTAGAGCACTTGACTTTTAATCAAGTTGTCCGGGGTTCGAATCCCCGATGCTTCACTAACGAAGAACCCTTTCGAGGGTTCTTTTTTTATATTTATCTTAAGGTTACAGGGGAAATCTTGCAAAAGAACGGGAAATGTACTATGCTTTGAAAGAATAAAAAAGAACGGAGGAATCTGTTTATGGCACAAAACAAAAAGAACAGAAGACGAAAACGCCAGTTTCAGCAAAAAGTGATTTTAAGTATTCTGCTTGTCGTGATCATCGCATTGATTGGCGTGCTTGGATATCAGTTAAAGAACAAAGAGAAAAACCAGACGGACGGAAGCGCGAACGCATCCTCTTCGGTTTCGTCATCATCACTTATCGGAGACAGCTCAGTGACAGCCTCCAGTGAGGAGGAAGAGGTCACTCCGACACCGGAACCGGTACAGCAGATTTCATCGGATGGCCTGAACAGTCAGCATGCGCTGCTGGTGCGCAGAAGTGATCTGGCGGAGATGATGAACCTGGGCGGGGATG
Organism: Tidjanibacter massiliensis; assembly: GCA_963661155.1. Classification (GTDB taxonomy): domain Bacteria; phylum Bacillota; class Clostridia; order Lachnospirales; family Lachnospiraceae; genus Fusicatenibacter; species Fusicatenibacter massiliensis_A. The sequence continues at coordinate 32,712 of CAVLAW010000008.1, read as the reverse complement.
AGCGGATTTATCCGGCGTCTATGACGAAGCTTATGACGGCACTCGTTGCGCTGGAAAATCTTCCGGATCTGGACGAGACGATTACCGTTTCGGAGGATATTTTCGAGGAACTGACGGCACAGGATGCGTCGGTGGCAGGATTTAATCCATATGAGCAGCCGACAGTCCGTGATCTTCTCTACGGTGTGCTGCTGCCGTCCGGTGCGGATGCGTGCGAGACGCTGGCAAGAGCGGTCGGCGGTTCCGACGAGGGCTTTGTGGCGATGATGAATCAGAAGGCAGAGGAGCTTGGTCTTACGAATACACATTTTGAGAACTGTACAGGACTTCACGACGGCAATCATTATTCTACCTGCCGCGATATTGCGGTTCTGCTGAATGAGTGTCTGAAGAGCGACACGTTCCGTGAGATCGTGACGACAGAGGTTTATACGACAGCAGCGACATCGTCCCATCCGGAGGGGATTACGCTGTATGATACGATGCTTCATCGGTTTACCAGTTATGACATGAGTACGACGCTGGAAAACGGAGCGGTGATTGAAGGCGGAAAGACTGGCTTTACGGATGAAGCGGGTCAGTGCCTGGCAAGTTTTGCAAAGTATGGAGACGAAGAGTACATACTGGTGACAGCAGAGGCCATGACGGATTCAGGAGCTGCCGTGGACAGCATCGCGGATGCGAGCACGGTGTATGGAAGATTACAGTAGAAAAAAAAGAGAAAGTAAGAGCAGGAGCTGGAAACGGGAAAGAATGAAATGTCCCGGTTCCGGCTCCTCTTTTGTTCAGAAAAAGGTGTGTGGATAACGCTGGGGATGTTTTGCACGGAATGCGCGGAAATGGGATGCGTTTTCCACAAAAGCGAGAAGTCCGGGAGAAAAATTGTGGATAATCGAAAGGAAAAATCCGGGTTTTGTGTATAGATCGCGCCAAATGGGGAATCATACTTACTGTAGAAGAGCAGGAGGAGAGCGAGAAATCGGAAAACGCCTCTGGAATGCTTAAAAAGATATCAGCAGAGGTGGTAGAAGATGAAAAGAGACAAGTTAAGAATTGGCGTGATTACAGCGGCACTGGCCATGATGATTGCAGGCGGAGTGCTGACCTGGCAGCAGGACGAACGGAACAGCAAAGCAGATCAGGCGAAGCAGGAGCAGACGGCGCAGCTAACAAAAGATCCGAGTGCGCAGAACGTAGATCAGACGGAAGAGACTGCAGGAGACGCGGACGGACAGCGGGCCGTACAGGAGCAGGCAGACGGACTGAAAAATAATCTGGAACAAGCGCCGGAAACAGAGATCGCGTGTGAGGACGAAGCGGTAGATGAAAATCTGACGGCGGGAAATACGGAAGAAAATGCAGAAGCGGCACAGAATACAGAAAACGGACAGGATGCACAGGCGGTAAATGGAACAGCATCCACGGATCAGAGCGGGGAAACAGCATCGGAAGAAACGGCAGTGAACGAGAAATCGAGCGCAGCAGCATCAGAAACAGCGGCTTCCGCAGAAAATCAGGAAAACGCAGTCGAGACCGCGGGAGCGGCACAGGATCTGATGTTCAGCGAAGCGACAATCATGGAGCTGCCGGTTGCAGGAACGGTTCTGATTCCGTATAACATGGAAAACACAGTCTATTTCCCGACCCTGAACCTGTACCAGTGCAATCCTGGCGTCGTGTTCTCCGCAGCAGAAGGAACCCCGGTGCTGGCGGCAGCGGACGGAGAAGTTGTCAGTGTGGAAAATAATGCGAGAACAGGCCTCACCGTCACAATGAACCTTGGAAACGGATACGAAGCCATTTACGGCCAGCTCACAGACGTTACCCTCGAGGCAGGTCAGAAAGTTCAGAAAGCAGCACGGATCGGCGCAGTTGCATCACCGACGAAATATTATGTGAAAGAGGGAAGCAATCTCTTCTTTGAGATGAAAAAAGACGGAAAAGCTATTGATCCTATGGTATATCTCCCGGCGGTTTCGGAATAAAAAAGGACCTGCACAAAAAAGAGAAATTCCGAGTATCATAGAGTGTAGGATTCGCAATCGAATCTTTTTTACAGGCGTTGGACACAAAGAGGCGGCGCAGACCGCGGATGGTAAAAGTACCGTTTTTCGATTGCTTTTTATAAACAGAGCTGGCTGAAAACAGTCAGCTTTACATAGAACAGACGAAGATAGAAAAATTGGCGGAATCAAGGGAAAGTAACCGGTTACAGAAAATGCAAAAGTTTGTGATTTTAGGGGTTTCGTTTTTGGCTGTTATCGGTTAAAATAGACGTAGTGGACAGATCCGGAAAACAAGGAGGATTAGAAAAGTATGGAGCTTTTATTTATGGACCCAGTGTTCAAAGAAGCAATCTGGGGTGGAACAAAGCTGAGAGACGTATTTGATTACGAAATCCCGAGCGATACGACCGGCGAGTGCTGGGCGATCAGCGGACATGCCAATGGAATGAGCTGTGTGGCTGGCGGAAGATTCGATGGAAAGACATTAGGCGAGCTGTGGAATGAGGAGCCGGAAATTTTCGGAAATTATCCGGGAAGCCAGGTTCCGCTGCTGATCAAGATTATCGATGCGAAAAATGACCTGAGCATCCAGGTTCATCCAGATGATGCTTATGCAGGAGAGCATGAGAACGGATCTCTTGGAAAAACCGAGTGCTGGTACGTACTGGACTGCGAGCCGGGTACCGAGATTATCATCGGACACAATGCAAAAGACAAAGCAGAAGTGGAAAAAATGATCCGCAATCATGAGTGGAGCGATTTTATCCGCAAAGTACCGGTACATAAGGGAGATTTCTTCCAGATCAATCCGGGCTGTGTACATGCCATCAAGGGCGGCACACTGATTCTCGAGACACAGCAGAGCAGTGATATCACCTATCGTGTATACGATTACGACAGACTGCAGAACGGCAAACCGAGACAGCTTCATGTGGAGCAGAGTATCGACGTGATCGAGGCTCCGTTTAAACCGGCGGATATCGATACCTTTACCGAGGAAGTTACGGGCGCCGTACATACCCATTTTGTAACATGCAAGTTCTATTCTGTAGATAAATACGACATCGACGGTGTATTCACCTTAGATGCGAAAAAATATTATACCAATGTAAGTGTTATCGCCGGAGAGGGTTCTGTAAACGGTATTCCGGTGAAAAAAGGTACACACTTTATTATTCCGGCTAATTTCAACGGATGCAGATTTGAAGGAAAAATGTCCGTGATCTGCTCAAATCCGGAAGCGTAAGAGAGAGGAGAAAAAGCACAATGAGACTTGGAGCATTAGAGGCAGGCGGAACAAAGATGGTATGCGCAATTGGAAACGCAAATGGAGAAATCTACGAGAGAATTTCTATTCCGACCGAGACACCGGAAATTACCGTTCCGAAAATGATTGAGTATTTCAAAGAGAAAGACATTCAGGCACTGGGAATCGGCTGCTTTGGACCGATCGACCTGAACAGAAAATCCGAAACTTATGGTTACATCACCACAACTCCAAAATTAGCATGGAAGAACTACAACATCGTAGGCGCTTTCGCAGATGCACTGGATATCCCGGTTGGATTTGATACCGACGTAAACGGTTCTGCACTGGGAGAGGCTACCTGGGGAATCACCAAAGGCCTGGAGAACAGCATCTACATTACCATCGGAACCGGCGTTGGAATGGGTATTATCTCCAACGGCAAGCTGCTGCACGGCATGCTTCATCCGGAAGGCGGACACATTCTGCTGACAAAACACCCGAAAGATACTTACGGCGGAAAATGCCCGTACCACAGCAACTGCCTTGAGGGTCTGGCTGCAGGTCCTGCAATTGAAGCACGCTGGGGCAAAAAAGGCATTGAGCTGGCTGACAAGAAAGAGGTATGGGAGCTTGAGGCTTACTATATCGGACAGGCTCTTGTAGACTGCATCATGCTGCTCTCACCGCAGAGAATCGTTCTTGGCGGAGGCGTTATGCATCAGGAGCATATGATGCCGCTCGTAAGAGAAGAAGTCAGAAAACAGCTCAACGGCTACATCGTAACAAAAGAACTTGAGGATCTCGACAGCTACATCGTACTCCCGAGCCTGAACGACAATCAGGGTATCATGGGTGCGCTGAAACTGGCTGTAGATGAGCTGGCCATGCAGTAACGTGCAGGAAGAATCGAAAAATTTCACCTATATCGTGGAATGCAGCGATGGAACTCTCTATACTGGCTGGACGAACAATCTCGAACACCGCGTTCAGACACACAACGCGGGCAAAGGGGCTAAATATACAAAAAGCCGGAGACCGGTCAGGCTGGTGTACTTCGAGACGTATCCCTCAAAAGAAGAGGCGATGCGGCGGGAGTGGGAGATCAAGCAGCTTTCACGGGAAGAGAAGTGTAAACTGATCTGGGCGAAATAGGAATAAAAATAGAAAAACAGACTTTCCAGATGCACAGAGATGTGCGGACGCGGAAAGTCTGTTTTTTTGAATTTCTAAGGGAGCAGTCGTTTAGTTCAGTTTAATGTTCTTGAACAGTGATCCCAGTGTTGTCGTTACCTCTTCTGTCTCCGGGAGTTCAATGACTTCTTCCTGAATCTCTTCAGCGGCAACATCGTCGAGTGCTTTCATGGAGAGGCTGAGTTTGCCGTCCTTGATAGCGATGACTTTTACTTTGGCTTTATCGCCGACGGACAGAACTGCAGATGGATGCTTGATGCGTTTTGCGCAGATCTGGGAGATGTGGACGAGGCCGGAGAGACCGTTTCCGAGGCTGATGAATGCGCCGTATGGCTGCAGGCTTTCAACAGTTCCTTCGGTGACGAGGCCGACTTCTACGTTGGAGATTTTTTCTTTGCGCTCTTCCTCTGCTTTTTCGCGGAGAATTTCGCGGGCGGAGAGGATCAGGCGGTCTTTTTCTTTGTCGAGGTCAAAAACCTGAACCTGAATGTCTTTGTTTAAGTATTCGTTCAGATCTTCTACGTAGTTCAGAGAGAGTTTGGAAGCCGGGATGAAGCCGCGGATTCCTTCGACATAGGCGATGACACCGGCGTTTACGATGCCTTTTACTTTCACGTCAAGCACAGTTTTTTCTTCTTTGTACTGTGCCAGTTTTTCCCATGCAAGGATATCGTTTGCCTCTGCGCGGGAGAGGAGAATGTTGCCGTGGCCGTCGTCTTTGCGGATGACGGTTGCGGTGATTTCGTCGCCGACCTGAACGGCATCTTTCAGAGAGAAGCCAGGCTCATTGCTGAAGTCCTCGGCACGGATCACGCCCTCTGCGTAGTATTTCAGATCGAGAATTACCTCTTTTTCATCTACGGAGATGACAGTTCCGGTGAGCATGTCGCCTTCCTCGATTTTTTTGAAGGAAGCTTCCAGCTCTGCGGAAAAGTCATCCATGGTTAATTTTTCTTCTGACATAATGAAACACCCCTTTTTCGTAAGAATAACAGGAAAACGCGAAGAAAATTGTGGATTTTCGAAAAAATCGGGCTTATTTTTACACGTTTTTCTATCTGCGTTTATCTTAACATAAAAGATTTTCTTTGACCAGATCAAAAAAGGATGGTAAGATGTGTGTAGTCGTTACAAAAATCATCGCAAACAACCGAGACGAACTTACTGTATACCACCAACATACAGAAGGGAGGAGTATTATTATGAAAGCAAATTCAAGAGTTTATGTAATTGGACATAAAAATCCGGATACGGATTCGATCTGCTCGGCGATTGCCTATGCGGACATTAAAAACAGAACAGATAAGAGCAAAACATACGTAGCGCGGCGCGCCGGTCAGATCAACGAGGAGACCGAGTATGTGCTGAAACGCTTCGGCGTGCGTGCACCGGGTTATCTGCCGAATGCGGGAACACAGGTGAAGGAGATTGAGATCCACGAAGTACCGAGT
>CAVLAW010000008.1:0-26805 GCA_963661155.1 Tidjanibacter massiliensis | reverse complement strand
GTACCGAGTGTGCCGGGTTCCATTTCCGTGAAAAAAGCATATTCCATGATGAAAAACAACAACGTTGTGACGCTGCCGATTACCTCACCGGAGAACGACCTGCAGGGCGTGATCACAGTCAGTGATATCGCAGAATCCTATATGGACTCCTACGACAGCCATGTCATGTCCCTGGCGAGAACGCAGTACCGCAATATGGCGGAGACACTGGACGGTTCCGTCATCGTTGGAAATGAGCATGGCTATTTTATCCGCGGAAAAGTTGTTGTCGGTGCGTTCCACCCGGATACGATGGAGAACTATATTGAAAAAGACGACCTGGTCATTCTTGGAAACCGTGCGGAGGATCAGCTCTGCGCGATTGAGATGGATGCAAGCTGCATCATCGTCGGACTGGGCGCAAAGGTGACAAAGACGATTCAGAAATTTGCGGAGGAAAAATGCTGTGTGATCATCAGCAGTCCGCATGACACCTACACGATCGCGCGTCTGATCAACCAGAGTATTCCGGTCAAATATCTGATGCGCAGAAGCAATCTGATCACCTTTACGACCGAGGATTTCCTGGATGACATCAAAGAGGTCATGAAAAACCAGAGACACCGCGATTTCCCGATTCTGAACAAGAAAGGAAAATACGTGGGAACGATTTCCCGCCGGAACCTGATCGGAAACACAGGAAAGAAACTGATCCTCGTCGATCACAACGAGGAATCCCAGGCGGTCGACAACGTCAAAGAGGCGGAAATTCTCGAGATCATCGATCATCACCGTCTTGGTTCTCTGGAGACGATGGCGCCGGTGATGTTCCGCAACGAGCCGGTGGGATGTACGGGAACTATTATGTACGAAATTTATAAAGAAAAAGAGCTGGAGATCGCACCGAACATCGCAGGACTGCTCTGCGCAGCTATCATTTCGGATACGCTGATGTTCCGTTCACCGACGTGTACCTTCCTTGACAAGGCGGCAGCGGAGGCACTGGCAGAAATCGCCGGCATCAGCATTCCGGAGTTTGCATCCGAGATGTTCCGCGCAGGAAGCAATCTGAAGGACAAATCGCCGGAAGAAATCTTCTATCAGGATTTCAAGAAGTTCATCATGGGCGATGTTACATTCGGCGTCGGCCAGATCACTTCGCTGGATGCGGGCGAGCTGGAGTCCATCAAGGCACAGCTTCTGCCGCAGATGGCAAGCGAATGCGGAAAACACGGCATTCAGATGGTATTCTTCATGCTGACCAATATTATAGAAGAATCTACCGAGCTTCTGTATTATGGAAGCGGGGCAAAAGAAGTGATCGAGAAAGCCTTTGAGGATGTTCCGGTCGACGCGGTAAGCTGCGAGCTGAAGGGCGTCGTATCGAGAAAGAAACAACTGATTCCGGCGTTTATGATGGCGCTGCAGAATCAGTAAGAATATGTAACTATTCAGAGCCATGCGAAATGGAAGAAAAAAATGCGAATCATGCTTGCATGAATGAGCAGTTTTTTCTGGAATTTCATATGGCGAGAAGCCACATCGAGATGGAGCGAGGCGGAATCGAGATGGGGATCTGAAGAGTTACAAAAATAGAAAGCGTGGTTCCAGAGCTGTCATAAGCCAGGGCACGCTTTTTTCGATCGTGAAAAGATAAAACGGGAAAGGAAACAGAAAAATGGCAAAACAGAAATGGAAAGCAGGAAATATGCTGTATCCGCTGCCGGCGGTCATGGTGTCGGTGCGGGGAAAAGACGGCGAGGACAATATCATCACAATTGCATGGGCAGGCACGGTGTGCACGAATCCGCCGATGGTTTCGATCTCGGTGCGGCCGGAGCGCCACAGCTATGCGATGATTAAAGAGAGCGGATCGTTTGTCATCAACCTGACGACCGAGGAGCTCTGCTATGCGACCGATTACTGCGGTGTGCGTTCGGGACGGGACGTTGATAAATTCAAAGAGATGGGACTGACGAAAATCGAGGCGGAGGAGATTTCCGCACCGATGATCGGAGAATCGCCGGTCAACATTGAGTGCAAAGTGGAGCAGGTGCTCGAGCTTGGTTCCCATCATATGTTCCTTGCAAAAGTCGTGGCCGTCCACGCGGATGAGGCGTATATGGACGAGCGCGGCCGCTTCGATTTAAACCGCGCAAAACCAATCGTATATTCCCACGGAGAATACTTCGGAATCGGAGAAAAACAGGGAACTTTTGGCTACAGTGTGAAGAAAAAATCGAAAACACCTAATATAAAAACAAAAAAACGCCGCTAATCTTTATTTTCTAAAGAAATCACACGCAAAATTTTAGCGTACTTTCGGTAAAGATATACAAAATCGACAAAAATACCAGGGAAATATTAGAAAACGCTACAAAATCATGAAATCCTAGAAATTTTTTGCGTCAAATATTGCAAAAACCGGATATTTTATGCTATAATATCAACCAATCGTTGACCTTATAAAATTAAGCGGCACGGAAATAGAAAAATCTGCCGGAGCTGCAAAAGAGTGCGGAAAAGATTTTCAAACACGTTGTAAGGCTAATGAGAACAGCAGATGGATCAAAAAAGAATCTTTCTGCACTACATTAAGGGAGAAATTCAAGGAGGAAACTAACATGTCATACGTAGATGAGGTTATTGAGTCCGTAGTTGCAAAAAACCCAGCTGAGCCGGAATTCCATCAGGCAGTCAAAGAGGTTCTGGAGTCTCTTCGTCCGGTTATCGAAGCAAATGAGGAGAAATACAGAAAAGTAGCTCTTCTGGAGAGAATGGTAGAGCCGGAGCGTCAGATCAAATTCCGCGTGCCGTGGGTAGATGATAAAGGACAGGCTCATGTAAACACCGGATATCGTGTACAGTTTAACAGTGCAATCGGACCTTACAAAGGAGGAATCCGTCTGCATCCTTCTGTAAATATTGGTATTATCAAATTCCTGGGATTCGAGCAGGTATTCAAAAACTCACTGACAAGCCTTCCGATCGGCGGAGGTAAAGGTGGTTCTGACTTCGATCCGAAAGGAAAATCTGACAGAGAGATCATGGCATTCTGCCAGAGCTTTATGACAGAGCTTTGCAAATATATCGGCGCAGACACCGACGTACCGGCTGGTGACATCGGAACAGGCGCAAGAGAGATCGGCTTCATGTTTGGACAGTACAAGAGAATCCGCGGCGTATACGAAGGCGTTCTGACTGGTAAAGGTTTAAGCTACGGCGGATCTTTAGCAAGAACAGAGGCTACCGGATACGGACTGCTGTACCTGACTCAGGAGCTGCTGAAACTGAACGGCATCGACATCGCAGGCAAGACCGCTTGTGTATCCGGTTCCGGAAACGTTGCAATCTATGCAATTGAGAAAGCTACTCAGCTTGGTGTGAAAGTTCTCACCTGCTCTGATTCCAACGGATGGGTTTACGATCCAGACGGAATCGATGTAGCTGCATTAAAAGAGATCAAAGAGGTAAATCGTGCCCGTCTGACCGAGTACAAGAAATATCGTCCGAACTCCGAGTACCACGAAGGACGCGGCGTATGGGTAGTAAAAGCAGACCTTGCTCTTCCTTGCGCAACACAGAACGAGCTGCTGCTTGAGGATGCAAAAGCACTTGTTGAGAACGGATGCACCGCTGTATGCGAGGGCGCTAACATGCCTACTACACTGGAAGCAACCAAATATCTGCAGGAGCATGGCGTAATCTTCGCACCTGGAAAAGCTGCAAACGCAGGTGGTGTTGCTACATCCGCACTCGAGATGTCCCAGAACTCCGAGCGTCTGTCCTGGACATTTGAAGAAGTTGATGCAAAACTGAAAAACATCATGATCAACATCACACACAACATGGCTGATGCTGCAAAACGTTACGGCCATGAGGGCGACTATGTTATGGGCGCTAACATCGCAGGCTTTGAGAAAGTAGCTGACGCTATGATGGCTCAGGGAATCTGCTAATCTGAAGAAGAAAAAATAAGGGATCTCCGGCGAAAGCCGGGGGTTCTTTTATTTTTCGGGGCAGAGAAAGCGGGAAAGAAGCCGGAAAAACGCTGGTACAAAAAGAATTACATTTAAAGAATGCATATCGTACAGGAATTTGTTTTAATTTCATAAGATAGCGTATAAAAGCACAGAGTATACGCATAAACTGTATTTTTATACAGAATTGCAAAGTGCAAACATGTAAGAAAAACGTAAGAAAAAAGAAATTTTGTCTTCGGAAATGGGTAGTATAGTAAACAAAAACAATGCAAAAACAATGAAAAGCAGAAGTTGACAAGCGGTTACGTGAGAAATATAATTATTTATGTATTAGGAAAAAACTTGTTTGTATTAATATGTAATGAATTTGCATACAGGCAACACTCCCCGGAACCAGGTGATGGGCTGGGGCAGTATCACGAGGAAGAGGATAGAGAAAGATGACATTGAAAGAATGCTACATGCAGATGGGAGCGGATTACGAAGGAATCGTGCAGCGACTTCGCAGTGAAGCTCTGATTCAGCGGATTATTTTAAAATTCCCGCAGGATCCGAGTTATCAGGAATTGTGCCAGGCACTGAAAGATAAAAATATTGAAGTTGCGTTCCGTGCAGCCCATACATTAAAAGGCGTCTGCCAGAACCTTGGTTTCAACAATCTGTATGAGCCAAGCGCAGAGCTGACCGAGCGCTTAAGACCGCTGCAGGAGGTCGAGACCGACGATCTGATGCAGAAAGTGACAGAAGAATATAACCGTACGATTCAGGCAATTGAGGCGTTCCGGAACGCGTAAAAAAAGAACAATTCTGTACAAGATGTAGATTGACGCAAAAAAGGAAACATGGTAATCTGATTACATAAAAGTACAGCTTATGAAGAATGCCCGACTGACAAGGTGTACTTATGAATCGGATGGACATTTTTCAGGAAAAAGTTCCGGGCTGGGCAGGGCGTATTCCGTGCCGGGAGGCATGGCGGCCCAAATCTACAAAAGCAGGAGAAGAGCAATGAAAAAAGAAAAAAAACCAGCAATGGGAACTCCGTATACCTTTGAAGGACGGATTCCTCTGAAACAGGCAATTCCGCTTGGATTGCAGCACGTCATGGCGATGTTCGTAGGAAACCTCACCCCGCTTCTGATCATCATGGGAGCGTGCGGACTGACGGCAGACGCAGGATATGGCGCGCTTCGTACGGCACTTTTGCAGAACGCAATGACAGTAGCCGGCATTGTTACTCTGGTACAGATGTTTTCGATCGGACCGATCGGCGGTAAAGTGCCGATTGTCATGGGTACTTCCTCCGGATTCCTCGGCGTATTCCGAAGCGTCGTAGGCGTGATGGGACAGGGAGCACTGACGTACGGTGCCATTCTTGGTGCGACGATTGTCGGCGGTCTGTTCGAGGGTGTGCTCGGTGTCTGTTTAAAGCCGCTGCGTAAATTCTTCCCGTCCGTTGTCACCGGCTGTGTCGTTATGGCGATCGGTCTTTCCCTGATTCCGGTTGGAATCAACTACCTCTGCGGCGGTTCCGGAACAAACGATTACGGCTCCATGCAGAACCTGTTCCTTGGAATGGTTGTTCTTATTGTAACCCTGGGATTGAAGCACTTTACGAACCCGAAGGGAATCTTAAGCACCGCTTCGATTCTGATCGGTATTTTAGTCGGCTATGCCGTTGCAATTATTATGACGATGGTTCTGCCGCACACCGGAACAGCGATTCTTGAGGACGGCAGCACCGTTTCTTATACGTATTCCTGGGTTGTTAATTTCCAGCAGGTGAAGGACGCTTCCTGGTTCGCACTTCCGGGTATTGCAGGCCTTGGCAAACTGGCTGAGATAAAACCGGTCTTCCGTCTGGAAGCAATTCTTCCGGTTGCGATCATGTTCATCGTAACAACCGTTGAGACGGTCGGTGATATCTGCGCCTGCGTGGAGAGCGGTATGGACCGCGAGGCAACCGATTCCGAGCTTTCCGGCGGTATCATCTGCGATGGTCTTGGATCTACATTTGCAGCAGTACTCGGTGTTCTGCCGAATACTTCTTTTGCACAGAATGTCGGCATTATCTCGATGACCAAAATCGTAAACCGTATGGCACTTTCCTGCGGAGCGATTTTCCTGATCCTCTGCGGACTCTGTCCAAAGATTGCAGCATTCGTTTCGATTATGCCGCAGTCGGTACTCGGCGGAGCAGCCGTTATGATGTTTGCGTCGATTTTGGTTTCCGGTATTCAGCTCATCACGAAAGAGCCGATCACCAGCCGTGAGATCACGATCGTTTCCGTTGCGCTGGGACTTGGCTACGGCCTTGGTTCTACCGCAGGAGCAACTTCTGAGCTTCCGTATTATGTACAGTTAATCTTCGGCGGTTCCGGCATCGTTCCGGCAGCAGTTGCGGCGATTGTGCTGAATATCATTATTCCAAAAGAGAAAAAAGCAGAGAAATAAAAAGAAACAGAAAAGAGAGCCCCTTATGATACATGGTAGCATGATCATAAGGGGCTCTCTTTTTGAAAGTTTAAATGTTAAAATGTACGAAAGCATACTGTTGTGTACAAAATGACGAAAAAAAGAAAGAAAAATCTATTGATAGTTAAAAGAATAACGAAGTAGAAAAAGTCAATATTGACTATAAATTTTGAAATAGTGTACAAAATCGACAATATGACGTAAAAAAACGAAATAAATTGTGAAAAATATATAAAAAGTGCTTGCCAAAACAGGGAAACGAGAGGTATAATAACTGCATAAAAAAGTGTGACCAAAATGTGAGGTTTTAGGCAAAACGACAGAGTATAAAAGAAAACAGTTCGTCAGCCTGAACAAAAACACGGAGAACACACAAAAAAAGAACGTAAAACGCAAGGAGGACACCAAATGAAAAAGAAAGTGATTTCTGCATTACTGGCAAGCACCATGATCGTAAGTCTGGTTGCATGCGGCAGCACAGGCGGCGACAGTTCTGACGCAAGCAGCAAGGGCAGCGATACCACAGCAACAAGCACCGCAGGCGGCGATGACGCAACGGATACAGAATCCGGAAGCGGATCAGGAGATTCCGCAGCATCCGCTGACTGGGTTGCAGCAGCAGATGAGGCAGATGATGCGGTACCTGGTGAAAATGATGACCGTGCATTTGCAAAATTCGATCATGTTGTAGAAGTACATTATGGATATCAGATCAACCCGAAGGATACCACACTTCCTGACGGCGATTCTGTAGATGACAACCAGTACACCAGATATCTTCTGGAGAACTACAATATCAAGGTTGTCTGCGACTGGACAGCAGGTAATGCATCTGACTTCCAGCAGAAAGTATCTCTGGCAATTGCATCTGCTTCTCTTCCGGACGCAGTGATTGCACCGACCCGTAACTACCTGGTACAGGCTGCAAGAGCAGATCTGCTGGCAGACCTCTGGCCGGAGTTCAACCAGTACGCATCCAAACAGGTAAAAGAGATTATTGAGACCACCGAAGGACGTGCAATCAACAATGCAACCGTTGATGGAACCTTCTGTGCACTGCCAAATATTTCGGTAGATACAGATGGTATTTACGAGTACTTTATCCGTCAGGACTGGCTGGATCAGTTAGGACTGGAAGTTCCGAAGACCGTTGAAGAGCTTGGCGAAGCAGCTCAGGCATTCATGGATGCAGGACTCAGCAAGGACTACGCAATTGCCGGTATCGACAATGGCGGAAGAACCTACTCCAACTTCCTGAACTCCTCCAATAATGGATATGGCTTCGATGCATTATATCAGGCATTCAATGCAACACCGGGATATTTCCTGAAAGATGATTCCGGCGAGCTGTACTGGGGAACTACAACAGATGAGATGAAAGAAGCTCTTACCACTCTGCATGACTGGTATGAAAAAGGTCTCATCAACCCGGAGGTTGGTACCACAACCAACGGCGACAACGCAAACAATGTTAAGAACGGAACCTGCGGTATCTTCATGGGACCATGGTGGAGCCTTGGATACGGCAACGGCGATTCCTTCCGTAACGACAACAACGCAAACTGGCAGGCATATCCGCTGTACACCAACGATGGTGAGTGGAATGTTCATATGAAAGACGTTGGAACTACCTATACAATGGTTAGCAAAAATGCATCGGATGATGTTAAGAAAGCCGTTGTTATCATGAACAACGTACTCGTTCGTGATGAGTCTATCTTCGATACTTCTGTAGCAATTGACTGGTATCCGCTGCGTAACACCATGGCAGCTACCGACGAGTGCGAGTATGAGTATGATGCACTGATGGGTATCCTCAAAGGCGAAGCAACTGCAGATGATTATCAGCAGGGCGGAAGCAAATTCAACGGTCTGTACAAGAATCTTGCAAACGACGCTGCAACCTTAAGCGAAGTTATTTCTTCTGATTATGACGGATCCAGAGAACTTTCTGTAACCGATATGGATGTTAATACCAACAACGGACAGTTCAACAGATTCTATGCACTCCTGATTGGTGACCGTCCATATGCAACACTTGAGCCGGACAACAAGATCTACTCTGAGCTGTACTACACCATCGATGGAATGGAGACCTACTGGACCCAGATCTCTGACCTTGAGGACAAGAGCATCCTTCAGTTCATCACAGGTGCTAAGAGCCTTGACGAGTGGGATCAGTTCTGCACTGACTGGCATGTACAGGGTGGCGACCAGATCCTTGAGCTGGTAAAAGACTACCTGGGTGAGTAATTTATGTAACTGTATGATGTGGGGGATGGGGTACAGGAAAACCTGTACCCCATCTCTTTAAAAAAAAGACATCAAAGGAGGATCTTGCCGTGAAGAAGAAAAAAAGCCGTCTTGGGCTGTCAAACACGTTTCACTATACGTTAATGGTTCTGCCGGGTTATATCTGGCTGTTCCTGTTCTCTATCGTCCCGATGGTCGGTATTGTAATGGCTTTCCAGGATTACAATCCGAGTAAAGGATGGTTCGGCTCTCCGTGGGTTGGTCTGAAATGGTTCAAATACCTGACCGTTATCCCGGATGCAAAGAGAGCACTTGTCAACACACTGATCATTGCAATTGCAAAGGTTATCCTGAATATCATCATTCCTCTGACATTCGCACTGCTGTTGAATGAGGTAAAGAATATGAAGTTCAAAAAGACGGTTCAGACGATCGTTTATCTGCCGCACTTCGTATCCTGGGTTATCCTGGCAAACATTATCTCCAACATCCTCGGTGCAAACGGTATCTTCAATACCGTCCGCAGTGCATTCGGTGCAACCGATGCCGTACTTCCGATGACCATGCCTGGCATCTTCCGTCAGTTGCTGGTAGGAACCGATGTATGGAAAGAGTTTGGTTACAATGCAGTTATCTATTTGGCAGCCCTGACCGGTATCAGCCCGAGTCTTTATGAGGCAGCCGCAATCGACGGCGCAAGCCGCTGGAAACGAGTATGGCACATCACCATCCCGGGACTGGTTCCGACCATCGTTCTTCTGACTACACTGGCAATGGGCAACGTTCTGAATGCAGGTTTCGACCAGGTATTCAACATGTACAACCAGCTGGTTATTGAGACTGGTGATATCATCGATACATACGTATACCGAATCGGTATTACAAACATGCAGTTCTCACTGGCTACTGCAGCAGGTCTCTTCAAATCTGTTGTCAGCTTCGTACTGGTTGTTACTTCTTATGTTTGTGCTTACAAGTTTGCTGATTACAAGATTTTCTAAGGAGGGCAGAAATTATGATAGAAAGCAAGAGTCTTGGCAGTAAAGTTTTTAAAGTCATAAATGCCATCATCCTGGTTATCCTGGCATTCAGCTGTTTTTATCCGTTATGGTATACCTTATGCGTATCCCTTTCTT
The DNA here is from genome assembly GCA_963661155.1 of Tidjanibacter massiliensis. Taxonomy (GTDB): domain Bacteria; phylum Bacillota; class Clostridia; order Lachnospirales; family Lachnospiraceae; genus Fusicatenibacter; species Fusicatenibacter massiliensis_A. The sequence goes on along the minus strand of CAVLAW010000008.1, from coordinate 16,979 downwards.
CGAAAACAGCCGCTGAGGGCGGTCTTGTAACCATCTACCCGATCGGACTTAACGTACAGTCTTACAAACTGATCATGGGTGAGGCTGCATTCTGGAATTCCTTCTGGATTTCCATCAAACGAGTGGTCATCGGAACTGTCTGGACCATGGTTGTCCTGATCATGATGTCCTATCCGCTGGCTAAGAGCAAAATGGAGTACAAACCGAGAAACGTCCTGATGTGGATTCTGGTATTCTGTATGCTGTTCAACGGCGGTACCATTCCGTGGTTCATCACCGTTAAAAACTATGGCCTGATCGATACCATGGCAGCCCTGGTTCTTTCCGGATCAGTACCGGTATTCAACGTACTCCTGATGATGAACTTCTTCCGCGGTCTTCCTGGAGACCTTGAGGAGGCAGCCCGTGTAGACGGTGCCGGCCCGTGGCGTATCCTGTGGCAGATCGTGGTTCCGTGTTCCAAACCGGTTCTTGCAACCATCGTCCTCTTCACATCCGTTGGTTACTGGAACGAGTATTTCCAGGGTCTGGTATTAATGAACAAAGAGACAAACTATCCGTTACAGACCTACATCAAACAGATCTCCGTTCAGATCCCGGTAGGCGTAACCCTGACCGCAGAGCAGTATCAGCAGTTAGCACAGAACTCCAACAAATCTCTGGAGGCAGCAAAGGTATTCATCGCCCTTGTTCCTATGCTGATTGTATATCCGTTCCTGCAGAAATACTTCGTAACCGGTATTACACTGGGAGCAGTAAAAGAGTAATAAAGCATGTGAAAAGCGGCTTTCTGAAGCGAAACAGAAAGCTGCTTTTTTTGCGCTATTCTGCGATGAAAAACGGGGGTTACTGTTCACTCAGCAGTGAAACATTTGCTGTTTCGCTGCGTAAGAAAGTGATTCAGGTGTGAGCAGCCCTCCTTTTGCGAAGCAAAACTTTAAATGAGGGCTGCGAATGTTACAGTTCGCAGGGAACCTGTGAACTGTAACAAACGGGGCGGTTCCGGCAGTTTTTTCTTGCGTCCGGGAGGAAAACAGCGTAAGATAAAGAGGTATTGAGGCAGAAAAACAAATTGCTTTTTGGAGGAAATTTTACGATGAAGGTACTTACATTTGGGGAACTGATGTTGCGTCTGAAAACACCGGAGCATTTGAAGATTTTACAGGCAGATCGATTTGAAGCCAATTACGGCGGCGCGGAGGCGAACGTTGCGGTTTCGCTTGCAACGATGGGAGACGACGTTTCGTATGTGACGAAGGTGCCGGAGCACCAGGTCGGACAGGCTGCCGTCAATGAAATCCGCCGGTTCGGCGTGGACACATCCCGCGTGCTGCGGGGAGGCGGACGCGTCGGAATTTACTATTTTGAAAAAGGAACGAATATCCGTCCGACGAGCGTGGTCTATGACCGTGCCTACAGCGCGATTGCGATGGCGAAAGCAGAGGAGTTTGACTGGGAAACGCTGCTTACAGGCGTGGATCTCTTTTATTTTTCCGGCATCACACCTGCCATCAGCACAGAGATTGAAAAAGCGCTGGAGAACGCTCTTGCGCTCTGCAAAGAGAAAAAAATCCAGGTGGTGTGTGATCTAAACTACCGCGGAAAAATGTGGTCTACGAAGGACGCACAGCGCGTGATGCGGCGTCTGATGCCGTATGTGGATGTGTGCATTGCAAATGATGAGGACTTTGAGTCATCACTCGGCATTCCGGCGTACGACGGGGATATGACGCGCGGCATTGAACAGATTGCTTCTTACAAAGAGGGCATGATGGAAATCCAGAAGCAGTTCCCGAACTGCAAAGCGGTGGCGAGCGTACTGCGAAATCTCTACACCGTGGAGGACGGCGACTGGATGGGTATTTACTTAAAAGACGGAACATTCTATGAAAGCCCGGTTCACAAAGTACACAGCTTCGAGGCGGTCGGCGCAGGCGATGCATTCGGCGCGGGACTGATCCATGCGATGCTGCACAACTTTGAGACGCAGAGAGCGATCGATTTTGCAATTTCCGCGAGCGTCTTAAAGCTGATGATCCAGCACGACGCAAATGTGGTGACAGAAAAAGAGATCGAGCAGATTATGCAGCAGGGCGGAACGAATTTACAGCGATAAACAAAGCAGGAAAAAATTACGAGACAGCAGGAGGCATAAATCTTGAAGAAACGGAATATTATCTTAATAGGCATGCCGGGAGCCGGCAAAAGCAGCGTTGGTGTTATTCTTGCAAAGGCACTGGGATATGAATTTATCGACACGGACCTTGTGATCCAGCACAGAGAGAAACGTCTGCTCTGTGAGATTATTGCGGATGAGGGAAAAGAAAGATTTCTTGAGATTGAGAATGAGGTCAATGCTACACTTGAGGCTGATAAGAGCGTTATTGCTCCGGGCGGCAGCGCCGTTTACGGAAAAGAGGCGATGGAGCATTTCAAAGAGATTGGAACGATCGTTTACCTGAAGCTGTCATATCAGGATCTGAAAAAACGTCTTGGAAACCTGAAAGACCGCGGGGTTGTGTTAAAGGAAGGCCAGACGTTGAAAGATCTCTATGATGAGAGAAGTGAATTATATGAGAAGTATGCCGAGATTACGGTAGACGAGAGCGGAAAGGATATCCAGGGCACGATCCTGGCGCTCCGCGAGCAGATCGGCATGTAAAAAACACAGCGGTTGGAATATTCAGGGGATTTTCGAAAACATAATATTAAATAATAATAAGGAAAATGTTCTGACAGTTAGAAATTACATATAACGTTTCTCTGAATATTTCTGACCGGAAACGATGGAAAAAGACGGAAATAGTACGGAATGTATTAAAACTGATTTACAAAATATTAGATTTGAGTTAAGATAAAAAGAGACTTAAAAAAGCTGCGGGGAGTAGCGTATTTTTGTGTGTCCAAAGCGTGCAGGAAATAGAGAAAAAAGACTTGGATTCGTTGAGATTGGATAAGACACGCTTACGGTTATTTATTAGGAATGAGAAAGAAAATTTGAGGTGAATATATGGAACAGTATGTCATCAGAGGTGGAAATCCTCTTGTGGGCGAAGTGGAAATTGGGGGAGCAAAAAACGCGGCGCTTGCAATTCTTACGGCAGCAACGATGACCGATGAAACGGTCCTGATCGAAAATCTGCCGGACGTCAGTGATATTAATGTACTTCTGGAAGCAATCGCAGAGATCGGAGCCACCGTGGACCGCATCGACCGTCACACCGTACGGATCAATGCATCGACCATCGGGGATCTGAGCGTTGATTATGAATATATCAAAAAAATTCGTGCGTCCTACTATCTCCTGGGCGCTCTTCTTGGCAAATACAAAAAAGCGGAAGTTCCGCTGCCGGGCGGATGCAACATCGGAAGCCGTCCGATCGATCAGCATTTAAAGGGATTCCGCGCACTCGGTGCAGAAGTCAATATCCGTCACGGCGCGATCATGGCAAGTGCATCGGATCTGCACGGCAGCCACATTTTCATGGATATGGTTTCCGTTGGAGCAACCATCAATGTCATGATGGCAGCTTCTATGGCGCGAGGAAACACAACGATTGAGAATGCAGCAAAAGAGCCGCATGTTGTCGATGTGGCAAACTTCCTGAACAGCATGGGAGCCAACATCAAAGGTGCCGGAACTGATGTGATCCGAATCAAAGGTGTAGATACTCTGCATGGAACCAGCTATGCAGTCGTACCGGATATGATCGAGGCTGGTACGTATATGTTTGCAGCAGCAGCCACTAAAGGTGATGTGCTGGTAAAAAATGTCATTCCGAAGCATCTGGAGGCCACAACGGCGAAGCTCGAGGAGATCGGCTGCGACGTGGAAGAGTTTGACGATGCAATTCGTGTAAGCGCAAGCAAACGCCTGGGCAGAACACATGTAAAGACACAGCCGTACCCGGGTTATCCGACCGATATGCAGCCGCAGATCGCGGTTACACTGGCACTGGCAAACGGTACGAGTATTGTAACAGAGAGTATTTTTGAAAATCGTTTTAAATACGCTGACGAGCTGGCACGCATGGGAGCCTGTATCAAAGTTGAAGGCAACACAGCCATTATCGACGGCGTGGAGAAATTCACCGGAGCAGAAGTTTCCGCACCGGATCTTCGTGCAGGAGCAGCGCTTGTTATCGCAGGCCTTGCAGCAGAAGGCGTTACCGTTGTGGATGATATTGTATACATTCTGCGCGGATATGAAGATTTCGACGGAAAGCTCCGCGGACTGGGCGCTGAGATTGAGCGCGTGAACAATGCGAAGGATATTCAGAAATTCCGGTTGAGAGCGTAAAAACAGCATATAAGCTTTAGCCAAAAGGGCGGTACAAAACAACGTACCGTCCTTTTTTACGCAAATAACTGAATGGCCTTGAACGTAATTTAATATACAAATAAACAGAGTTTAATAATTTAAACGTTTAAAAGTAAAATTTAACAAAAACCACTAAAAAACGACCGAAAAGTTTGGCACCAATCGAGCAATATATAACTTGCTATGTTGAGCGGACAAGTTATAAAATAGGAACGTAAGGTAAAGTACGTAATGAAAGGAGTCTCAACTATGAGCGAAGTAGAAATGTGCCTGGAAAAACAGCCGCTCTGCGATGAAATGCTCGAGAAGATGAACGAATACTGGCGTGCAGCAAACTATCTGTCTGCAGGCCAGTTATACCTTCTGGACAACCCGCTTTTAAAAGAGCCGCTTACCCTTGACCAGGTAAAGAAAAAAATTGTAGGCCACTGGGGAACCGTACCGGGACAGAACTTTGTATGGACACACTGCAACCGTGCCATCAAACGTTATGACCTTGATATGATTTATCTGTCCGGCCCTGGACATGGCGGAAACTTCCAGATCGCCAACACCTATCTGGAGGGCTCCTACAGCGAAGTATATCCGAACATCAGCCAGGATGAAGAAGGCATGAAAAAGATGTTCAAACAGTTCTCCTTCCCTTGCGGAGTTCCGAGCCACTGTGCTCCGGAGACCCCGGGTTCCATCAATGAGGGCGGTGAGCTGGGATACTCGATTGCACACGCATTCGGTGCAGTCTTTGATAACCCGGATCTGATTGCCGTTACTGTAGTAGGTGATGGTGAGGCCGAGACCGGCCCGCTGGCTACTTCCTGGCAGTCAAACAAATTCCTGAACCCGATCACAGACGGTGCTGTTCTTCCTGTTCTGAACCTGAACGGATACAAGATCAGCAACCCGACCATCTTTGCACGTCTTTCTCATGAAGAGGTAGAAGCATTCTTCAAAGGATGCGGCTGGAAAGCATACTTCGTAGAGGGCGACGATCCGATGACCATGCACCGCAAGATGGCTGAGACCATGGATACTGTTATCGAAGAGATCAAAGCAATCCAGAAAAATGCCCGTGAGAACAACGATCCGGAAAGACCGGTATGGCCGATGATCGTTCTTCGTACTCCGAAGGGATGGACTGGCCCGAAATTCGTAGACGGACTGCAGATCGAAGGCAGCTTCCGTGCGCATCAGGTGCCGATCTCCATGGAGAAACCGGAAGAGCATCTGAAACTTCTGGACGAGTGGCTGAAGAGCTATCACGCAGAAGAGCTGTTCGATGAGAATGGCCGTCTGAAACCGGAAATCGCAGAGCTCTGCCCGAAGGGTGATGCCCGTATGGGATCCAACCCGCATGCAAACGGCGGTAAACTCTTAAAAGACCTGCGTCTGCCTGATTTCAGAAACTACGGAATCGAAGTTGAGCCTGGCAAGACAAAAGCACAGGATATGATCGAGCTTGGCGGATACATCCGCGACATCTTCCGTCTGAACGAGGAGAACCAGAACTTCCGTATCTTCGGACCGGATGAGTCCATGTCCAACCGTCTGTACAGAGCATTCGAGGCTACAGACCGCGACTGGAACGCAGAGCTTCTTCCGAACGATGATCACCTGGCAAGAAACGGCCGTATCATGGACGGTATGTTGAGCGAGCATATGTGCGAGGGATGGCTGGAAGGATACCTTCTGACCGGACGTCACGGCTTCTTTGCAAGCTACGAAGCATTCATCCGTATCGTTGACTCCATGGCTGCACAGCACGCAAAATGGCTGAAGGTCTGCAACCAGCTTTCCTGGAGACAGCCGATCGCTTCTCTGAACTTCATCCTGACTTCCAATGTATGGCAGCAGGACCACAACGGATTTACTCATCAGGACCCAGGATTCCTGGATCACATTGCCAATAAAAAAGCAGACGTTGTCCGCATGTATCTCCCACCGGATACGAACTGCCTGCTTTCCTGCTTTGATCACTGCATCAAGAGTAAGAACTACGTCAACGCAATCGTTGCATCCAAACACCCGAGCTGCCAGTGGCTGACCATGGAGCAGGCTGTTAAGCACTGCACACAGGGTATCAGCATCTGGGATTGGGCAAGCAACGACGAGGGTGAAGAGCCAGATGTTGTACTGGCTGCCTGCGGTGATACTCCGACTCTGGAGATCATGGCTGCAACGACCATCCTCCGCGATGAAATGCCGGATCTGAAGATTCGTGTCATCAACGTTGTCGACCTGTTCAAGATGGAATCCGAGACGAAACATCCGCACGGCTTAAGCGACCGAGAGTACGATGCTCTGTTTACCAAAGATAAACCGATCATCTTCGCATTCCACGGATATCCGACTCTGATCCACGAGCTCACCTATGAGCGTCACAACCACAACATGTCTGTTCACGGCTATCAGGAGGAGGGTACTATCACAACTCCATTCGATATGCGTGTTCAGAACAAGATCGACCGTTTCAACCTGGTAAAAGATGTGATCATGCATCTGCCGCAGCTTGGAAATAAGGGCGCTCATCTCATCCAGAAGATGAACGACAAACTCATCGAGCACAAACAGTACATCGCTGAGTACGGTCAGGACCTCGAAGAGATCCGCAACTGGGAGTGGCATAAATAAGTTTTATCCTGATTTTTGAAACCATAAGGCGTTTCCGTTACCTGAAAAGGGCGGGAACGCCTTTTCTTTTCTGTGATTTTGTTTCTATAACGCGAAAAAATAAAAAACTCACTCTTTTGTAATGAAATTGAGGAAAAAGATGAAAAAGGATTGTCTTTCTGACTATCGGAATTGTCGTGGCGGCGCTGTTTGTACAGGCTTGTATTCCGATTAGGGCGTGGAGCAGGCCACGGGGAAAGAACGTGGAAATGCCGATCTGATGATGCATGACCTGATGGTGAATCATGTGATGGAGGCCTACCGGGAGCAGGCCGACCGGTTTGCGGATCTACACACAGTTGCAGAGCGTATGAGAAAGACATCCGCGGACTGTTACCTGCCATGTGAAGCGCGGCGGAGCGGTAAAAATATTACCATGGAGATTGTCCCGACAGACGATTACGGGCCGGAAAGCAGGACCGGGTTTCTTTATATTAAAGAATGTTGATGCCGGATAAAACGGCAGACATTGCCTCGATTCTGGAGCTTTTGACAGACAAAAGAGCTCCGGAACCGGGGCAGTTATTTTTTACAGAACGACACTTTCGGGAATTTGTCTCATTTTGTTTTAATTCCTGAAATTTCCTCTTGACGAACGGCGTATTTTGCGATAGTGTATCAGAGGAACAAAAAACAAACATTAAAAATTCAGTTGCTTTTCTCTTATTCAGAGTGGTGGAGATACATAGGATCTGTGAAACCACGGCAACCCCTGGGACAGAAGTGATCTGTACGGGAAGGTGCCAGCCTGAGCGAAACTTTCGAACAATAAGGGGATTTGAACATTACTATTCAGGTCCGCTTCGAGTGCGGATCTTTTTTATTGTTCAGAGATCTGATAGAAGATCAAAAGAGAAGAGAAGAAAAAAAGGAGAACGAGAATGGAAAAAAGACTGTTTACTTCTGAGTCTGTAACCGAAGGACATCCGGACAAACTCTGCGATGCCGTTTCTGACGCAATTCTGGACGCGCTGCTTGAGCAGGACCCGATGAGCCGTGTAGCATGCGAAACCTGCACCACAACAGGATACGTTATGGTAATGGGTGAGATCACCTCCAAAGCACAGATCGATATCCAGCAGATCGTTCGCGATACCGTTCGCGAGATCGGCTATGACCGTGCAAAATACGGATTTGACGCTGACACCTGCGCAGTTATCGTTGCACTGGACAAACAGTCCACCGATATCGCTATGGGTGTTGATAAAGCGCTGGAAGCAAAAGAGCACACGATGACGGACGAGCAGATCGATGCCATCGGAGCCGGAGATCAGGGTATGATGTTCGGATTCGCGAGCAACGAGACCGATGAGTATATGCCATATCCGATCTATCTGGCACACAAACTGGCGCGCCAGTTGACCAAAGTCCGCAAAGACGGTACATTAAGCTACCTTCGTCCGGACGGAAAAACACAGGTAACCGTAGAGTATGATGAGAACGGCAAACCGTTCCGTCTTGACGCGGTTGTTCTTTCCACTCAGCACGATCCGGAAGTATCCCAGGAGCAGATCCATGAGGATATCAAAAAATACGTATTCGACGAAATCATCCCGGCAGACATGGTAGATGAGCACACCAAATTCTTCATCAACCCGACCGGCCGTTTCGTAATCGGCGGACCTCACGGAGATTCCGGCCTTACCGGACGTAAGATCATCGTAGACACCTACGGCGGATATGCTCGTCACGGCGGCGGAGCTTTCTCTGGAAAGGACTGCACAAAAGTAGACCGTTCTGCAGCATACGCAGCACGTTACGTAGCAAAGAACATCGTAGCAGCAGGTCTTGCTGATAAATGCGAGGTTCAGCTTTCCTACGCAATCGGTGTCGCTCATCCGACTTCCATCATGATCGACAGCTACGGCACAGGAAAACTGTCCGACAACAAACTGACTGACATCGTTCGCGAGAACTTTGACCTTCGTCCGGCAGGAATCATCAAGATGCTGGATCTGCGCCGCCCGATCTACAAACAGACTTCCGCTTACGGCCACTTCGGAAGAAACGATCTGGATCTGCCGTGGGAGAAACTGGACAAAGTAGAAGATCTGAAAAAATACCTCTAATTTCTAAGACACAAGTTCACTCGAGAAGTTCTGCGGACAGATTTCATGCTTGCATGAAAATCTGTTTGTGGAACTTCTCGAAGGGAGCGCCGAGAAATGAGCAAAAAGGAGCTGCGTAGCAGCGGAGAGCGCTGTAAGCGCGGTTTTGCGAATGGCGCGTGTGAACTGTCCGTATGGCCAATGTGTTTATAGAAAGTTTAGAAAGATTCATCTAAGTTAATGAAAAATCCTCAGGCGTTGTGCTATAATAAAATTAGACTGCGCACTGGGGATTTTTTTGTCCTGCGGGTGCCGGAAAGTACGAAATATGTGTTAAAAAACAGGTGGATCTTATCATGGAAAAAAAGAAAAAAAATATGAAGCTGCGGACGAGAGTGATCATTTCTTTTTTCATCATTATCCTGGTTCCGATTGTGCTGTGTACGCTGATTTTTTACGTTTTTGTAGGATACAAGACGAAGATTATCGGTGAAAAATATGGTCTTCCGAATGCGACATACCGGACCATCTCGAACAATACGCTGCTTCTGAATGCAATGACGTCAGAAGAGTACGATGAAGTGGAAGATACAGCAAAATCGAATGTCACAGAGCTGGAAGATACGAGTTATCTTGATACGCTCAATGCGAAGCTGCAGAAAAAACAGTCGTTTATTGCAGTGCGTGAAGATGGAACTGTGATCTACAATGGATCAAAGGAACTGTCGCTCGAGGAGCTGGAAAATGAGCTACCGGGCTACGGCGATCCGGGGGCAAACTCCAAGGGCGGCGTCTATTTCCGGAATGAAAAACAGTGGATGGTTAAGCAGGTCGACTATGAGAATGCGGATGGAAAAGAGTGCAGCGCATTTATCATCACCAAGACAGACCAGATTGCACCGCAGCTTACGGGAATGCTGAAAGAACTCGGCGTTGTGATTATTCTGATTCTGGTGTTTACGAGTCTTGGCCTCAGTCTCTGGATTTACCGGGGTGTGATCGGGCCGCTGGAGCAGCTCAAAAAGGCGACGCAGAACATCAAAGACGGAAACCTCGATTTTACGGTCGAGCCGTGCGGCGTAGAGGAGATCAATGACCTCTGCGAGGACTTTGAGGAGATGCGCATCCGGCTGAAAGAGACGGCGGAAGAAAAAGTCGAGTTCGACAAAGAAAATAAAGAGTTGATCAGCAACATTTCACATGACCTGAAGACGCCGATCACCGCGGTCAAGGGTTATGTCGAGGGCATCATGGACGGCGTGGCGAATACGCCGGAGAAGATGGATCGCTACATCCGCACGATTTACAATAAGGCGAATGAGATGGATCGTCTGATCAATGAGCTGACGTTCTATTCCAAGATTGACACGAACCGCATTCCGTACACGTTCTCGAAAATCCATATCGCGGATTATTTTGATGACTGCGTGGAAGAACTGAATCTGGAGCTTGACGCACAGCATGTGGATCTGACATACTTTAATTATCTCGAGGACGACCCGATCGTTATCGCCGATGCAGAGCAGATCAAGCGTGTCATCAATAACATTGTGAGCAATTCCATCAAATATATGGACAAGAGCCACAAGGTCATCAACATCCGTCTGCGCGACGTCGGAGATTTTGTGCAGGTGGAGATTGAGGACAACGGCAAGGGAATTGCAACGAAGGATCTGACGAAGATTTTCGATCGTTTCTACCGCACGGACGCATCCCGCAACAGCACGAGGGGCGGCAGCGGTATCGGTCTTTCGATTGTGAAGAAGATTCTTGAAGACCACGGCGGAAAAGTGTGGGCCACCAGCAAAGAAGGGGTGGGAACCACGATGTACTTTGTATTAAGAAAATATCAGGAGGTACCTGTTCAATGAGTAAGATACTGATTGTTGAGGATGAGGAATCCATTGCGGATCTGGAGAAAGATTATCTGGAGCTTTCGGGCTTTGAAGTGGAGATTGAAAACCAGGGAGACACCGGTCTTGTGCGGGCGATTAAAGAGGATTTTGACCTGCTGATCCTGGATCTGATGCTGCCGGAGGTGGATGGATTTGAGATCTGCCGCGAGGTGCGCGAGAAGAAAGATATTCCGATTATCATGGTTTCTGCAAAGAAGGATGATATCGACAAAATCCGCGGACTGGGTCTTGGTGCAGATGACTATATGACGAAGCCGTTTTCTCCGAGTGAGCTGGTTGCACGCGTGAAAGCACATCTGGCACGGTACGACCGTCTGGTCGGAAGCGGCAAGAAAGAGAATGATATTGTGGAGATCCGCGGTATCAAGATCGACAAGACAGCGCGCCGCGTGTGGGTGAACGGCGAGGAGAGGCAGTTTACGACGAAAGAGTTCGATCTTCTTACGTTCCTTGCGGAGAATCCGAACCGCGTCTTTACGAAAGAGGAGCTGTTCCGCGAGATCTGGGATATGGAGTCGATCGGAGATATTGCGACGGTTACGGTGCATATCAAGAAGATCCGCGAGAAGATTGAGTTTAATACGGCGAAGCCGCAGTATATTGAGACGATCTGGGGCGTGGGATATCGCTTTAAAGCATAAAAAGTTTGCATTTCGGGGAGATTGAAAATGGGAAAAATTTACTATCTGATGGGAAAAAGTGCTTCCGGGAAGGATCATATTTATGAGCATCTGATCAAACAGACGGCGCTGGATTTGAAGCCGTTTGTATTGTATACGACACGGCCGATTCGGAGCGGGGAGCAGGACGGACGAGAGTACTTCTTTGTGGATGAAAAACGGCTGGCCGAGTTTCGGGAGGCTGGAAAGATTATCGAGGAGCGGATGTATTCGACCGTGCTGGGACCGTGGTATTATTTTACGGCGGATGACGGACAGATCGACCTCGCAAAGCACGATTATCTCGGGATTGGAACGCTGGAATCGTATCTGAAATTAAAGGCGTATTTCGGGGAGCAGGCGATGGTTCCGCTGTATGTGGAAGTGGACGACGGGCTGCGTCTTTCGCGGGCGCTGGAACGGGAAAGAAAACAGAAAGAGCCGAAATACGCGGAAATGTGCCGGAGATTCCTGGCGGATTGCGAGGATTTCACGGAGGAGAAGATTGCGGAAGCTGGAATTGTCCGCAGATTTTCCAATAATTTTACGCCGGAAGCTTGTTTTTTCGAAATTCAGAATTTTGTGGAACAACAGAAGGAAATATGATATACTATGAGCAGTGCTAAACAAAAAAATGACGATTGCGGCTGCTTGCAGACGGAAACGTTAGTTTTTTGTTTAATAGGGCGACAGCCCGTCAGTGAAAAAACGCGAAAGCGTTTTTGAACGGTACACTGCGGGTGATAAGAAATACAAAAGAACTCCAGGGGGTGATTTTATGCAGGGTTTTCAGAAGGTTGTAGGACATCAGGAAATCATAACGCATTTACAGAATGCCATTTCGATGAATAAAGTATCTCATGCTTATCTTTTTGGCGGAGAAAGTGGATCGGGAAAGAAAATGATGGCTTCGCTGTTTGCTATGACGCTTCAGTGTGAGAAGCACGGAACCGAGCCTTGTATGGAATGCCCGTCCTGTAAAAAGGCGCAGAGCCAGAATCACCCGGACATCATCTATGTGACGCACGAGAAGCCGAACACCATCAGCATCGATGAAATCCGGGAGCAGCTCATCAACGATGTGATGATCAAGCCGTACAGCAGCCCGTACAAGATTTATATCATCGACGAAGCGCAGAAGATGACGCTTCAGGCGCAGAACGCACTGCTGAAAACGATCGAGGAGCCGCCGGCTTACGCGGTTATCATGCTTCTGGCAGACAACCCGGACGCACTGCTTCCGACGATTTCGTCACGCTGCGTGCAGTTAAATTTAAAACCAGTGGGAGACCAGCTTGTGAAAGACTATCTGATGAACGAAATGCATGTGCCGGATTACCAGGCAGAAGTCGATGCGTCCCTGGCACAGGGAAACATCGGAAAAGCAGAGCGGATTGCACGTTCTCCGGAGTACGAGGAGACACTGGAAAATGCGCTCCGCATGGCAAAATACGCTGATGGCATGCCGCTGTATGAGATCGTGGAGACGATCAAAAAGCTGACGGCAGAAAAAGATAATATCGATGATTACTTCGATATCTTTTCTCTGTGGTTCCGCGATGTTCTGCTCTTTAAGGCAACGAAAGAAGTGGATTCCCTTGTGTTCAAGCAGGAGCTGAACGGAATCCGTGAGAGAGCGAACAAGAGCTCATACGAAGGTCTGGAGAAAATTATAGAGTCGATTCAGAAGGCGAGAGCCCGCCTGAATGCGAATGTTAATTTTGATTTAACCATGGAGCTTATGTTCCTGACAATGAAGGAAAACTGATAACATGATAACAATTATAGGAGTACGTTTTCGAAACGTAGGAAAAGTATATTATTTCTCGCCGAGAGAGCTGGATATCTGCGTGGGCGACCATGTCATCGTGGAGACGGCGCGCGGCGTAGAGTATGGTTTTGTCGTGCTGGGACCGAAAGAGGTGGATGATTCGAAAGTGATTCAGCCACTCAAAGAGGTCATCCGCATTGCAACGCCAAAGGATGATGCGCGGGAGGAGAATAACCGCAAAAAAGAGAAAGAAGCGTTTGAAATCTGCCAGAAGAAGATCAGGGCACATAACCTTGAGATGAAGCTGATCGATGCGGAGTATACGTTTGATAATAACAAAATGCTGTTTTACTTTACTGCCGACGGAAGAATCGATTTCCGAGAGTTGGTAAAGGATCTGGCGGCTGTGTTTAAGACCAGAATCGAGCTTCGCCAGATCGGTGTCCGTGATGAGACGAAGATCCTCGGCGGAATTGGTATCTGCGGCAGACCGCTTTGCTGCCACACGTATCTGTCCGAGTTCGCGCCGGTTTCGATTAAGATGGCAAAGGAGCAGAACCTGTCCCTGAACCCGACGAAGATTTCGGGTGTGTGCGGACGACTGATGTGCTGTCTGAAAAATGAACAGGAAACTTACGAATACCTGAACCGCAAGCTGCCGGGTGTCGGCGATCTTGTGACGATGCCGGACGGCATGAAGGGTGAGGTTTCCGGTGTCAATGTGCTTCGCCAGACCGTCAAGGTGCTGGCGGATGTGAACGATGAGAAGGAAATGCGGGAGTACCCGGTGGAAGAGCTCAAGTTCAAGCCGAAGCATAAGAAGGAAAAAGGCAAAGAAAAGAAGAAAGACAGAAACAGCTCCGGGGAACAGGCTTCTTCGGAAGAGGCAAAACAGCCGGAATAGATTTGAGTTGGAATGCATTTTGAAAAGTAAGCGCCGGGTAAAACTGACGCTTCTTTTTGTGTGATGGTGCTTTGAATAGTCAGCAGGAGGAGGGATTTTCATTGGAAGATAAAGAAGAATTTTTGAAGCCGGGCGAGCGGCTCGACGATCTGCAGAACGGTTACTGGATGATACAGAATCCATCCCTTTTCTGCTATGGTATTGACGCGGTGCTGCTGGCATCCTACGCGAAGGTGAAGCGCGGGGAGCGGGCGATGGATTTCTGCACGGGGTCGGGAATTGTGCCGATTCTTTTAAAGGCGAAGACGAACGGAGAGCATTTTTCCGGGCTGGAAATTCAGGAGTACAGCGCCGAGATGGCGCAGCGGAGTGTGCGGTACAATCATCTGGAACATGATGTTGAGATTTTTCAGGGAGATGTGAAGACGGCATCACAGCAATTCGGAAAAGAAGTGTTCGATGTGGTGACGTGCAATCCGCCGTACATGACAGGGCAGCATGGATTGACGAATGCACTCGAGGCAAAGACGATTGCGCGGCATGAGGTACTGTGCTCGTTTGATGATATTGCGAAAGAGGCGTCGGCGGTGCTGAAAACAAAAGGACGGTTCTATCTGGTGCACCGGCCGTTCCGGCTGGCGGAGATTTTTTCGACATTGAAAAAGTATCATCTGGAACCGAAGCGGATGCAGTTGGTGTATCCGTTCGTGGATAAGGAGCCGAACATGGTGCTGATCGAGGCGATGAAGGGCGGAAACCCGAGAATTACCGTGGAGAAACCGCTGATCGTGTATGAGACGCCGGGCGTGTATACAAAGGACATCCGGGAATTATATGGAGACGGGAGATAAGAACATGGCAGGAAAATTATATTTGTGCGCAACACCGATTGGAAATCTGGAGGACATGACCTTCCGTGCAATCCGCATTCTGCAGGAAGTCGATCTGATCGCGGCGGAGGATACGAGAAACAGCATTAAGCTGCTGAATCACTTTGAGATTCATACGCCGATGACAAGTTATCATGAATACAACAAATACGACAAGGGTCGCGAGCTGGTGCAGAAGCTGCTGGCGGGAACAAATATCGCACTGATCACCGATGCCGGAACGCCGGGAATTTCCGATCCGGGGGAGGAACTGGTGAAGATGGCGTATGAGGCCGGGATCGAAGTGACCAGCCTGCCGGGCGCGTGTGCGTGCGTGACGGCGCTGACACTGTCGGGACTTTCGACGAGAAGATTTGTGTTCGAGGCATTTCTTCCGCCGGATAAGAAAGAGCATAAGCTGGCGCTGGAACGATTGAAAAACGAGACGAGAACGATGATCGTGTACGAGGCACCGCATCATCTGCTGAAGACATTGAGGGAGCTGCTGGAAACGCTGGGTAACCGGAGAATGACGCTCTGCCGCGAGCTGACCAAGAAACACGAGACGGCATGGCAGACGACTATCGAAGATGCCATCACCCGCTACGAACAGGAAGATCCGAAGGGCGAGTGCGTTCTTGTGATCGAAGGCAGAAGCCAGAAAGAAATCGAGGACGAGGCGAAGGCGGCGTTTGAGGAGATTTCGATCGAGGATCATATGAAGCAGTACGAGGATCAGGGGATTGCGCGGAAAGAGGCGATGAAACTCGTGGCGAAAGACCGCGGGGTGACGAAGAGGGATATTTATCAGTATTTGCTGGGGAAAGAATAACAGAAAATTTGCGGGAGCTATCTTAATTGATCAACTATAAAATATTGGTCAATTAAGATAGCTCCCGTATTTTGTTATGCGTCAGGAAAAATTAATCTACAGTTGAATACATCTTCATCAGAAGAGAGATCGACACTTCCGCCGAGCTGTTCCATTTTGATTTCGAGCATCTGCAAAGAAAGGGAAACATGCGCTGACAGAGGTGCGTTTTAAAGTGAACCCCTTTCTTTTGACCATATTGTACATTGAGAAGTGACGAACTGCAATGATGTCACCACCTATGTAACAGCCAAAGGGCGTTGAGCATAAAAAGAGGGCGCACTGGCTATTTGTGAACCAATGCGTCCCATTCAATCCGTTTTCAGTTCGACAAACTGGAATTGAGATTTTATCTATTCCAAGGGATTTAATAACTGTTATATTTTATTATCAAATATCTCTCAAGCCCTTGAAAACACTAAGTTTGTCGCAGGTGAGCTTTCCCTTATTGTTTCCCTTATGTTATATCTTCCCATATGAATTTACGAACTCTGATAAGGGCAAAAACAAGGGAAAGAAAATCTTATAGAACAGTATAACACAAAATGAAAACGACATGGTGAACTGATTAAAATGCTTCTAGTTTTTTTACAAATGATTGATTGAACGATAAGGAGATTTGATACGATGAGAACGATATTTGCAGAATACAATCCACAGCAAAACAGCATTGATGTATATACCAGTGCTGGCTATATGCTCCGCATTGACTGCTGGGAAGCAGAAAAGAATTTAAAAACAACACCCGGATCGGACTGTGCCTTAAATGCACTTGCTATTGATGAACCACTTGAATATGTAAGATTGTATCTTGATGGAACGATGCAGATGTGGGTAGATGCAGAGGATTCTTTAGAACTTTGATTTCAAAAGAAGTAAGGGACAAATAATATTCTCAAAATTATTTGTCCCTGTTATTTCTTATGAGTTTAATAGACAATATTTACCATAGA